>NZ_CP041765.1:3397500-3697500 GCF_007559025.1 Tomitella fengzijianii | reverse complement strand
GTCTCGTAGGCGTCGACGCCCGCGGCGGCCAGGGCCCGGTCCAGGCCGATCTCCTCGGTGGTCATCGACTTGGCCTTGACCACCTCGTCTGCGCCGGCATCCACCGCCAGCCGGGCGACGATGCGGTTGGCGCTCTCCGCGTCCGGCGCCCAGTGCACGATGGCCCCGGCGGCGGTGGCGGCCTCCTCGAACTGCAGCAGGTACTCGTCCAGGTGGGCGAGTGTGTCGTTCTTGATCGCCTCGGCGGACAGGCGCAGCTGCTCCCAGTCGTCGCGCTCGGCGACCAGCGCGTCCCGCTTGGCCCGGATGGTGCGCGTGGCCTTGTGCAGGTTGTGGCGCTGCTGCGAGTTGCGCAGCTCGTGCGCCGCGGCCTCGGGAAACGGCGGCATGCCCAGGTGCTCGCGCTGCGGGGGCACGACGGCCCCGGCGGCGGCGGTCCTTTCGGCGGCGGAGCGTTTGGTGGCGGAACGTCCGGCGGCGGTACCGGGATTCACGGCGCGAACTCCCGCGTCGGCCGGTCCACCTCGCGCACCGGGCCGCCGGTGCCCAGCGGATCCTCGCGGGTGGAGGCGAGGATCTCGGCGTAGTGCAGCGGGCGCATGGGCGAACGGCCGCGCGAGAGCATGCCGCCGATGTGCATGAGGCAGGAGTTGTCGGCCGCGGTGAGCACCTCGGCGCCGGTGCGCATCGCGTTGGCCACCTTGTCCGAGCCCATCGCCGTGGACGTGTCGGCGTTCTTGATCGCGAACGTGCCGCCGAACCCGCAGCACTCCTCGGCCTCCGGCAGCTCGGCCAGCTCGATGCCCTCGACGTTGCGGAGAAGCTGCGTGGGCTTGTCGCCCACGCGCAGCATCCGCAGCGTGTGACAGGTGGGGTGGTAGGTGACGCGGTGCGGGAAGTACGAGCCCGTGTCCGTCACGCCCAGCACGTCCACCAGCAGCTCGGACAGCTCGAAGAGGCGCGCGCCCACGGAGTCCACCCGGCGGTGCAGGCGCTGCGAGCCCGCCCGGTCCGCCAGCGTCGGGTAGTACTCCTCGACCATCGACGCGCACGAGCCCGACGCGGCGAGCACCACGTCGTAGCCGTCGAACACGTCGCAGAAATGCTCGGCCAGCGGGATGCAGTCGTCCTGGTAGCCGGTGTTGAAGTGCATCTGACCGCAGCACGTCTGCCCGCGCGGGAACACCACCTCGTGGCCCAGGCGGCGCAGAAGGCGCACCATCGCCTTGCCCGTCCGCGGATACATCACGTCGTTGAAGCAGGCGATGAACAGTGCGATCCGCATCCGCGCCTCCAGGTTGCGAGCGTGCCGCCCTCCAGCGTCGCAGAGCAGCGAGCAGTGCGCGGGCGGTTCACGGATGCGGGTGCGGCGCGGCAGGTGCGGGCCAGGGCCCGCCTATGCTGGTGCGATCGTGAACACAACCGGCCGGAGGGGTTCCGGCAGCCCCGGCACGAGCAGCCCGGGCCCGCGGCGCCTCGGCCCCAGCGTCGCCGCGCTCTGCCTGGGCACGGTGCTGAACCCGCTCAACTCGTCGATGATCGCCGTGGCCCTCGTCGACTTCCAGCGGCACTTCGCCCTCGACATAGCCACCGTCACCTGGGTGATCACCTCGTTCTACCTGTGCTCGGCGGCGATGCAGCCGGTGATGGGGCGCTTCGCCGACCGCTTCGGGGCCAAGCGGCTGTTCATCACCGGCATGGCGCTGGTAGTGGTCACCTGCGCCCTGGCGACGTTCGCGCCGAGCTTCGCGCTGGTGTGCGTGGCGCGGGTGTTCATGGCGCTCGGCACGGCCACCGCCTACCCCAGTGCCGTCGCCATGGTGGGCGCGCTGACGGCCCGGGCGCAGGTGAGCTCCACCCGGCCGCTGGGCATGATCCAGATGGCCAACACTGCGGGCGCGGCCGTGGGGCCGGTGCTCGGCGGGGTGCTGGTGGGCGTGTTCGGCTGGCCCGCGCTGTTCTTCGTCAACGTGCCGCTGGGGCTGGCCGCGGCGGCCGGGGTGCTGTGGCTGACGCCCGCCGACCCGCCGCGCGAGCGCAAGCCGCTCCGGACGATCGTCATCGAATCCGACGTTCCCGGCATCGTGCTGTTCACGGCCATGCTGGTGTGCGCGCTCACCGCGGTGCTCGGCGCGATCCCGGGGGCCACCTGGTGGCTCGCGGCGGGCGCGCTGGTGTCGATGGCGGCGTTCGGGTGGCGTGAGCTGCGGTGCCCCACGCCGTTCCTGGACCTGCGGATGCTCGGCCGCAACCGGCCCCTGATCCTCGTGTACGCGGCGTTCGCGGTGTTCAACGGGGTGTACTACTGCGCGTTCTACGGGCTCCCCGAACTCCTGCAGCAGTCCGGCGGCTACAGCCCTGCGGTCGTCGGGCTGCTCATGCTGCCGCTGGCCGCCGTCTCGGTGGTGGGCACCCCGTTCGCGGCGCGCGCCATCGACCGGTGGGGGGTGCGGACGGTGATGCTGGTGGGGTCGGCGTCGCTGGTCGCGGCGGCCGGGCTGCTGTGGCTGCTCACGCTGTCCATCGCCGGGGCCGTCGTCGCGGTGCTCCTGGCGCTCACCGGCATCCCATATTGCATCGTCAGCATCGCCGCCAACCAGGGCATGTACGCCTCGGCGCGGCCCGAGGACAGCGGGGTGGCGGCCGGCATCCTGCAGACCTCGCGGTACCTGGGCGCCATCTCGGCGACGGCGGTGATCGGCGTGGTGTTCGGGCCCGGGGCGACGCAGGAGCACTGGGGCGTGATGGTTCCGGTGATGGTGGGGCTGGCGGTGGTCACCCTGGCGCTGGCGGCGGTGTGGCGGCCGCGGGAACGCCAGGCCTGAGGGCGCCGAGTTGGTGGTTTTCCGGTGCCGCGAGCGCCGTGGAGCACCCGGGAACCGCCAACTCGGTGCAGGGACGGCCGGGCGCGGGGCGGCGCGGCCGCAATCGCGCATGAACGCGACGTGCACCGGGTAGACCGGAGGTGAGCACTGACGCGAGGAGGCTGGCGATGAGCGGGACCACGGCACGCGCGGCGGGGGATACGGGAGGTGCGACCGACGGCGACAAGCGGCCGACGGTGACCGCGGAGGAGGCGCGCGAGGTCGCCGAGCAGGCGCGCGAGGGCGGCTGGGACAAGCCGTCGTTCGCCAAGGAGATGTTCCTGGGGCGGTTCCCGCTGGAGCTGGTGCACCCGTTCCCGCGTCCGCCCGCGGAAGACGTCGCCCGCACCGACGAATACCTGCGGACGCTGCGCGGCGTGTGCGAGCAGATGGACGGCCAGCGCATCGAGGCGGAGGCGCGGATCCCCGACGAGTACGTGCGCATGCTGGCGGAGGCGGGCGCATTCGGGCTCAAGATCGACCGCGCACACGGCGGCATGGGTCTGTCGCAGGTGGCCTACAACCGGGTGCTGACGCTGGTGGCCTCGGTGCACCCGAGCATCGGCGCGCTGCTGTCCGCGCACCAGTCCATCGGCGTGCCCGAGCCGCTCAAGCTGGCCGGCAGCGACGCGCAGAAGGACGAGTACCTGCCCCGCTGCGCCCGCGGCGAGGTGTCGGCGTTCCTGCTCACCGAGCCGGACGTCGGCTCGGACCCGGCGCGTCTGGCCTCCACGGCCACCCCCGTCGACGACGGCGCCGCCTACGAGCTCGACGGCGTCAAGCTGTGGACCACCAACGGGGTGATCGCGGACCTGCTCGTGGTGATGGCGCGCGTGCCGGAATGGGACGACGCGTCCGGCGCGCACCACCGGGGCGGGGTGTCGGCGTTCGTCGTCGAGGCGGCGTCGGAGGGGATCACCGTCGAGCGCCGCAACAGGTTCATGGGCCTGCGCGGCATCGAGAACGGCGTCACCCGGCTGCACAAGGTGCGGGTGCCGCGCGAGAATCTCATCGGGCGCGAGGGCGACGGGCTCAAGATCGCTCTGACCACCCTCAACGCCGGCCGACTCGCGATCCCCGCCATGGCGGCCGGCAGCGGCAAGTGGTGCCTGAAGATCGCGCGCGAATGGTCGCGCGAGCGCGTGCAATGGGGCAAGCCGGTGGGCGAGCACGAGGCCGTCGCCACGATGATCGCCCGCATCGCCGCCACCACGTACGCTCTCGAGTCCGTGGTGGAGTTGGCCGGGCAGATGGCCGACGAGGGGCGCAACGACATCCGCATCGAGGCGGCGCTGGGCAAGCTCTGGTCCAGCGAGCAGGTCTGCGAGCTGGCGGACATGCTCCTGCAGATCAGGGGCGGGCGCGGGTACGAGACTGCGTCGTCGCTGCGCGACCGCGGCGAGCGCGCGGTGCCCGTCGAGCAACTGGTGCGCGACCTGCGCATCAACCGCATCTTCGAGGGCTCCAGCGAGATCATGCGGCTGCTGATCGCCCGCGAGGCGGTGGACGCGCACCTCTCCGCCGCGGGCGCGCTGGCCGACCCGAAGTCCGATCTGCAGGGCAAGGCGAAGGCCGCGGCCGGAGCCAGCGAATTCTATGCCCGGTGGCTGCCCACGCTGGTGGCCGGCCGCGGCGATGTGCCCGGCGGGTACGCCGAGTTCGGCGAGCTGGCCGGGCACCTGCGTTTCATCGAGCGATCGGCGCGCAAGCTCGCGCGCAACACCTTCTACGGGATGGCGCGCTGGCAGGCGGGCATGGAGAACCGGCAGGCCTTCCTGGGGCGGATCGTCGACATCGGCGCCGAGCTGTTCGCCATGTCCGCGGCGTGCGTGCGGGCCGAGGCGCAGCGTCAGGACGACCCGGTGCAGGGCGGTGGCGCCCACGAGTTGGCCGACGCGTTCTGCCGCCAGGCCGCCGGCAGGGCCGAGCACCTGATGCACGCGCTGTGGCACAACACCGACGCGTCCGACCGTGCCCTCGCACGCGGGGTGCTCGACGACCGCTACACCTGGCTGGAGGCCGGCATCCTCGACCAGAGCGAGGGCACGGGACCGTGGATCGCGCACTGGGAGCCCGGACCGTCCACGGAGCCCGACGTGGCGCGCAGGTCCGCCCGCGCCGAGTGAGGGGCGCGTGGCCGCGGTGCGTATCCTGAGCAGGTCGGGCGGTGCGCACACCGCGCGCACGCACCGGGGCCCGCAGTGGCCCCACGGATCACGAAGCGGACGGAGGCAGCGGGATGAGTAGCCGATACTGCTGCGTCGCGCTGGTCTCCCGCCGCCACATCGACCAGTGCCGGTCGGCCTCCGCACTCTGTCCGGCCTGACCCCGCCGAGCGCGCACGAGCCGCCGGCCTGACGGTCGACTCTGCGGCGCCCGCCCCTCCTCGTGGTCCCGCCGTCCCCTCGCGCATGTCGTCGCGCAGCGCGGCTTCCCCGTGCATTCGCACCACCACAGTTCTCCGGGTCGTTCGGGCCCGGCCCGGAAGGATCGGCACACCCCCATGACCGAACAGGACAGCCTCGCGGAACGCCCCGCCGCAGCGCCGGAGGACGCACCGTCCGGCGGCACCCCGACGCTGCGCCGGCGCATCAACTTCTTCGAGCTGGTCGTCTACGGGCTGGTGTTCATCGGGCCCGCCGCGGCCGTCAGCATCTTCGGCCCGCTCGACGCGCAGAGCCACGGCGCGGTGCCGCTGGTGTACCTGGTGGCGACGGTCGCGATGGCGTTCACCGCCTACTCGTACGCGCTGATGTCGCGCCGGGTGCCGCGCGCGGGGTCGGTGTTCGCCTACGCGAGCGCCGGGATCGGGCCGCGCACCGGCTTCATGGGCGGCTGGATGGTGATGCTGGACTACCTGCTGATCCCCTCGGTGGCCTACCTGTTCACGGGCATCGCGATGCACTCGTTCCTGCCCGCGGTGCCCACGTGGGGCTGGACGGCGATGGCCGTGGTGCTCACGACGGGCCTGAACCTGGCCGGCGTGCGGATCGCCGCACGCGTGGCCACGCTGGTGGTCGCCGCCGAGTGCATCGTGCTGGCCATGGTGCTGGCCGGCGGCGTCCGGGTGATCGCCGAGCACGGCACCGTGCGCGACCCGCTTTCGCCGCTCACAGGCGTGGGCGGGCTGTCGCTGACGGCGGTGCTGGGCGCGGTGTCGGTGGCGATGCTGTCCTACCTGGGATTCGACGCCATCGCGACCTTCGCCGAGGAGACCATCGGGGCGTCACGCATGGTGGCCCGCGCACTCGTCATCTGCCTGGTGACGGCGGGTCTGCTGTTCGCCGCGCAGACGTACGTGGCCGCGCTGATCACCACCGAGACCCCGCAGTTCCTCGCGGCGAACCCGGACCTGCAGGGCGACGCCTACTACCGCCTCGTCGACGACAGGATCGCGGGCTGGCTGTCCACGGCCCTGGCGGTGTCCAAGGCGGCGGGCGCGGCGTTCTCCGCGATGGTCGGCCAGGCGGCGGCGTCGCGCATCCTCATGGACATGGGGCGCGCCAAGCGGCTGCCGGCCTTCCTGGCCAAGGTGGACGGGCACACCGGGGTACCGGCCGTGGGGGTGCTCATCGCGGCGGCGTTCAACGTGGTCATCGCGGTGTGGGCGGCCTCGGCGGACGACGGGCTGGACATCCTCGTCTCGGTGGTGAGCGTGGGCGCCCTGTGCGCGTTCCTGCTGCTGCACGGCTCGGTGATCGGCTACTACTGGGTGCGGCGCCTGGGCGGCCCGCGCCGCGTCGTCTCGCACCTGGTGGCGCCCGTGCTGGGTTCGGCGATCCTCCTCGTCGTGCTGGTGGAGGCCAACGGCGTCGCGCAGGTGGTGGGCGCGGTGTGGCTGGTGGCCGGGCTGGCCGTCGTGGCGGTGCAGCACCGGCGGGGCGGGTACGCGTCGGCCGAGTGACCGGCCGCCGAGTTGGTGGTTTTTCGGTGGCCCGCGGCGGCTTTAGCACCGGAGAACCACCAACTCGGCGCGGGGGCGGCCGCCGAATTCCATGGAGCGAGATCCGCTAACGAAACACTCGTCCAGGTTGCTATGTTCCGCGTCACACATCACTGGTGACGAAAGGCGTGCATTGCGTACTCGGAACATCCTCGCGGCCCTGGCGGCGACGTCGGCTCTGGCCCTCACCGCCGGCTGCTCGGCGACGTCGGAACCCGCGGCCGGGCCCTACGAGATCGACACCTCCCTTGCCGCGGATGCCGAGCAGAGTCCCCTGCGGATCCTGCTGACCAACGACGACGGCTGGAACGCCGACGGGATCCAGGCCACGTACAAGGCGCTCAAGGAGGCCGGGTACGACGTGACCATGGTGGCCCCGGCCGAGAACCAGAGCGGCCAGAGCGCCGGATTCGAGTTCACCGGCAGCATCGAGGTCACGCACCCCAGCGACGACCCCGACGTCTACGCGGTGAGCGCGACGCCCGTGGGCTCGCTGATGTTCGGGCTCAACGAGGTGTTCAAGGACAACCCGCCGGACCTCGTCGTCTCCGGCACCAACGTGGGCACCAACAGCGGTGCGGACACCAACTACTCGGGCACGGTGGGCGCGGCGGTCGTGGCGGCCGGCGTGTACCGGATCCCGGCGATCGCGGTGAGCACGGCGACCAGCCGCGACGGCGCGGGCGCGTTCGACGAGACCGCGAACCTGGTCACCGGCATCCTGGCCGACGGTATCCCGCAGTTCCCCGAGGGCACCGTGCTCAACATCAACTACCCGAAGCTGGCCGACGGAGCCACGGAGCCGAACGGCTATGTGTACGCGCCGATGTCGGACGTGTCCCAGGCGGCGATCGGCTACGAGAAGACCGGCGACACCACCTACGAGCTGCGGCCGGGCCGGTCCGACGCGGTGCCCGAGCCCGGATCGGACCTGGCCGAGCTCAAGGCCGGCAACGTGACCTTCACCGTGCTGGAGGCCAACCGGACGGCGCCCGAGGCCGATGCCGCGGCCGTCAAGGAGCTCGTCGCGGGCCTCAACGGCGATCCGTCGACGGAGCCCACCGCTCCTGCCGTGCCCGCCGGCAGCCTGGGGTCGTCCTTCGGCTCCTGACCGGCCGCCGAGTTGGTGGTTTTTCGGTGGCCCGCGGCGGTTTTAGCACCGGAGAACCACCAACTCGCCGCCGCGCTACAGCAGTTCCGCGTCGTGCATGGTGATGGCCACCTGCACCCTGTTGGTGGCCTCCAGCTTGGCGAAACAGTGCGCGATGTGCGCCTTCACGGTGGCCAGGCTCATGTGCAGGTTCTCGGCGATCTCCGCGTTGGAGTGCCCGTGCCCCACGGCGATCGCGACGTCGCGCTCCCGGCCGGTCAGCGCCGCCGTGCGTTTGCGGGCGGCCAGTGCGCGGCCGTCTGGGGCGGACTCGGCGACCTGCCGGATCAGCCGCGCGGTGACGGTGGGCGAGAGCATCGGCTCGCCGGCGTGCACCTTGCGCACCGCGTCGACGATGGCGGGCGGCGCGGTGTCCTTGAGCAGGAACCCGTGCGCGCCGGCCGCGAGGGCCCGCACCACGTAGTCGTCGGCGTCGAAGGTGGTCAGCACGATCACCTTCGGCGGCCGCGACATCGCCGCGATGCGCGCGGTGGCGGAGATGCCGTCGAGCACCGGCATGCGGATGTCCATCAGCACCACGTCCACCGGCTCGGCGCCGGCCGCGGACTCCTCGATGACCCGGCAGGCGTGGGCGCCGTCGTCCGCCTCGCCGGCCACGGTCACGTCGGCCGCTCCGCCCAGGATCATTGCGAGCCCGGCCCGCACCAGGGCGTCGTCGTCGGCGATGAGCACGCGGATCGTCATGACGGCCACGGTAGCCAGGCCTCCAATACGAAGTGGCGTCCGGGGGCGACGCGGTGCGTCAGGCGTCCGCCGGCCAGCTCGACGCGCTCGGCGATGCCCACCAGTCCCAGCCCCGACTCGGGCGCCCGGTGCGGATCGGTGCCGACGCGCAGCGGGTTGTCCACGCGCAGTGTCAGTCCGCTGCGCGGGGACCCGGTGAGCACGACGGTGACGAGCGTGTCGCGCGCGTGCTTGCGGGCGTTGGTGATCCCCTCCTGGGCGATCCGGTAGAGCGTGCGCCCGGTCGCGATCGGGATGGCGCTGGGCCAGTGCGTGTCCTCGTAGCGGATGCGCAGCCCGGCGGCGCGCGCCTCCGCGATGAGCTCGGGCAGGTCGTCGGCGTCGGGCTGCGGCAGCTCGGGCAGCGCGTCGCCGGGGCCCTCGCGCAGCACGCCGAGTACCTCGCGCAGCTCGACAAGCGCCTGGTGGGAGGTGTCCTGGATGATCCCGGCCGCCTTGCGCACCTCGTGCGGGTCGAGGTCGTCGCGGTAGGCCAGCGCGCCCGCGTGCAGGGTGAGCAGGGAGATCCGGTGGGCCAGGACGTCGTGCATCTCGCGAGCGATCCGCGCGCGCTCGGCGATCTGGGCCTGCCGCACCCGCAGCGACTGCTCCGTCTCGGCGCGCTCGGCGCGCTCGCGGAGCGTGGCGAGCAGTTCGCGGCGCGAGCCGATGAAGAGGCCGAACGCCACCGTGATGCCGACGAACGCCGCGGACAGCGGGACGATGACACGCCAGTCATCGTCGGTGGTGGGGTTGGCGTATTCGACGACGATCCCCGATGCCAGCGACACCGCGCTGATGGGCAGGATCTCGCGCCACCGGCGGCGGGTGGACAGCGACGCGAGCGTGAGCGTGGCCGCGCCGCCGGCGAACGCGGACGGCGCCGCCAGGACCGCCGTCACCGCGGTGACGGCGACCGGGAACCGGCGGCGGGTGAAGCCGAGGATCAACAGGCCGAGCCCCAGACCCAGGTCCAGGAAGAACCACCAGCGCGCGTGCTCCCACTGCCAGCCGGCCAGTTGCGACCACGCGAGCGCGGAGATCGCCAGTGCCAGCAGCGTCCGCCAGACGTGCCCCCACACGGTGAGCGGCGGCTGGTAGTCGGCGGGGTCCACGAGGCAAGAGTAGGTGGTCGGCGGCCGACGGGGGTGCGAGCACTGTGCTCGACCTGCGCAGTGGTCGACTTGCCGAGTGTTCAACCCGCGCGGCGCGCCAGCCACCGGGCGATCTCCGCGGCGGGGTCGGCGCGGAACAGCGCCGCGCCGCGCTCGACCTGCGCGGAGCGCCGCGGGCCGGGCCGGCGCAGCGCGTCGACCGCCCGGACCAGCGCGGCCGCGTCGTCGGCGCCCGTGACCAGCCCGTGCTCGACGAGTGCGCGCGCCACCGGCACGCCGTGGCCGGCGATGGGGCGGTATTCGACGACGGGGACGCCGGCGGCGAGGGCCTCCATGCACATCGACCCGCCCGCGTTGTCGACGACGACGGCCGCGCCGGCGAGCAGCGCGGGCATGTCGTCGCGCCAGCCCAGCGCAGTCGCGCCCGGAAGGGCGGCGACCCGCCGGTGCAGCCGCGCGTTGCGCCCGCACAGGGCGACCGGCCGGATCCCGGGGACGGCGGCCAGGGCGGCGACCGTCTCGAGGATGTCGCCGATGCCCCACGATCCGGTGGAGACCAGCACCGCGCTCTGGGCGTTCGGCTCCGCCGCAGCCGCTTCCCGGCCGGACGGTCGGCGGAACCGCGGGTCGATGAGGGGGCCGGGGCCGATCGCGTCCGCCCCCGTCGCCGCGTGCACCTGGCGCGCGATGGGCTCCGAGATGCAGCAGTACAGGTCCGCGCCGCCGCCGAGCCACATCGCGTGCGCCACCATCTCGGTGATCACGACGACCGACGGATAGTCGTGTCCGTCGCATCGCCGGAGCTCGCCGACGGCCTGGCCTGCCAGGTGGAACGTCGAAACGACGGCGGTGGGGGCGAAATCGTCGACGACGGGCGCCAGCGCCCGGGCGCCGAGCATCGCCATCGGGCGCGACCGCGACACTCCGCGGCGCCCGGCGGACGCGTCCCGGTGGTCCGCCATGAACACCCGGTAGATCGCCGAGTACAGCCACGGCGCGTGCGCGAGCATGCCGCCGTAGAACCCGCGCAGCGCGGACCCCAGGCGCAGCGGAAGCAGGGCCAGCAGGTCGACGACGCGGACCTCAGCGCCGCGCTCGGTGAACCGGCGGGCCAGCTCGCGGGCGCACTGGTCGTGCCCGGCGCCCATGCCCGCCGAGACCAGCAGAATCCGCTGCCCCTGCATGCTTTCGAGCCTAGGCTTCGGGCATGGGGCGCATGGCCGGAGCGCGGGTCACCGGACGGGTGCTCGGCGCCGTGGCCGCCGCGCACGTCCTGCCCGCGGGCACGTGGCTGCCGCCGGTGCGCAGGGCGATCGCGCCGTCGCTGTGCGGGCCCGGCGCCGCCGATCACGTGGCGCTGACCTTCGACGACGGCCCCGACTCGGCGTCCACCCCGTACTTCCTCGACGCGCTGGACGCACTGGGCGTGCGGGCCACGTTCTTCTGCGTCGGCGAGCAGGTGCGCAGGCATCCGCGGGTGGCGCGGGAGGCCGCGCAGCGCGGGCACGAGATCGCCTGCCACGGGTGGTGCCACCGCAACCAGCTGCTGCGGCCCGGCCCCGTCGGCGCCGAGCTGCGGGCGGCCCGCGACCTGATCTCGGATGTGACGGGGCGCCCGCCGCGCTGGTACCGCCCGCCCTACGGGGTGCTGACCGGGCAGGGGGTGCTCGCCGCGCGGCGCGCCCGGCTGACCCCGGTGCTGTGGTCGGTGTGGGCGAAGGACTGGACGGCGGGTGTCACCGCCGGCGACGTGCTGCGCGTGGTGGGACCCGGCCTGCGCGGCGGCGCCACGATCCTGCTGCACGACACCGACGCCTACGCGCAGCCCGGCTCGTGGCGGGCGACGCTGGCCGCGCTGCCCCGCATCGTCGGCGCCTGCCGCGCGCAGGGACTGCGCGTCGGACCCCTCGGAGCACACGCGGCCGGGGCCTGATCAGTCACGCGCACCCGCGGCGGCGAACGAGCGGGCCAGCACCCCCACCCCGACCGCGATGAGCGCCACCGCCGGCACCGCGAGCACGGCATACCACCCGCCGCGCACGTTCTCCCCGAACACGACGACGCCCCAGATCATCGCCACCACCGGCTCGGTGCCCGTCAGCCCCGGCTGGGCGGCGATCAGCGGGCCCGAGCCGAACGTGACCTGCAGCAGGAAGAACGCGATCGCGCCGGCCACCAGCAGGCCGTAGACGGGCCACGTCGTGAACGCCCCGGCCAGGCCCCCGTCGACGATCTCCGTGGTGAACGCCTTGGTGAGCACCGTCGTCACGCCGAAGCCGGTGCCGGCGGCCAAACTCAGCAGCGCGGGCCGGGCGAGCGATCCGACGGGCGCGCGGGCGCCCAGCGCCGCGAAGACGACCACGACGGCGGCCGACGCCCCGAGCCCGATGATCCACGTGCGCCCCGGCACGTCCGCCGCGTCGCCGCCCGTCGGGGCCAGGAGCAACAGGAGCGCTGCCAGGCCGAGGGTGATCGCGGCGACCGCCCGCCATTCGTCCGCCCGGGTGCGGCGGCCGAAGAACACCCGCGCGATGACCAGGGTGAACGGCAGGTCCAGCATGAGCAGCGGTTCGACTACGACGATCGGCCCGCTGGCCAGGGCCGCCGCCATGAGCACGAAGCTGGCGATCATCGCCGCGAGCCCCGCGAACCACAGCGGCTCGCGCAGGATGCGGACGATCAACCGCGGGTGGAAGAGCTCGTCGGGCGGACGCTTGCGATTGGCGGCGCGCTGCAGGACCGACGCGGCGGCGTTCACCGCAGCGGTGAGGATCGCGAGCAGGTAGACCAGCACTGCGCAGGGCCCGGGCGGTCAGTCCGGTTCGAGTTCCGGCCGGTGCCGGTTGCCCGCGCCGCGCCGCTTCCCCGGGACCTGACGGTTCCCGGCCTCGTCGACGGGCCTGACCGCGGGTGCGTGCTCATCGTCCGGGGCGGGTTCGTCGTCGGGGATCTGCTGGTGGTCCGGGAGCAGGTCGTCGTCCCGGAAGAGGTCGTCGCACAGCCCGAAGGCGCCGTGCGGATCGGGTGCGGAGTGCAGGCGGCGCGTCGCCGTCCGGTCGTCGGAGATCGCCGCGGCGATGCCCTCCGGCTCGACGGCCGCGGTGAACGCCATGGTGAGCGCGAAGATGCCGGCGGCCATGACCGCGGCCGAGATGCCGGTGCCGATGTAGAACAACCCGCCGCGCACATGCTCCCCGAAGACGATGGTCCCCCAGAGGATAGACACGATCGGCTCGGCGCCCGTGAGCCCGGGCTGCGCCGCGATGAGCGGGCCGGAACCCAGGGCCGCCTGCAGAAGGAAGAACGCCAGCGCGCCGCAGACGATGACCCCGTACGTCTGCCACGTGGTGACCAGCTCCGGCAGGCCGCCGTGGTTGAATGCGGCCGTCATCGCCTTGATCAGCGCCGCGTTGGTTCCGAAACCGACTCCGGTGGCGACTCCCAGCAGGGCGGGCCGGGCCATCGAACCGACGGCGGAGCGGGCGGCCACCACCACGAGCACCGCGATGCACACCGCCGCGGCGCCGAGGCCCCATGCCCACGTGGATGCGGGGATCGGTTCCCCGGGGCCGGCCTCCGGGGCGAGGAAGAACAGAACCCCCACCAGGCCCACGGTGATGGCCGCCGCGGCACCCCACTCGGCGGGCCGCGTGTGGCGCCCGAAGGTGAGGTCGGCGATCACCAGGGTCAGCGGCAGGGTGAGGACCACCAGCGGTTCGACGATGGAGATTGGGCCGCTGCCCAGCGCCCCGGCCAGCAGGAAGAAGCTGATGATCAGCGCGGCGATGCCGGCGAACCAGAGCGGCTCGCGCAGTACCCGGATGATCAGGCGCGGATGGAAAAGCTCGTCGGCGGGGCGCTTGCGGTTGGCCGCCCGTTGCAGCACCGAGGCCGTCGCGTTGGCGACGGCGGTGAGCAGCGCGAGCACGTAGACGAGCAACGTTGCTCCTCCCCTCCGCGTCGGGCCGGCGCGTGGGCGCCGACATGGTCGATTATTGCGCGTCGCGGGCGCGCGTGCCGTCCCGAGGCCCGGGAAACCCGGGGGACATCCCCTACTTCCCCCTGAGCGATCTCATACTTTCGGCTGCACAGAATCAGGCTGTAGACCGATGTGCGCGGGCGCCCGCGGGCGGCAGAGTGGTCACCATGATCACCGTTGAGAACCTTACGAAGACGTACGGGGCTTTCACCGCCGTCGACGACGTCTCGTTCACCTGCAAGCCGGGCATGGTCACCGGCTTCCTGGGGCCGAACGGCGCAGGCAAGTCCACGACGATGCGCATCATCGCCGGGCTCACCCCGGCCGGCAGCGGTTCGGCCACGGTGTCGGGCGTCGAGTTCGGCCGCGTGCCCAACCCGGGGACGCAGGTGGGCGTGCTGCTGGACGCGTCGGCGCAGCACGCCGGGCGCACCGGCCGCGAGATCCTCACGCTCAGCGCCATGACGATGGGCCTGCCCATGTCGCGGGTGGACGAGATGCTGCACCTGGTGAGCCTCACCCCCGAGGAGTCCAAGCGCCGCGTCCGCAACTACTCGCTGGGCATGCGCCAGCGACTCGGCATCGCGAACGCGCTGCTGGGCGACCCCCAGATCCTCATCCTGGACGAGCCGGCGAACGGCCTCGACCCGGCCGGCATCCACTGGATGCGCACCCTGCTGCGCGGATATGCGGACAGGGGCGGCACGGTGCTGCTCTCCTCGCACCTGCTGCACGAGATCGAGGTGATCGCCGACGAGATCATCGTCATCGGCCAGGGGAAGATCATCGCGCAGGGCACCAAGGATGAGCTGCTGCAGGCGTCGGGGGCGCTGGTCAGGGCCGGCGACGACACCGCGCTGTCGGTGGCGCTCAGTGCCGCGGGCATCACCTCCACGCCGCGCTCCGGCGGCGGCCTCACCACGGAGGCCGCGCCCGAGCAGGTGGGCAAGGTGGCCGCGGCGGCGGGTATTCCGCTGATCGAGCTGCGCCCCGCCGAGTCCGCCGGGCTCGAGGAGATGTTCCTGCAGCTCACCAACGAATCGCAGCGTGAGGGCAGCGCGTCCGCCGCTGCGCCCGCCCAGACAGTAGGAGCACAGGCATGAGCACCACCGCAGGCACCGTGGGCGCCGCCGGGGCACCCGCCATCACCATCGACGGCAGCGCGCCGACGGTCCCGATGAGCCGCCTCGTCAGGGTCGAGGCGCGCAAGATGTTCGACACCCGCTCCGGCTTCTGGCTGATGGCCAGCATCGGGGTGCTCGCCCTGGTGGCGACGATCGCGGTGATCGCGTTCATCGACGCCGACGAGATCAACTACGGCGCATTCGCCACGGCCATCGGCGTGCCCATGGCAGTGCTGCTACCGGTCATGGCCATCCTGTCGGTGACCAGCGAGTGGAGCCAGCGCACGGGGCTGACCACCTTTACCCTGGTGCCGGACCGTGGGCGCGTCATCGGGGCCAAGGCCATCACCTCGGTGGTCGTCGGCGCGGTGTCGATGCTGCTGGCGCTGGGCATCGGCGCGCTCGGCAACGTGATCGGGTCGCTCATCCGCGGCGCGGGCATGACGTGGGACGTGTCCGCCGTCGATGTGGCGCGCATCGTGATCATCAACGTGCTGGGCCTGATGGTCGGCTTCATGCTGGGCGTGCTCATCCGCAACTCGCCGGCCGCCATCGTCGGGTACTTCGTGTACTCGTTCGTGGTCCCCGGGGTGTTCGGTGCGCTCGCCGGCGCGCAGGAGTGGTTCGCGGACCTGCAGCCGTGGGTGGACTTCAACTACTCGCTCAACCGGATGTACGAGTCGGGCCCGGCCGGAGATTGGGCGACGCTGGGGGTGTCCGGCGTGATCTGGCTGGTGATCCCGCTGGCCATCGGGGTGCGGGCGATCATGCGCTCCGAGGTGAAGTAGCAGCGGAGGCACGCCCGGCGCAGACCGGGCGGCATCTCCCAGCGGCCCCGTCGACCACGTCAGCCGTGGTCCGCGGGGCCGCTTCGCGTCGCAACCCTTGCCTCATCGGTTCGGTAGCGCTATGGTTCATTACATGAGTAACGAACCAAAGGGCCGGAGCGGGGGGTGCGCCGTCGCGCACCGCCGGCCGGTCCGCGGTGCGAGCACGGGGGCGCGGTCATGCTGACGTCGGACAAGCCGATCTTCCAGCAGATCGCCGAGCAGATCGAGAACTCGATCATCGACGGCTCGCTGGACGAGGACGCGCAGGTGCCCTCCAGCAACGAGCTGGCCATGTTCCACCGCATCAACCCGGCCACCGCCGCGAAGGGCCTGGGCACGCTCGTCGCAGACGGCACGGTGTACAAGCGGCGCGGCATCGGCATGTTCGTCAGCCCGGGGGCGCGCGAGAAGCTGCGCTTCCGCCGCCGGGAGGACTTCGTCGCCCGCTACCTCGCGCCGGCCGTGGAGGAGGCCCGCAAGCTCGGCATCTCCGCCGCCGACATCGCCCGGCTCGTCACCCAGCTCGAAAAAGGCGACACCGCGCGCGACGCCCTCGCCGCCGCCCAATCCGCAACCACTGAGGAGCAGTCATGACCACAGCGATCAGCGTGGCGGGTCTGGGCAAGACCTACCGCGACGTCACCGCGCTGGACGGCGTCTCGTTCGCCATCCAGGAGAACACCATCTGCGGCGTGCTCGGCCGCAACGGCGCCGGCAAGACCACCGCGATGCAGATCATCACCGGCCATGCGAAGCCGTCCTCGGGCAGCGTCGACGTCTTCGGTCGTGCGCCGTTCGAGGACCGCGACGCCATGTCGTCGATGTGCTTCGTGAAGGAGAGCCAGCGCTACCCCGATGAGTTCAAGGTCAAGCACGTGCTGGCCTCCGCCGCGGATCTGCTTCCGCAGTGGGACCAGGGCTTCGCCGACGACCTGCTGGGCAAGTTCGATCTGCCCACTGGCCGGCGCGTGAAGAAGCTGTCGCGCGGGATGCACTCGATGCTCGGCATCATCATCGGGCTGGCGTCGCGGGCGCCGGTGACGCTGTTCGACGAGCCGTACCTGGGCCTCGACGTGGTCGCCCGCCAGATGTTCTACGACGAGCTGCTGGCCGACTACGCCGCCCACCCGCGCACCATCGTGCTCTCGACGCACCTGGTGGACGAGGTCGCCAACCTTCTCGAGCACGTGGTGCTCATCGACGGGGGCCGCGTGCTCATCGACGACTGCGCCGAGAACCTGCGACGCAGAGCGGTGGTGGCGACGGGCGGGACCGCGCACATCGACGACCTCGCCGCGGGGCGCACGGAGCTGCGGCGCGAAACCCTGGGCACGCAGGCGCGCGTCACGCTGCAGGGCGACTTCACCGACGACGACCTGGCCCGGGCGCGGGAGCGGGGAGTGGACATCGCACCGGCGTCGCTGCAGCAGTTGATGATCGGCGCCACCGGGACGGAAGGACGGCAGGCGTCATGAACACCGGGACCAGTACAGCGGGAACCAGGACAGCCGGGACCAGGACAGCGGGAACACGGCCGGACGACGGGGCGAACGCCCACGGGACGGGGCAGCAGATGATGAACGCACAAGAAGCGGCGATAGGCCGGCAGGAGGCGGCGGCGGGATTGCGCAACGTCGCGTTCTCGCGGGCGCTCGCGGTGACCCGCATGAACAGCAGGCAGTGGATGCTGTTCGCCATGCCGTGGGCGATCGTCCTCGTGGTGACGTGGGCGCATGCCGCGATCCTCGCCATCGTCCGTTCACAGGGCGTGGAGATCCCGGACGAGGGGTTCAACGGAGTCGGGTCGACGCTGTTCTTCTTCTCGGTCGCCATGTTCGCGTCGATCACCACCCAGCACTTCCCGTTCGCGATGGGGCTCGGCGTCACCCGCCGCGACTTCTACCTGGGTACGGCGCTGACGTCGCTGTGCACCGGGGTCGTCAACGGCGTGCTGGTGCTGATCTTCGCGCAGATCGAGCGGGCCACGGACGGCTATACCGTCCACCTGGAAGTGCTCTCGGTCGTGTACCGGATCACCGACAGCCCGGCGCTCGTGTTCTTCTCGATGGTGCTCGTGACCATGGCGTTCGCCGCCCTCGGCGTGTTCGCCGGGGTGGTCTACCTCAAGTGGCGGGCCAACGGGATGTTCACCGCGGCGCTGATCCTGGCGCTGGTGGCGGCCGTGGCGGCGCTGCTGATCACCTGGCAGCGCGGCTGGCCGGCCGTCGGCCGCTTCTTTGTCGACACGCCGGTCGCGGTGCTCCTGCTGGCCGTTCCCGCGGTGCTCGGCGTGCTGTTGTTCGGGGCGGGGTACCGGATGATGCGCAACGTGGAGGCGTGAGAGGCCTCCGCCGGGCCTACCCACAATGAGCGCGTGCCCACGGTTCCGTACGGGAAACCGTGGGCACGCGCTCATTGGCCGTGCGGCGGGGGCTACGCGCTGAGGATCACCGAGGATCCGTGGCCGAACAGCCCCTGGTTGGCGGTGATGCCCACGCGGGCGCCCTCCACCTGGCGGCCCTCGGCCTGGCCGCGCAGCTGCCAGGTCAGCTCGCACACCTGGGCGAGCGCCTGGGCGGGGACGGCCTCGCCGAAGCAGGCCAGCCCGCCCGACGGGTTCACGGGCAGCCTGCCGCCGACGGACGTGTCGCCCGTGCGTACCAGCTGCTCGGCCGTGCCGCGTTCGACGAGGCCCAGGTCCTCGATCCAGTCCAGCTCGAGGGCCGTCGACAGGTCGTACACCTCGGCGACGTCGACGTCTTCGGGGCTGATGCCGGCCTCCTCGTAGGCGGCGCGGGCCAGCGCTTCCTTGTGCGTGTACTGCGGGGCCGGCGCGGCGGCGGTGGACTCCGAGGAGAAGTACGGCATGTCCAGCTGCGTCTGCGGGAAGGTGGGCGTGACCGTGGAGATGGCGTTGATGCGCGGCCCGGTGAGCCCGTGGCGCTGCGCGTACTCCACCGACGTCAGCACCACTGCGGCCCCGCCGTCGGAGGTGGCGCAGATGTCCATTAGGTGCAGCGGGTCGGCGACGACGGGCGAGGCCATGACGTCGGCGACGGAGAACTCCTTGCGGTACCGCGCGTTGGGGTTGCTGAGCCCGTGCTTGGCGTTCTTCACCTTCACGGCGGCGAAGTCCTCCTGCGTGGCCCCGTACAGGTCGATGCGCCTGCGGGCGTTGAGCGCGAAGTAGGCCGGGTTGGTCATCCCCATGAGCCGGAACCGCAGCCAGTCCGGGTCGTCCCAGCGTTCGCCGGCGTTGGGCTTGAGGAAGCCCTTGGGCGTGGTGTCCGCGCCGACGACCAGCGCCACCTCGCTCAGCCCGGCGAGGATGCGGGTACGGGCGGTGTCGAGCGCCTGGGCGCCGGTGGCGCACGCCGCGTACGAGGTGGCCACGCGCGCGCCGTTCCAGCCGAGGGCGCTGGCGAACGTGGCGCCGGCGACGTATCCGCCGTAGCCGTTGCGGACGGTCTCGCCGCCGACGATGAAGTCGACGTCGTTCCAGTCGATGCCGGAATCCTTGAGCGCGTCCCGCGCGGCCGCCACGCCGTACTCGACGAAGGGGCGGCCCCACTTGCCCCACGCGTGCATGCCGACGCCCGCGACGGCCACATCGTGCTTGCTCATGCCTGCTGCTCCTTCGTGCTCGCCGAACCGGCCGGCTTCCACCGCCAGATGGTCCTGACTCCCTCGTCGTCGGTGTAGAGGGGCTCGACGACGAGCTCGACCTCGGCGCCCACCGTGAGGTCGTCCACGCCGTAGCCGTCCGCCACCTGGCCGATCACGACGAGGCCCTCGGGCAGCTCGACGGCGGCCAGGGCGAACGGCACGTACGGATCCGTGGCGGGGATGAACGGCTCGGGCGGCTGGTACTGCGCGTCGGTGTAGGACCACACGGTGCCGCGGCGCGAGAGCTCGACGTCGTCGAAGGTCTCGCCGGGGCATGCCGGGTTCTTGCAGAACGTGGTCTCACGCGGGAAGGAGATGTTGCCGCACGCGGTGCACTTGGTGCCCACCAGCGCGGGCTCGGGGCCGGTGGTGAACCAGCCCTCGACAGCCGGAATGGCGGTCTCGGTCATTGACAACCTCACTCGTCGGGGGACGGCGCCCGGTCGTCCGCGGCGACGCGGCGCGCGGGGGCTCAAGGATTCAGGTTCTCACGGCCGTGCGCGGGCGGTCACGCGCGCATCCCGATCTGCGGCAGTCGGCGTCCGGCGTCGGCCGGGTTCAGGCGCCGCCGGCGGTCAGGGCCGGGCCGCGGCGTGGTGGCCCGCGCGCCGGCCGAAGAACGACCCCTCGCCCAGCTGGGTGCCGCTGGCGTAGCCCTTGCCGTCCTGGGCGATGTTCGACGCGCAGGCGCCCGCGGCGTAGAGCCCGTCGACCACGGTGCCGTCGGCGCGGAGCACCTGCGCGTCGACCGACGTGCGCAGCCCGCCCAGCGTGAAACCCGCGTACAGCGCCTTGCCGAGGGTCATGTCGAACGCCGCCCAGGGTCCGTGGTCCTGGGGTGCGAGCCACTCGGGCGACTTGTGGAAGTCGGGGTCCTCGCCGCGTGCGGCGCCCGCGTTGTATCGGTCCAGAGTGGAGGTCAATGCGTCCGCGGGGATGCCCAGCGCGTCCGCCATCTCCGCGACCGTCTCCCAGCCGTCGATGAAGGGGCACAGGGGGAACTCGGGGCGCTCCATGTGGGCTTCGTCGACGATGAGGTACGCCCGCTGCCCCGGCTGGTCCATGACGTAGCCGGAGGTGCGCGAGTGGTACGAGTCCTCTGCGACGAACCGCCGGCCCTCGGCGTTGACGATGAGGCCCGTCAGCAGGCCCGACGGGGGGTACACGGGTGCGGTGATGAAGGCCTGGTCCATGTGTTCGGTGGCGCCGCCCGCCGATTCGCCCAGCTTGATGCCCAGGCCGTCGTCGTAGGTGCTGCCCAGGGTGAACGGCTTCTTGGCCAGCTGCGGGACGTGGGCGTCCACCATCTCTTTGTTCATCACGAACCCGCCGGCGGCGATCACCACGGACTTCGCCTTGATCGCCCCGGTCTCACCGAAGCGCTTCCATGCGGCGCCGACGACGCGGTCGCCGTCGGTCACGAGCGCGCTGGCGCCGGTCTCGTAGCGGATCTGGACTCCGAGCTCCTCGGCGCGGCGCAGCAGCACGTCGACGGCCATTCTGGCGCCGCCGGTGTCGCCCGGTTGGGGGACCTTGTGGCCGCGCGGGGCCGGCACGGCCTCGTCCTTGAACGGCCACACCTTCTCGTTGCCGGTGAACATCAGACCCTGTGTTCCCGGCTGGATGACGGCCTTCTCGGGGTAGTAGCTGCGCTCGAACTTCAGGCCCAGAGACTCGATCCAGTCGAAGTGGGCCACGCTGCCGTCGCAGTAGGCGCGGATCTTGGCTTCGTCGGGCTCGCGTGAGACGGCCATGAGGTACTTGGCCATCTCCTCGGGCGAGTCGTCGTGGCCGGTCTCCTTCTGCACCGCGGTGCCGCCGCCCAGATAGAAGTGGCCGCCGGCCATCGCGGTGGTGCCGCCGGCCTCCGCCGCGCGTTCGAGCACCAGCACTCGGGCGCCCCGCTCGGCCGCGCCCACCGCGGCGGAACCGCCGGCGATGCCGAAGCCGATCACCAGGACGTCGACCTCGTCGGAGTACCCGTCGACGGCCTGCGCCGGGACGGGTGTGGTGCTGGGGTTGCTCATGGGGCTCCTTCGGCGCGTCGCAGGCCGGGCCCGGAGTGGCCGCCGGTCCGATCACCTCTGCGATGGAACGTGTTCTATGCGGTGTGATCCTAGACGTCGGACACGTGTCCGGACAATGGAGTGCCCGGGCCTGCGCATGCCTCGGCCTTCGGGCCGCGCGCCCCGGCGCCGGTTCCGCGGAGTCGCCGGCGCCGAAGCGGTTCCCCTGGTCAGATGGCCAGCCCCCAGGGTGTTTCGAGTCCGGAGACGACCTGCACAGGACGGGGGTCGTCGACGTCGAGCGCCACGACCGAGCGGGAGTCGACGGTCGATACGTAGAGCGTGCCGTCGTGCAGCGTGATCCCGGTCGGGTAGGCGAGGCGGCCCGCGAGCGTCTCGGTGCGGGGCGATTCGGTCCGCAGGTCGATGCGCTCGATGGTGCCGTCGAGCCCCCTGGCGCTGCCGGTCTGGGTGACGTACAGGACGCCGTCGCCCGCGGCGATGTGCCCGGGTCGGGTCAGGCTGCCCGGGCGAAGGACGGTGCGGACGGCGGGCGTCGAACCGGGGCCGCCGAGCTCGCCGGTGTCGATCGCGGCCACCGCGCCGGCCGTCCAGTCTACCACGTACAGCGTCGTCCCCTGCAGGACGATGCCGTTGGGGTTTTCGAGGTGTGCGCTCAGGTCGATCCGGAAGGGCGTCCCCCCGCGGGGGAAGACGTGCAGCGCCCCGTAGAACGTCGTGACGAAAAGGGTGTGCGCGTCCGCGGCCACGCCGACGGGGCAGTGCAGCCCGTCGGCGACCGTCTCCGCCGGGCCGCCGCGGCGCGGCACCCTCTGCACGGTGCCGTCCCCCAGCGGGGAGCTCCAGGTGGTGAAGTAGACGAAGTCCCCGGCGGCGGCCACCGACAACGGCTGTCCGGCTGCGGGCGTGCGGGTGAGGTGCGGGGCGTGATCGGTGGAGGACGCCCCGTCGGCGTCGGCCGGACCCGCGCCGCCGGCGACGGCGCGGGCGGTGATGATGCCTGCACCGGTGAAGTCGGCGACGTGGATCTCGGGGTGGCCGGTGCGCGTTGCGGGTGCGGCGACGGCGGAAGCCGTGACGGTGGTGGGTGCGCTCATGGTCTGCTCCGGATCGTTCGAAGAGTCGATGCGGATACGACGTTAGACCGCACGGGAGTAAAAAGAATCCGCCAAATGACGTATCTTTTCCGCGCCGATTATCACGATCAGATAACGCAACGTGGTGAATTGCGCTCTGGGGCAGCGGTTCCGGATCGTTGCGGGCGCTCACGGTCCGATCACGCGGACCGGTCGCCTACTCGACCACGTGGCGGACGTACGCCTCGAGCCGCTCGGCGATGCTCGCGTACGACTGATGCCCCATGCCCGCGCGCAGCAGGGCGCCCGCCCAGATCACCTCGAGGGTCTCGAGCACCTCCGGGTCCGCGGCGGCGACGGGGTCCTCGGCATCCGGGGCCAGGGCGCGTGCGATCCGCGCGCGGATGTTCAGCGCGATCCGGATGCGCAGGTGAGCGACCTCCGGGTCGTCCCCGAGCAGCGAGGCGGTCACGCCGGCCGCGAACTCCGGCTCGTCGGCCGCCAGCAACGCCACGTCGCGCATCGCCGTCGCGACCCGGTCGGACCGGGAAGACCGGCCGTCCTGGTGGGGGTCCGCGCGGCCGGCGTCGCCGTCAGCGGAGTCGCCCCGAGCGGTGTCGCCGCGACCGTACCGGTGCGGGAGCGCGGCGAGCCGGCGCCAGAAGACCTCGGCCAGAAGGTGGCTCTTGGAGGAGAAGTAGGTGTAGGCCGTGGCGGGCGCGACGCCGGCCTCGGCGGCGACGAGGCGGACGGTCAGGCCCGCGTATCCGCGTTCCCGCAACACCACGACGGCCGCTTCGGTGAGACCGGCGACGGTCTCCGCCTGGTGGGCGGTCAACCGGCGGCGTGTGGACTCGAACTCGTACGCGGACATGTGACCAGACGCTACTGCACATCGCGCGCCGGCAGTATCCGAGAGCCGCGGGCTCCGGGCCGCGGGCTGCCGGGTCCATCGTCCGGCCCCGGCCGCAGGTCAGATCGGCCGGAACTCGACGATCCGCCAATCGCCGTCGGCGCGGGTGACCGTCACCTCGATGCGGCTGCCTGCCGATTCAGGGGGATCGTCGCCCGAGCGGCTCGTCTGGTTCACGAACAGGAGTACGCGGGCGCGCTCGTCATCGCCGGACAGCCAGGCCGAACCCGCGATCTCGGCCGACGTGCCGATCCGCTCGTTCTTCGCGGCCGGGATCGTGCGCTGCTCGATCATGTCGGCGTACCGGTTGTGGAAGGGGCCCGGCGCCAGCGCGGCCTCGGCGGCGTGCAGGGTGCGGGAGGCGGTCTCGGGGCGGTAGGAGAGCAGCGCGGTGGCCTGCGCTTCCGCTGCCGCGACGGCCCCCGCCGCAGCGGCGCGCTCCTCGTCGGCCCGGACGTGATGGTGCTGCAGTACAGCGCCGCAGAGCAGCACCAGCAGTGCGGCGGCCAGGAGCGAACGCGTCGCCGCCCTCATCGCACGAACTCCAGCTCCGACACCACGGGGCCGTCGGGACCGTCGGCGACGGTCACCCGGAACCGGAAGGTCAGCGACTCGGTGACCGGGGGCCCGTCCGCCTCTGCGGAGGACACCTCCTGCCCGGCGGCGACGAGCACCGTGATGTCACCGGGCTCCCCCGGGGCGGAGGACGCCGTACCGGATTCGGCGCCGGCGGCCACGACGGTGCCGGTGGCCGACGCCCCGGCCGCCCGCACGGCCTTGGTGTAGGGCCCGGAGCGCACGGCGAACCTGTCGCGGAAGTCTCCACCGGCGAGCGCCAGCACGCGTGCCGTGTCGTCCTCGGCCGACTCCGGCGAGACCGTGGTGAGCCTGGTTACCGCTTCCGCTGCGAGCGCGACGGCGCGGGCGGTCCGGTCGTGCCGGGCATCGTCGGAGCGGGCCTGCAGGACGAGCAGGGCCCCGACGGCAAGCGCACCGGCGAGAAGCAGGACGGCGGCGAGGGCGGGTGCGCTGCGGCGGATCATCCGCCGCCTCCGTTCCCGCGTGCCGACGCGGGCGGGAAGGGCGGGTTGTCGCCCTGTGGCACGTACCCGCGCGGATCGTCGCACAGCTCCGGGGTGGGGGCGCGCTTGCCGGGGTGCTCCGCGCACGGCAGGTTCCGCGCACCGCGGACGGCGATCCTGGCGTCCTGGGGGACCTTGCAGTAGAGGTCGGACGGCGTCGGCGGAGTGTCCGTCGCCGTGGGCATGCGCCATTCGCCGGGCGGAAGGTACCCGGTGAGGCAGGCCGGCGGGTCGCCGAATTGCATGTGGAAGTCCACGACGGCCTTCTGTTCCTCCAGGTTGCCGTTGACGACCGTCTGGATCGCAGCGGTGAGCGGCGGGAACAGCACCAGCAGCTGTTCGATGCCGGAGTGGTAGGTGTCCGCCAGTGCGACACCGGCGTTCAGATTGCGCAGCAGTGTCGGCAGCGCGGGGGCGGTTTCGTCGAGGACGGTCCGTGCGGCGTCGGCCGTGGGCGCGGTCAGGTCGAAGATCGAGCGCACGTGCGCATCCGACTCCGCCAGCCGGCCGGTGATCCCGGCGAGGTCCTCCGCCCACGCCCTGATGGACTGCTCCGAACGCACCTGGCTGTCGAGGAGCGGCTGTGCGTCGCGGAGCAGTCCCACGGCGGCGTCGGCGTTGCGGCCCGCGGTGTCGAGGAACTGCCGGGTGGCGCGCACGAGCCGGCTGAACTCGTCGGAGGCTCCGGCGAACCCCGTGTAGGTCTCGTCGACGAGCGTGTCCAGTGCGCCGTCCGGCACGGCGTCGAGCAGGGCGTCGGCCTGGTCGAGCACCGGTCCCACCGCCTGCGGCAACGTCGCCCGGTCCGGGCCGATCGCCTGACCGTCGTGCAGGTACGGCGCTCCGGTGGAGGCCGGGACGAGGTCGATGTACTGCTCGCCGATGGCCGACATGCTGTGCACGTTCACCGCCAGCCCGTCGGACGGGATCCGCGCGTCGTCGGGCAGGGTCATCACCGCCTCCACGCCGGTGTCGGTCAACCGCACCTGCCGGACCCGCCCGACGGTCACGCCGCGGTAGGTGACGTTGGCGCGCTCGTACAGTCCCCCTGTGCCGGGCAGCTCGACGGTCACGGTGATGCGACCGACGCCCAGCGCCTCGGGAACGCGCAGGAACCGCACTGACATCAGGGTGAGCCCGACGACGGTGAGCACCGCGAACACGGCCAGCTGCCACCGCACGAACCTGCTGAGCATCATGGCGTGCCCCCTTCCGTCGTCAGCGGCGCCAGCAACGGGTCGGCCGCGTCCGCGCCGAGACCGGCGGGGCTGCCCAGAGCGCCCTCACCGGAAGCGGCCTGCCGGCCCAGCGGCGAACCGTGCAGCATGTCGCTCTTGATCCGCGGCACGGTCAGGTCCAGCGTCATGAACAGATTCGAATAGTCGCCGCGGATGGTGTTGTCGAGGATGTTCATCGGGAACGGGAACGTCAGGAGCACGGACAGCGAACCGGTCAGGTCCTTTCCGGCGTCGGCCAGCCGCCGGAGCACCGGGGTCAGGTCGGCGACGGAATCGACGAGGTCGTGTCCGCCGGCGTCGATCACCCGGCGCGCGGTGTCCCCGAACTCGCCGAGCGCGGTGAGCGCGGCCGTCAGATCGGTGCGCCGCTGCGCCAGTGCGTCCACGGCACCGTCCGCGCTGACCAGCGCCGTGTCGAGTACGGAGTTCTGCCCTGCCACCGTCGCGGAGAGCCGGTCGAGCCCGTCGAGCGCGGAGGAGATCTGCTCGCGCTGCCCGTCGAGTGTCCCCATCAGCGTGTCGAGCTCGCCCACGAGATGGCCGACGGTGCCGGCCCGGCCGTCGAGGGTGTCATTGAGCTCGCCGGTGATCTCCCGCACCTGCCCGAGTCCCCCGCCGTTGAGGACGAGAGACAAGGCGGAGAGGGTCTGCTCGGTGGTCGGGTAGGCGCCGGCGCGCTCGAGGGGGATGACATCACCGTCCGCCAGCGTCCCCGCCGCCGCGCCGTCGGCAGGGGTGGACAGCTCGATGTGGCTGGAGCCGAGCAGCGAGGTCTGCCCGACGGAGGCGACCGTGTCGGCGGGCAGCTCGGTGCCGCCGTCGATCGTCACTGTGACCTCGGCGTGCCACCCGCGGAGTGCGAGTTCGGTGATGGAACCGACGACGGCATCGTCGACCATGACCGGAGAGTTGCGCGTGATGGTGGTGACGTCGGGCATCTCGATGGTGACGGTGTAGGCGCCGTCCCCGTGCCCCGCGGCGCCCGGCAACGGCATCGATTCGATGCCGTTCCACTCGCACCCGGCGACGGCCGGAACGGCCAGCAGCAGGGCGGCCGGCACCGCCGCTGCGGCGCGCAGACGACGGCGGCCCCCGGGGGTGCCGGTCCCGACCACGGTGCGGTGTGCGCTCATCCCGGCAGCACCCCCAGGAGCAGGTCGTGCATCGCGGAGGCGTGCGGCCCCGGTGCGCCGGCGGCGGGCTGCCCCGGCGGTGCGGCACCCGGGTCCGCGGTGGGCGCCCGGAGCTCCGGCACGGACTCCGCGAGTCCCGGTTCGCTGTAGACGACCTGGCCGGGGTCGGCGAACACGCCGGTGACGGGGTTGAGCAGGACGTCGGGGTAGTTCATCCGCAGCGTGCTCAGGAAGGGGCCCAGGTACTCCTCGCACAGTCGGGACGCCTCGGCGGAGTTCGACCGGGCGGCGCCCGCGATCGATCCGCAGATGAACTGGATCGGGTTGGCCATGTTGGGGACCGACAGCACGCCGGTCATCGAGCCCTGCGCAGGCTTGTAGATGTTGTAGAAGTTCGCCATCTGAGTCGGCGCCTGGTGCAGGATGCCCGCCAGCTCCTCGCTCTTTGTGGAGAGCACCTGCGTCACGTCTCCGATCTGCGCGAGATCCCGGGTGAGCAGCTCGCCGTTCTCGTCGAGGAATCCGCGGACGTCGGCCAGGGCGCCGTCCAAGCTCGACAGCGCCGAGCCCAGGAGATCGCGGTTGTCGTCGAGCACGCCGGTCACCGCCGCGAGGTTGCGGTTGAACGAGGCGATCTGGTCGGAGCTGGACCGCAGCGCGGAGACGAACACCTGCAGGTTGCGGACGATGGAGAAGAGGTCCTCGCGCCCGTGGGCGAGGGTGGACAGCGCCTGCGACAGCTCCGTCATCGCGGTCTTGAACGCCGCCCCGCGGCCGTCGACCATCCCGGCCGCGCGGGTGATGATGGACGGGAGGGAGCCCGGATCCCCGTGCCCGTCCGCGTCGGTGCTGCTCGGCCCCTGATCAGGAGGGCCCAGCACATCGGTCAACTCGGCGAGCGAGGCCGTGATGTCGTCCCACTCGACGGGTACGCCGGTGCGTTGCAGGGGGATCGCGTCGCCGTCCCGCATGCGGGGACCTCCGTCGTACGGGGGAGTGAGCTGGATGAAGCGCGCCGCCACGAGGCTTTGCGACACGATCAACGCCTCCGCGTCGGCGGGCACGGTCACGTCGTCGTCGATCCGCATGGTGATCCGCACGCTCGACGGACCGGGGTCGATCGAGTCGATCGTGCCGACGCGCACGCCCAGGACCTTGACGTCGTCGCCCTCGTAGATCCCTGTCGCGGAGTTGAACTCCGCGGAGATCTCCGTACTTCCGCTGCCGGACCGCACGTACGCGAGTGACAGGGCGAGCAGCGCGCAGACGACGGCGATCACGGCGAGCCCCCGGTAGCGCCCACCGCGTCCGGCAGCGCGGTGCAGAACGCGGAAACGATGTGCGCGCGGCATGCTCAGTCACCTCCGTTCGGCGGTACCAGCAGATCGATCAGCGGCGCGAGGTTGGCCTCGGGCAGCACGTTCTGCACGTAGGCGAGGAAGAACGGCCCGTTGGAGACGCTTTCCCCGAGCGCGCGCGAGTACGGCCCCAGGTTCTCGATGGCCGCGGCGATGTCGTCGCGGCGGGCGTTGAGCATGTCGAGCACCGAGTCGAGCTTCTGCAGCGTCGGCTTCAGCGAGTCCTCGGTGTCGGCGACGAGCCCGGTCAGCTGCGTGGAGAGCGTGTCCACGTTCGCGATCAGGCCGGCGATGTCGTCGCGGCGGCGCTGCAGTTCTCCGAGTATGAGATCGGCGTCCACCAGGAGCGCGTCCATCTGATCGCTGCGGTGTTCCAGGATCGCGGTCACCTCGTTCGCCCTGTCCAGCAATGCGCGCAGTGACTCATCGCGCGAGGACACCGTCTGCGACAGGCGCGCCACGCCGTCCAGCGCCCGGTCCATGCGCGGATCGACGGCGGCCATGGTTTCCGACAGCGTCCGCAACGACTCGTCCAGCCGGGCCGTGTCGGTGGCGTCGACCGTGTCCGACAATTGCCCGAGCGCGTCCGTGAGCGAGTACGGCGAACGCGTGTTGTCGAGCGGGATGACGCCGCCGGGTCCCAGTGAGTCCGGGCCGTCGGGGGTCACCGCGAGGCCGCGGTCGCCCAGCGCGGACACGGTGGTGATAGCCGCACGGGTGTCGCGACCCAGCCGCACCCCGTCGTCCACGCCGAAGGTGACGCGCACGGAGGTCCCGCGCAGTCGGATGCCCTCCACCGTGCCGACGGCCATGCCGGACACGCTGACGTCGTCGCCCACCTCGAGCCCGCCGGCCTCGGCGAAGTCGGCCTGGTAGGTGTCGGTGCCGTCGAACAGCGGGAGCCTGTCGTACTGCAGCGCGGCCACGACGGCGATGAGCGTGAGGACCACGCCGATGACCGCGATCGGCGCGGGATCGCGTTCCCGGAACTGCTTCACTTGGGCGCACACCTCCCCTCGTACTGCTGGACCATCGGGTACTCGAACATCTCGCCGTCGGCGCCGGTGAACCGGAACACCAGCCCGCACATGTAGAACTGGAAGAAATCGCCGTATGATCCTGTGCGCGAAAGCAACTGATACGTCTCGGGGAGCCGTGCCAGCAGGTCGGACACGTTCGCCTCGTCCTGCTCGATCAGGGCCGTGGTGCGGCCCAGCTGGTCGATGGTGGAATCCAGCGGCGGCCGCAGATCGTGGAGCAGTCCTCCCGCCGCCTGCGCCGCCGCGTCGATGCGGGTGACCGCCTCGCCCAACGGATCACGCTCCGCTGCGAGGCTGCTGACCAGTTCCTGGAGCCGGGTGATGACGTCGTCGAACTGGGTGCCCCGGTCCGCGACGGTGTCGAGGACGGTGTTGAGGTTGTCGATGACGCGGCCGATGACGGCGTCGGAATCGGCCAGGGTCTGCGTGAACCGTCCGGTCTTCCCCACCAGCGACGCCAGCGACTGTCCGCGCCCCTGGAAGGTGTCGATCAACGCGGCCGTGAGCCTGTTGACCTGACCGGGGTCCAGGGCGCGGAACAGCGGCTGGAATCCACCCAGCAGAAGGTCGAGGTCCAGGGCGGGGGAGGTGTGCGCGACAGGGATCACCGCGCCGGGGGCGAGCGTGCCGGCTCCCGTCGGCTCCATCGGCGCGGACGTCGCGGTGCCCTGAGGTGGGAGGACCTCCAGATACCTGTCGCCGACGAGGTTCTCGTAGCGGATCGTCGCCCGCGAGTCCGCGGGCAGCGTCAGCTCGGCGTCGACGGTGAAGGCGACCGCGACGGTGGAGTCCTCGCGCAGCACCAGGTTCTCGACGCGGCCCACCTGGACGCCTGCGACCCGTACCGGCGCGCCGTCCGACATGCCGGAGGAATCGGCGAAGACGGCCTGGTATCCGGTGCGCTCGCCGGTGCGGAACCTACCGAATACCAGTACGAGGAACCCGAGGATCAGCAGCATCACGGTCGCGAAGGCGAGCATCTTCACGACGGAGCCGGGGACGCGCCGGCGCCGCGCGCCCGTATAGCGGGGACCGAACGGGCGCGGCAGCCGTGGCCGGAGGCTCGGTGGCACGGACATGTCACGGCCCTCCGATCTCGGGGGCGCCCAGCAGGTACTCGAGCACGGTGGGGCCGGTGAGCCGCGGCTCGGTGCGCTCCGGCGGATACGGGTTCACCCCGGTGTCGGTCACCAGATAAGGAGCGTGTTCGCCCGGCGCCAGTTCCGGCAGCCCGTAGCAGCCGGGTTCGGCGCTCGCGTTCACCTTCGGCAGGTGCTGCGGGTACTGGTAGATGGGCGTGCCGGGCACCAACCCGACATCCAGCGACATGCCGGGGTTGGTGGTGCCGAAGGCGGGCTCGCCCCGTTCACGGGTCACCTCGAGGCCCTTGAGCAGGCAGGTGTACTCGGGGGAGTACTCGGCGAGCAGTCCGGTGGTGGGTTCCAGCAGGTGCAGCATGCGGTCGAGCGGTCCGGCGTTGTCGTCGAGCACCCGGGTGCCGGAACGCGACATGGCCGTGGCCGAGCGCAGTCCCGCCCCGATGGCCTCCTGGCGCCCTGTGACGGTGTCGGCGGTCGTGATCCCCTGCCTCAGTGCCGTCATGAGGTCCGGCGCCGCGTCGGCGTAGGCGCCGGTGACCTCCGGCGCATCCGCGATGTCCTGTGCCAGCGCCGCTCCCGCTTCCGCGTTGACCCGGCCGACGAGGCGGTCGGCGGATTCGAGGGCCTCGCCCAGGGGCGTCCCCTGGCCGCGGAGCCCGTCCGCCAGCGCGCCGAGCGTGGTGCTGATCTTCTGCGGCTCCACCTCCTCCAGCAGGCCGGTGAGGTTCTCGAACACGGTGTTGATCTCGACGGTCACGTGCTGCGCGTCCACCACGTCACCCTCTGTGAGCGCGGCGCCGGACGGCCGCTCCGGTGGGAGGAAGTGCACGTACTTGGCGCCGAAAACGGTGGTGGCCGCGATCTCGACGCGCGCGTTCCGGTCGATCTTCCGGATGCGGTCCGAGTAGAGGTCCAGAGCCAGGCGCACGTGCCCGTCGTCGGTGCGCGCGATGTGCGCGACGTGGCCCACCTCGGCACCCCGGTAGGTGGCGTCGGCGTCGACGTCGAGCACCAGCCCCGCGCGGTCGGCCACGACGGTCACCCGCGCCGTGGGCGTGAACCGCTCGCCGTAGGCCATGAGGCACACCACGACGATCGCGCACAGCCCGGCGGCCAGCACCGTCGCGGCGGCCTTGCGCGGGCGTGCGCGGGGCCCGCGCCGGCGCGGCGCGGTCCGTGTGCGTCTCAGCGTCATCCTGGATCCCCTAACCCGACAGGTGGAAGTCGCCGGATGCGCCGTAGATGGCGAGGGACGTCAGCAGCGTGATGCTCACGACGGCCACCAGAGACGCCCGCACCGCGTGGCCGACGGCGCGGCCCACCCCCGCGGGGCCGCCGGAGGCGGTGTAACCGAAGTACGTGTGGATCAGCATCACGACGACGGCCATCGCGATCGCCTGGCCGAACGACCAGACGATGTCCGCGGGCGACAGGAAGGTGTTGAAGTAGTGGTCGTACACGCCGGCGGACTGGCCGTTGAGGGTCACGGTGGTGAAACGGCTCGCTGCGAACGCGGCGACGACGGCCAGTGAGTACAGCGGCACGATGGTGGCGAGCCCGGCGATGAGCCGCGTGCTCACCAGGTATGGGATCGACGGGATCGCCATCGATTCGAGGGCGTCGATCTCCTCGCTCACGCGCATCGCGCCCAGCTGTGCCGTGGACCCGGCGCCGATGGTCGCGGCCAGCCCGATCCCCGCGATCACAGGCGCGCCCACCCGCACGTTGATGAATGCGGACAGGAAGCCCGTGAGCGCCTCGACGCCGATGTTGCCGAGCGAGCTGTAGCCCTGGATCGCGATGGTGCCGCCGGCGAAGAGCGTGAGGAACGAGACGATGACGACGGTTCCGCCGATGACGGCGAGGCTTCCGGTACCCATGCCGATCTCGGCGATCAGGCGCACGGTCTCCTTCTTGTGGAGCCGGAGCGCGGTGGGGATGTGCCGCAGCGCATCCCAGAAGAACAGGGCTTTGTCCCCGAACTCGTCGAAGGACGCGGAGCCGCGCGCCGCGGCGCGGCGCGTGCGGACGAGTTTCCCGGTGGCGGCGATCGACATGACTCAGCCCGCCGTCGCCTTGACGCCTACGGCGGTGACGATCACGTTGATCACGAACAACCCCATGAACGCGTAGACGACGGTCTCGTTGACCGCGTCGCCGACGCTCTTGGGGCCGCCGTGGACGGACAGGCCCCGGTAGCAGGCGACCAGGCCCGCCAGCATGCCGAACAGGCCTGCCTTCACCTCGGACACCATCAGGTCGCCGAGGCCGGTGAGCAGCGTGATCCCGCTGGTGAACGCCCCCGGGTTCACGCCCTGCAGCCCCACGGAGAAGGCGAATCCCCCGACGATGCCGATGAGGCAGACGAGGGCGTTGAGCAGAAGGGCCACGAACACCGACGCCCACACCCGGGGCACCACGAGCCGGCGCACCGGATCGATGCCCAGGACCGACATCGCGTCGATCTCCTCGCGGATGGTCCTGGCGCCCAAGTCTGCGCACACGGCCGTCGCGCCGGCGCCCGCGACGATGAGCACGGTGACCATGGGCCCGATCTGCGTGATCGTCCCCAGCGCCGCGCCGGCGCCCGACAAGTCGGCGGCGCCGATCTCGCGCAGCAGGATATTGAGGATGAAGGTTACGAGCACTGTGAACGGCATCGCCACCAGGACCGTGGGGACCGCGGAGACGCGGGTGATGAACCAGGCCTGGTCGAAGAACTCGCGCACTTGAACCGGGCGGGAGAAGGTGGACCAGACGGTGTCCAGACTCAGGGCGAAGAAGCCGCCGACGGCGCGGACGGGGGCGGAGCGGGTCAGTTGCACGGCGTCACCCCGATCCCACCACGGTCAAGGGGAGCGACGGGCGCGCGTCATCGAAGGCGAAGCCGGCTCCGCCGCTGAACCGCGTGAGTGCCGCGTCGTCGGATTCGGGGTGCGGTCGCGCGTCGGTGCGGATCGCGATGCGCACGACTCTCCGTCCTGCGGCGCCTCCTTCTTTCTCGGGTCCGGACACGATGTGCGTGCTGAACCGGGGGTCGACGCCGCGCACCAGAGCGTCCAGGGCGGGCGCCCCGGCGCGGGTGGCCAGGAGCGCCGGCCACGCCCCGTCGCGCACGGCCGGCGAGTCCTGCGGTAGCTCGAGCACGGGCTCCGGCCCAGGCACCACGCGGGCGCCGACGTACGGGTACGGGGTGAGCGCGGGATGGATTGCGAGCAGCTCGGCGAGGCCTGTGCTGTTCCGTGGCAGGTCCAGCGCGGTGCAGAGCCGGTCGGAGGTCACCGCGGCGATCCCCGTGCACTGATGCAGGAGGATGTCCTGCACATCGCGGGCGTCGAGCCTGTTGCGCAAGGCCATCGCCGACCCGAGCACCAGCATGTGGCCCTGCAGCGCGATCTCCTGGGCCATGCGGTGCAGCGCCGGCCCGGACCATTCGTCCCACCGGAGGTCGGCGAGCAGTGGCCCGGCATAGTCGTCGCGCCCGCCGCTGCCGGGGACGATCCGGTCGAGCGGAACGCGCGCGGCCTCGGTGCGGTCCATCGCCGCAGCTTGCGGCGGGTACGGAGCGGGCGGCGCATCCTCGTCGATGGTGACCGTCCACTCGCAGTGCGGCGTGCGGTCGGCGGGGGCGCGGGGCGGACGGTGGACCGGGCGGCAGCGGGCCCGCGGGTTGGTCGCCGCCGCGGTGCCGTCGAACGTGGGGTCCTCGATGTCGTGGCACATGGCGGTCACGTAGTCCGGGCCCATCGGCTCCACATCCAGCAGCGCGCCGCAGTGGTCGAGGTGGAAGGCGCCGTGGCGGGCGTCGTGCACCTGGTACCGGAAGTCCATGAACTGGGGCGGCGCGCCGATGTCGAGCTGCATCCCCTTGAAGACCGTGGGCACGTCGGCGCCGGGGAATCCCAGCGCCTGCTGCATGCGCCGCGTGTACACGGGGCTCGCCGCCAGCCACTCCTCGATGGCCACCGCGGTCATCCCCTCCCGCCCGAGCCGGGCGAGGACGTGGGGCATCGCGGCGCGGTCGATCAGGTGGCCGGCCAGCAGCAGCTCGGGTACCAGCGACGCCAGGCGCTGCCGGCCGAGCGTGCCGGTGCAGGCGGGCGCGCCGGCGCGCTCGGGCGTCTTCAGCGGGCGGCTCACCACAACGCGACCGGAGTCGTGCCCAGCGGATACCACCCCGCGGGGCGCTTGTCCGCGGTGGCGCGTTCGATCCGCTTGTGCATACCGGCGGAGAGCGCACCGTCCTGGATCATCTCCATGAAGAGCGCCGACACGTTGCCGAAGTCGAAGAAGTCCCGCTGCCAGGACCATTGCCAGTCGCCCCCGTAGCGGAACCAGCTGCCGCCGAACCCGTGGACCTCGTAGTGGTTTCCGTCGGGGCGGCGTGCGTTGGCGATCTGCTTCCACATCCCCATCACGTCGCCGGTGGATTCGTCGATCAGGACGGACTGGTACGGGTACCGCCAGCCTTCCAGGCCCGACATCTCCTGGCCCAGGGCCAGTTCACGGATCTCATCGCGGCCCACGGCCATGAAGTCCTCGGCCGGCCCGTAGTTCCACCCGTAGGTGGCGTCCTCGGCGTACATCTCCGCCAGGGGCAGCCAGTCTCCCTCGGCTTCGCACTTCTTATTGGCCTCCAGCCAGCGGCGGACCATCTCGTCCAGTTCATCTCGCATGAATGCGGTCACGGATACTCCTCGGTCGGGGATGTGGGGACGGGGGTCAGTCGTCGACGCTGCTGAGCGCCTGCGCGGGGCAGTACTGCACTGCGCGCCGGACGTCGTCGTGCAGGTCGTCGGGAGGGGTCTCGTCCAGGATTTCGACGGTGCCGTTCTTGGGCACGCGGAACACATCCGGTGCCTCCAGCTCGCACATGGCGTGTCCCTGGCACAGGTCGAGGTCCGCTTCGATGCGCATGGTCGACTCCTTCGGCGTCGGTGGGGGATGGGGCGTGACGGCCCGGCGTGCAGGTCGTCAGCGCTGCCTGCGCCGGTAGCGCACGCGGCACGGCTGCTCCAGCTGGACGACCATCTTCGAATGATCATTGCGATAGGACTCCGACGGCTGGGACATCTCGAACTCGAAGCCCTGCAGAAGTACCGAGAAGATCGCCTTGAGCTGCAGCGTGGCGAACTGCGCGCCGACGCAGCGGTGCCGCCCGGCGCCGAACGGGATCCAGGACCACCGGTTCGCCAGATCCTCCTGCCGCGGCGAGACGTAACGGCCGGGGTCGAAGGCGTCCGGGTCGGGGAAGTCCTCCGGGATCCGGTTCGAGACCGCCGGGGTGGCGCCCACCAGGTCCCCCTCCGAGATCCCGTAGCCGCACACGTCGAAGTCCCCGTTTGCCACACGCAACAGCAGGATCAGCGGCGGGTGCAGACGCAGGGTCTCCTTGATCGTCGACTCCAGCAGCGGGATCTGGCGCAGCGCGCCGAAACTCACCTCGGACCCGTCCGCATAAAGCTCGTCGAGCTCGGCGTCCACCCGCGCCAGCAGTTCCGGGTGGCGGAGCAGTTCGATCAGCGTCCAGGCGGCGGTGCCGGAGGTCGTATGGTGGCCGGCGAACATCATCGAGATGAACATGCCGGTCACTTCGTCGGCGGAGAAGCGGGGTTCCCCGTCGTCATCGCGGATGGAGACGAGCACGTCGAGCAGGTCGCGCTCGGCGTCGGAGGCCGGGGGGTCCGCGATGCGACGGTGCATCGACTCCTGGACCAGCTCGACCAGGCCCGCCCGGGCCGCGTCGCGGCGGCGGAAGCTGTCGATGTCGGCGTGCGGATCGACGAAGGCGATGGCGTCGGTGCCCTTCTCCAGATCGTGGTAGAGGTGGGCGAACCGGCCGTCGAGCTCTTCGCGGAACTTCTTCCCGATCAGGCATGCCGACGAGGTGTAGATGGTGAGCTCGGCGAAGAAATCGAGCAGGTCGATCTCGCCCTCGTCGCCCCAGCCGGCCACCATCCGCTGCACCTCGGCGGCGATTGTGGCGGCGTGGCCTTTCATGTGCTCGCCGCGCAGCGACTGGTTGCGCAGCATCTCGCGCCGGCGCTCGGGACTGGCGTCGAAGACGACGCCTTCGCCGAAGATCGGCTTCATGAACGGGTAGGCCGCACCCTGATCGAGGTCGTTGTCCGAGGACATGAAGAAGAACTCGTTCGCCTCCGCCCCGGAGAGCAGGACGACGTCCCGCCCGGCGAGGCGGAACACGCCGACGTCGCCGCACTCCCGCCGCACCCGTCGCATCAGGCCGATGGGGTCGGTGCGCAACTCCTCGAGGTGCCCGTTCTCATCCTGTTCCCCGGATACCCGGGGAGGGGAGGTGATCTGCGTGGTCATGTCAGTTCTCCTTCGTGGTCTGCTCGTGCAGGGGCGCCTCGGGCTGGACCTCCATCAGCGTCACGTGGGCGCCGCGCGGCGAGGTGACGCACGTGGTGACCGCCGCGGCGATGTCCGAGGCGCGCAGAAAGTAGGGGTGGCGGGCGAATCCCCACCGCATCCAGTCCTCGAGAAGGGGGCCGGCGTCCTCGGCGCTCATGTCCATGCCCATCGACGTCTGCGTGGGGCCGGGTCGCACTATCGACGAGCGGACCCCCGTGCCCTCCAGCTCCATCCGCATCTGATGGCCCATCGCCTCCACCCCCGCCTTGGCGGCGTTGTACGCACCGGAGCGCGGACGCGGCGCGGCCACGACGTCGGAGCCGATCAGCACCACGTCCCCGCGTCGTCGGCGGACCATATGGGGCACGACCCTGGCGACGAGCCGCTGCGCGCCGCTCAGGTGCACGTCGAGCTGCGCGGCGAACACCGCGGGGTCCATCTCGTGGATGCGGCCGACCCGCAGATCCCCGGCACCGGAGACGACGATCTCCGTGGGGCCCAACGCCTCCTCGCCCCGAGCGACGAACTCGTCCACCGACTGCGTATCGGTGACGTCGAGCCGGGCCGCGAAGGCCTCGCCGCCTTCGTCGCGGATCTTCTCCGCGATGCGGGCGCACTCGTCGTCGCGCCGGGCGCCGAGCATGACCGGGTGGCCGAGCGCTGCGAGCGCCCGCGCGGTCGCGGTGCCGATCCCGGAGGACGCGCCGCTGATGAGCGCCGGCCGCCGTTGGGGGTGCGGGTCGAATCGTGGCATCGTTCATGGCCTTTCGGGAGGGGGCGGCGTCAGCGGCGCGTGACACGCATCGGCATGGTGGCGAACCCGCGCACGTTCGTGGAGTGCACGCGTTCCGACGCGGCCTCGTCGATCTCGAGGGACCGCACAGCGTCGAGCAGCTCGGTGAGGGCGATGTCGGCCTCCAGACGGGCGAGGTGCGCCCCCAGGCAGTAGTGGGTCCCGACGCCGAAACTGAGGAGGCCGCCGGAGCTGTCGCGTCCGATGCGGTAGGTGTCCGGATCCTCGAAGACCCGATCGTCGCGGTTGGCGGAACCGACGAGCAGCAGGACCTTCTCCCCGGAGGGCACCGTGATCCCGTGATACTCGGTCTCGTCGATGGTGGTGCGCGCCAGCATCTGGGTGGAGGTGTCGTACCGGAGTGTCTCCTCGATCCACGGCTGGACCATCGCGCGGTCCGCCAAGGGCTTGGCGAGTTCGTCGGGGAACCGGTGCGCCCAGTAGACGGCGTTGCCGAGCAGCTTGGTCGTCGTCTCGTTGCCGGCGACGACCATGAGGAACAGGAACCCGATGATCTCCTCGTCGGTGAGGCGGTCGCCGTCGACGACGGTCTCGGCGAGTGCGGAGGTCAGATCTTCGGTGGGGGCGCGCCGTCGTTCGGCCAGCAGATCGGTGTAGTAGGCGATCAGCTCGAGGGCGGCCTCCATCGCCGCCTGCGGCACGTCCTGCACGCCGTCCTCGCGGTGCACCACGAGGTCCGCGAGCCTGCGGATCTCCACCCGGTCCTCGTCGGGCACGCCCATCAGCTCCGAGATCACGTCCATCGGTATGCGGCCGGCGAATTCGGCGATGTAGTCGAACTCGCCCTTCTCCAGCGCCGGATCGAGGTGCTGGTGGGTGATCTCGGTGATCCTCCGCCGCATCGGCGCGATCCGCCGTGGGTTGAACCCGCGCGACACGAGCGAGCGCATGCGGATATGGCGGGGGTCGTCCAACGCCAGGAACGACATCGTCTTGTGCGCGTGCGGTCCGTAGGCCGCCGGGTCGAGGGCCACCCCGTTGGCGCTCGACAGGCGCCCGGCGTCGAGGAACCCGGCGCGCACGTCCGCGTGCCGCGACAAGGCCCAGAAGCCGATGTCCGGGTTGTGGTACACCGGGGCCTCGTCCCGCAACCACCGGTAGGTGGCGTACGGGTCCTCGTGGAAGTCGTAGTCGTACGGGTCGAAGACCCGGTCCCGCGCCGGAACCTCGGCGGCGGAGCCGCCGCCCGCGATCGGCCGTACCGTCATGGTGTCACTTCCCCTCTCGTTCACTGCTCAGGATCAGGCCGGCGAAGGTCTCCAGCCTGTCGGCGATCTCGTGGTAGGTCTGGTGCCCCATTCCCGCGCGCACGAGGCCGCCGGCCCAGACCGTCTCGAGCGCCTCGAGGACGTCTTCGTCCGTCGCTCCGCCCGGATCCTGGGCGCCGTCCGCTGTGCGCGAGTCCGCCGATTCGTCGAATCGGAGGGCGAGCGACAGCCGCCGGCGGATGTTCATGCCGATGCGGATGCGCAGGTGGCGCACCTCCGGGTCGTCGCCCAGAAGCGCTGCGGTGACCGCGGATGACAGCTCGGGCTCGTCCGAGACCAGCAGGGCGACACCGCGCATCACCGACGCGACACGCTCGAGCCGGGACGAGCCCTGCGGAGACGTGCGCTCCGGAGAGGTTTCCGGCAGCGCGGCAAGGCGCCGCCAGAACGCCTCCGCCATCAGGTGGTTCTTCGAAGAGAAGTAGGTGTACGCGGTGGCCGGCGCCACGCCCGCATCGGCGGCCACGAGCCGGATGGTCAGGCCGGAGTAGCCCTTGCCGCGCAACACGGTCACCGCGGCCTGCGTCAGCGACTCGACTGTCGCGGCCTGCTGCGCGCTGAGGTGCCGCCGCGTCGGTTCGAACGCGGGCACTCCGCCGGGTGCCCCGGCCGTGCATCCGTCCACACTCACGACGGCGCTCCCCAGGCCGGATGCAACCGCACGCGCATCTCCTTTATGCCGTTGATGAAGTTCGAGCGCAGACGCCGTGCGGGGCCGGTCCGTTCCACAAGCTCGACGCGGGCGGCGAGTGTTTCGAACAGCACCCGCAGCTCGAGGCGTGCCAGATGGGTGCCCAGGCAGTAGTGCGCTCCGCCGCCGCCGAATGCCAGCTGGGCGTTCTGCGTCCGGGTGATGTCGAACGCGAACGGGTCGTCGAACACCGCCTCGTCCCGGTTGGCGCTGGCGTAGAACATCACGACCTTGTCGCCGGCCGCGACGGGCTGATCGCCGATCATGCAGTCGCGGGTGGCGGTGCGGCGGAAGTCCATGACCGGCGTGATCCAGCGCAGGACTTCGTCGACGGCGGTCGGAGCCAGGGACGGATCCGCGCGCAGCCGGTCCCACTGCCCGGGGTGGTCAATCAGTGCGAGCATGCCGCCGGTGGCGGAGTTGCGGGTGGTCTCGTTGCCTGCGATCACCAGCAGTACGAAGAACATGTTGAACTCCACCTCGGAGAGCATGTGCCCGTCCTCGTCGGGCTGAACCAGCGCGGTGATGATGTCGTCGCGGGGGTTCGCGCGCCGCTGCGCGGCGAGTTCGTTGGCGTAGAGGAAGATCTCGGCCGCGGCCATCTCCCCGTCGGCCTCGGTGGTGTGGAAGTCCGGGTCCTCGAAACCGATCATGCGGTTGGACCAGTCGTAGAGGCGGCCGGTGTCCTCCCGGGGGACGCCGAGCAGCGCCGCGATGACTGCGAGGGGGAGCGGCGCGGCGATCGCCTCGACGAAGTCCACCTCACCCTCGGCGACCGCGGCGTCGACCAGGTCCTCGCTGATCCGGCGGATGTCTGATTCCAGCCGGGCGATCACCCGAGGGGTGAATCCCCGGCTGACCAGCAGCCGTTGGCGGGTGTGCTCCGGCGGATCCAGGTTGAGGAGCATGGCGGCCTGCTTCTGCCGCGTCTCCTCGTCGAAGTCCTGGAGCTGGGAGGTGCCGAGCGCGCTGGAGAAGGTCTCCGGATCACGCGACACGGAGATGACGTCCGCGTGGCGGGTCACGGCCCAATAGCCGGAGCCTTCCTCCTCCGGCTGCCAGTAGACCGGCTCGGCCGGCCTCAGCCAGGAGAAGAACTCATGGGGGACGCCCTCCACGTACACGTCCGGGTCGTGGAGCGTGACCGGTGTCGGAGCGTCGTCAGTGGTCGTCATCGCGTACCTCGCATGTCGGGATCGACTGCCATCCGTGTGTGGTGGGGATCACCGTAGCGGTGAAATCGCCCCGTGTCGACACATGACCAGACAATTGTCCAGAGTATTGTTCGATCACGCGTTCCGTATTGCGTGGATCACACTGTCGAACTATAGTCCAGACAGCTGTCTAGCCCGCCTTCTTCTGAAGACGGCCGAACCTGGAAGGTCGGTGACCGATGACCCGGACCCGTACTCAGGACCCGGCGGAAAGCCTGATCAGGCCTGGACCCGCAGAGAACACCAAGCTGCTCATCGATGGCGAACTGGTCGACGCCTCGTCGGGGAAAACCTTCGCCACCGTCGACCCGAGCACCGGCATGCCGCTGGGCCTGGCCGCAGACGCCGGGCCCGAGGACATGGATGCTGCAATCGCGGCGGCGCGCCGAGCATTCGATACGACCGACTGGGCGCGGGACCACGTCCTGCGGGCCCGGTGCCTCCGGGCACTGCGGGACCGCCTGCAGAGTCACATCGAGGAACTGCGCGAGGTGACGATCGCCGAGGCCGGCGCACCGGCGTTCTTCACCACCGGGCCCCAGCTGGAGGGTCCGGTCTCGGACCTCGGATACTTCGCCGACCTCGCGGAGAGCTACCAATGGGAGACGGAGCTCGGCACGGCGCGCCCGATGGGAATCCTCACCCGCCGGGCCCTGCTCCGCGAGCCGGTGGGTGTGGTGGGCGCAGTCACCCCGTGGAACTTCCCGCACCAGATCAACCTCGCCAAGGTCGGCCCGGCGCTGGCCGCGGGCAACACGGTGGTGCTCAAACCCGCACCGGACACCCCGTGGTGCGCAGCCCTGGTCGCGAAGATCGCCGCGGAGGAGGCGGGATTCCCCGCCGGAGTGTTCAACGTCGTCACCTCGTCGGACCATGCGCTCGGTGCACAGCTCGCGACCGACCCGCGCGTGGACCTGGTGTCATTCACCGGCTCCACCGACACCGGCCGCGCGGTGATGGCCGCGGCCTCGGAGAGCCTCAAGAAGGTCTTCCTGGAACTCGGCGGCAAGTCGGCGTTCATCGTGCTCGACGACCTGGACGCCGGGGCGTTGGCGTCCGCCTGCGCCACCGCGGCTTTCACCGTCTCGACCCATGCCGGGCAGGGCTGCGCCTTGACCACCCGGCTGCTGGTGCCGCGTGCGCGGCTGGAGGAGGCGGTCACTGCCACCGCCGACGTGATGGGCGGGCTGGCGCCCGGGGATCCCGCGGACCCGGGGACCATCTGCGGCCCGCTCATCTCCGAGCGGCAGCGCGCGCGCGTCGAGGAGTACCTGCGGCTCGCCGTGGAGGAGGGCGGCACCGTCGTCTGCGGCGGCGGTAGGCCGGCGGGGAAGGACGAGGGTTTCTACATTGAGCCGACGCTGATTGCGGGACTCGACAATTCGTCCCGGACGGCGCGTGAGGAGATCTTCGGCCCTGTATTGGTGATCCTCCCGCACGACGGGGACGAGGACGCGGTCCGCATTGCGAACGATTCCCCCTACGGGCTCTCCGGCGCTGTGTGGGGCGAGGATCCGGGGCGCATCGACCGTGTGGTCCGGGGCGTGCGCACCGGGACCCTCAGCGTCAACGGCGGCATCTGGTACTCGGCCGACGTGCCGTTCGGCGGCTACAAGCAGTCCGGGATCGGACGGGAGATGGGTGTCTCAGGGTTCGAGGAGTACCTGGAGACCAAGGCCGTCGCGTATCCGGCATGACAGCAAGCATCCGGGGCGCGAGCGCGCACCGGGCAGTCCACAACGAGAACCGGGGAAGCACCATGGCACGTTTCGAAGGCAGGACCGCCGTCGTCACAGGCGCGGCGCAGGGGATCGGCGAGGCGTACGCCCGCGGCCTTGCCCGTGAGGGGGCGCGGGTCGTCCTCGCAGACATCGACTCCGAACGCGGCAAGGCCGTGGCGGACGCGATCGGCGCTGAGGGGGGCACGGCGACGTTCCACCACGTGGACGTCGCCGATCCGGAGTCCGCCGCCGACCTGGCGGACTACACCGTCACCGAGTTCGGCGGCATCGACCACCTGGTCAACAACGCGGCGATCTACGGCTCGATGAAACTGGATCTGCTTTTGACGGTCCCCTGGGACTACTACAAGAAGTTCATGTCGGTGAATCTCGACGGGGCGCTCAACGTGACGCGCGCGGTGTGGAAACCGATGTCCGAGAACGGCGGCGGATCCATCGTCAACCAATCGTCCACCGCGGCATGGCTCTACTCCGGCTTCTACGGGCTGGCCAAGGCGGGCATCAACGGCCTCACACAGCAGCTGGCGACGGAGCTCGGCGGTTCGAACATCCGGATCAACGCGCTCGCCCCCGGGCCCACTGACACCGAGGCCACGAGGAGCGTCACCCCGCAGGACATGGTGGCCGACATGGTCGAGCGCATCCCGATCCGCCGCATGGGGACCGTCGGCGACATGGTGGGAGCCTGCCTGTTCCTGCTTTCAGACGACGCGGCGTGGATATCGGGTCACATACTCAACGTCGACGGCGGACAGATCATCCGCTCATGACATGGGCGGCGGAAGCCGACAGGTGGCGATGATGCGGCACTCCCCGGAACAGCAGGATTCAGCACGGTCGGACTCAGCAGAGGTGGACTCAGTGCAAGTGGAACAGCAACGGCCGGTGCCGGATTCAGTCCGCGCGACCCGCGGAAACGCCGGTCCGGCTCGTCTGGCGTACATAGGCCTCGGGAACATGGGGTCGCCCATGGCGCAGCGGTGGCTCGACTGGCCGGGCGGGCTGACCGTGTGCGACGCCCGGCCCGCGGCCGCCGAACGCGTAGCAAAGAAGGGCGCGCGCGTGGCCGCGACCCCCGGCGAGGCTGCGCGTGACGCCGACGTCGTCTCGGTCGCCGTCCTCGACGACGCGCAGGTGCGCGAGGTGGTAGCGGGTCCCGATGGGATTCTGACCACGGCGCGCCCGCGGACGGTGATCGCGGTGCATTCGACTATCGCCGACACGACGGCCACCGCGCTCGCCGCCGAATGCGCCGCGTGCGGAGTGGATCTGGTGGACGCGCCCGTGAGCGGCGGGGTGGCGGGGGCGCAGAAGGGCCGACTGGCGGTGATGGTGGGCGGCACAGAGGAGGCGTTCGCCGCCGTGCGCGCGCCGTTCGAGAGTTTCGCCGCACTGGTGGTGCACGCGGGGCCGGTCGGCGCCGGCACGCGCATGAAGCTGGCACGCAATCTGCTGCACTTCGTGTCTTTCACGGCGGCCGCCGAGGCGCAGCGCCTTGCGGAGTCGGCGGGGCTCGACATCACCGAGCTCGGAAAGGTGGTGCGGCACTCCGACGCCATCACCGGTGGAGCCGGCGCGATCATGCTGCGTGACAGCACGCGTCCTGTCGCGCCCGAAGACGGCTGGCACCCGATTCTCACGCACGTACGCGATCTGGGGGAGAAGGACCTGGCGCTGGCCCTGGCGCTGGGCGAACGGACCGGCGCGGACCTGCCGCTGGCGCGCCGGGCGTTGAAGGGCCTCGGCGAGGGGCTGGGTGTGGGGTCCGGGCGGGGTGCGGGCGCACTGGACGAAGCCACCGGCACGGAGGAGGACGAATGACCCAGGTGCAGAACGACTCCGACGGCCAGGGCGCACGGCGCGCCCGCGGTCTGGCGAGGATGAACGAGGTGTACGGGTTCGATGTCCAGGACGGGCCCGGGGACTTCTTCGCGCTCACCGCGGACCACCTGTTCGGCGAGATATGGGAGCGCGAGGGTCTGACGGTGCGGGACCGCCGGCTGCTGCTGCTTGGCGCGCTGTCCTCGCAGGGGATGCTCGACGTGGCCGAGATCCAGGTGGGGGCGGCGCTGGGCAACGGCGAGCTCGACGAACATCAGCTGCGGGAGATCTCGATCTTCCTGTGCCACTATGTCGGGTGGCCCACCGGGACCAGGTTCGATGCGATGGTGGGTAAGGTGCTGCACCAGCGTGCGAAGGCCGCCCGGTCAGACCACGGGCGGGACGGGTGACGGGCAGGACGGGCGACGGGCGGGGCCGATGACGGACGGAACGGATCAGATGGCCGTGGCGGTCGCAGAAGCGCGCGAGCGGGTGGGCCGGGAGTTGCTGGAGGTCATCGAGGCGACCCCGGGTTTCATGCCTCTCGACGAGGGCGTGGCGCTGTTCGACGCGGCGGCGCGCTACTGCGCCGCGGCATCCGGCGGCGCCGTGTGCGCCGAGATCGGCACGTACTGCGGGCGCTCCACGGTGTTCCTGGGCGCGGCGGCGCGCAAGAACGGGGCCACCGTCGTGACCGTCGACCACCACCGGGGCTCGGAAGAGCATCAGCCCGGCTGGGATTACCACGACCCGGCCCTCGTGGACCCGCACGCGGGCCGGCTCGACACGGCCGGCCGACTGCGGCGCACCCTCCATGATGCGGGCCTGGAGGACACCGTCGTCACCGTGATCGGGGGTTCGGCCGGCGTGGCGGCGCTGTGGCGGACTCCGCTGGACCTGCTGTTCATCGACGGCGGGCACTCCATGGCCGCCGCGCAGGCCGACTTCGACGGCTGGGCCCCGCGGGTCCGGGCGGGCGGTGCACTGCTGATCCACGACGTCTTCCCCGACCCGGCCGACGGCGGCCGGCCGCCCTACGAGATCTACCGGCAGGCGATCGATTCCGGCGCGTTCGTGGAACGCTCGGTCACCGGGTCGCTGCGCGTGCTCGAGCGCGTCCGGCCCCGCTGAGCACGCGCGGCGGCAGGTCGGGAAGCCCGTGTATCACGCGGGGCTGTGCACGCCCTCTGGTTCCGTGGATGCGGCGTCGGCGAACAGGCGCGCTCCGCCCGTGGCGCCCGCGATGGCGTCGGCGGCCAGCAGCACCGCGGCGGACGTCCACGAGCTCACCTCCACCGGCCACCGCTTGCCGTCCGCGAATACCAGCCCGGTCCAGTAGGACCCGTCGGGGTCGCGCAGGTGCTGCATCGCCGCGAGTTGTTCCCGCGCCCCGTCGGTGTCGCCGACGGCCGCCAGCGTCAGCGACAGCTCGCACGTCTCCGCGCCGGTCACCCACGGCTTGTGGTCCACGCAGCGGATACCGAGGCCCGGCACGACGAAGTCTTTCCAGCGGCGGGCGATGCGCGCGCGGGCGTCGTCGCCGCGCAGGGCGCCGCACAGCACCGGGTAGTACCAGTCCATCGAGTACTCGGGTTTGGGCGTGAACGATTCCGGTCGGTCGCGCAGGGCGTGGTGCAGCCGTGCCCACGCCGACTCCCACCCCGGCTGCGGCACGCCGAGGGCGTCGGCCAGCCGGATGCCGCAGAGCAGGCCGAGGCGGATGCTCGAGCTTCCGGTGAGCAGGGCCTCGCGGACGGGCCGTCCCCGCACGTCGCGGGCCCACCAGACCTCCCCGCCCGGGGCCTGCATCGACACCGTCAGATCCAGGGCGCGGCGCACCGTCGGCCACATGCGACGCGCGAAATCCGCGTCACCGGTGACCTGCAGGTGGTGCCACACGCCGACGGCGATGTAGGCGCAGAAGTTGATGTCGGTGGCCGCATCCTCGACGCGCCGGCCGCGCACCCGCATCGGCCAGGATCCGTCGCGGCGCTGCGTGGCCGCGGACCAGGCGTAGGCGGCCTCCGCCTCGCCCTGCAGGCCTGCCACGGTGAGCCCCATCGCGGACTCGACGTGGTCCCACGGGTCGGTGTGGCCGCCGGGGAACCAGGGGATCTGCCCGGACGGCTCCTGCATCCGGGCGATCGCCGCGCCGGTGGCCCCCGCCTGCGCGGCGGTGAGCACGCCGGGGACCTCGGGCGGCTCAGGGCGCGCCAACGGTGACCTCGTCCTTGGTCAGGTACAGCGCCACGCTCTTGCCGATGAGCGGATTGAGCGCCCTGTCCAGCAGCCGGGTCAGCGGCGGCGCCGACATCATGTCCCACACCAGCAGCCGGTGGTATCCGCGCACCAGCGGGTGATCCGCATTGTCCACTCCCACTGCGCACTTGAGCCACCAGTACGGGGCATGCAGCGCGTGCGCGTGGTCGCGGTGGGCGACGGTGAGGCCGGCGCGCGTGAGCTTGGCTGCCAGCTCGTCGGCCCGGTAGACGCGCACATGGCCGCCCTCCACCTCGTGGTACTCGTCGGAGAGTGCCCAGCACAGCTTCTCCGGCAGCCAGCGCGGCACGCTCACCGCGGCGACGCCGCCCGGCCTGAGGATGCGCACCGCCTCGGCGATGGCCTTCCCGTCGTCGGGGATGTGCTCGAGGATCTCGGAGAGCACCACGATGTCGAATGCGTCGTCGGGATACGGCAAGGCCAGCGCGTCGCCCACCTCGACACGAGCGGCGGCGCCCTCGGGCACCTCGCCTTCGGAGCGCAGGGCCGCGAACATCGTCTCCACCTCGGCCATGTCGTCGGCGCTCTGATCGAAGGCGACGACGTCCGCTCCGCGTCGCAGCAGCTCGTAGGCGTGCCGGCCGTTGCCGGAACCGATGTCGATGGCGCGCATGCCGGGCCGGACGCCGAGCCGGTCGAAGTCGAAGGTCAGCATCGCCCCTCCCGCATGCCCGCCCGCCGCGCGGCGATCGCGGACTCGTATTTCTCGACGGTCTTCGCGGCCACCGATTCCCAGCTGAACTCGCGGACGGCCCGCGCGCGCCCCGCCGCACCCATGGCCCGGCGGCGCGGCGGGTCCGTCAGCAGCGCCCCGAGGGCCGACACCAGCGCACCCGCGTCGCCGGGCGGCACCAGCGACGCGGCGGCGCCGTCGGTGCCGACGACCTCGGGGAGTGCGCCGGCGGCGCTGGCGACCAGCGCGGTGCCGCAGGACATCGCCTCGACGGCGGGCAGCGAGAACCCTTCGTACAGCGATGGCACGCACGCCACGTCGGCCCCGGCGAGCAGCCCGGCGAGCGCGTCGTCGTCGATGCCGGAGTGCACGTCGACGATGTCCCGCACCGAGAGCCGGTCCATCAGCCGCTCGGTGGCGCCGCCCGGTGTCGGCCGTGAGACCAGGTCGAGGCGCACGTCGTGCTCGGTGCGCAGCTTGGCCACCGCCTCCAGTAGGGTGCCGACTCCTTTGAGGGGCATGTCGGCGCTGGCGACGCAGGCGATGCGGAACGGCCCTGCGCCTCCGGGGGCGGCGGCCTGCGCGGCGGAAGGCGCGAACAGCGCGGTGTCCACCCCGAGCGGGATGGTGTGCAGGCGCCCGTCGGGGATGTCGAATGCCTCGGCGACGTCGGCCTCGGAGGAGCGCGACACCGTCAGCAGGGTGGGGATGCGGCGGGCCACGCGCCCCTGCATCGCGAGGAACCCGTACCACCGGCGCAGAGTGAGCTTGCGGCGCAGACCGGCGGCGGCCAGGTCCAGGTCGCGGTCGCGGGTGATCGGGTGGTGGATGGTGGCGACGACAGGAAGCCCGGCGCGCTGCATCCGCAGCAGCCCGTAGCCCAGACACTGGTTGTCGTGCACGACGTCGAACTCGCCGGCCCGCCGTCCCAGGATCCGGGCCGCGCGCAGGCTGAAGGTCAGCGGCTCCGGGAAGCCGGCGGTCCACATCGTCGCCAGCTCGAGCAGGTCGATGCCGTCGCGGATCTCCGACGGACGCGGCGTGCGGAACGGGTCCGGCTCGCGGTAGAGGTCCAGACTGGGCACGCGGGTGAGGGTGACGGGCGGGTCCAGCTCCGGGTACGGCTGGCCGGAGAAGACCTCCACCTCGTGGCCCAGGCCCGCCAGGCCCCGGCTCAGGTGGCGCACGTATACGCCCTGCCCGCCGCAGTGCGGTTTACTCCGGTACGACAGCAGGGCTATCCGCACCGCTCACCTCGCTTCCTTCGGCTTCGAACCGGGGGTCCCGATGGCAACGATAGAGGGCCGCCGCCCCGGGGCGTGATCATTCCGCCGCAGCGCCCGCCGCGGGCGCGGCGCGCGGCCGGGGTTCCCGCAGATGCGCGATGCGGCCTGCGAGATGCTGGAGGTAGGCGGCGACGGTCGGTTCGTCCGCGTCGGGCATGCCGCAGATCGCCTCGGTGACGCCCAGGTCGCGCCAGCGGGCCAGTTCGTCGGGGTCCGGGCGCCCCGGGACGAGGGCGCTGATCAGAGGGTCGCCCTCGCGTCCGGCTTCCGTCCACGCGCGGCGCAGTCCGGTGATGCCGTCCTCGAGCGCGCCCTCGCGCGGGGTGGTCATCCAGCCGTCGGCATTCCGGGCGATCCAGCGGAAATTCTTATCGTTGCCCGCGCAGCCCACCACGACCGGCACGCGCGGGCGCTGCACCGTCTTGGGCCAGGCCCACGCGGCGTCGAAGTCGACGAACTCGCCGTGGTACTCGGCCTCGTCCTGGTCCCACAGCGACTGCATGGCTTCGAGGTATTCGCGCAGCATCGTGCGCCGGCGGTCGATGCGTACGCCGTGGTCGCGCAGCTCGTCGAGGTTCCAGCCGAAGCCGACGCCTAGCGTCACCCGCCCGCCCGAGAGGTGATCGACGGTGGCGATGGTCTTCGCGAGGGTGAGCACGTCGTGCTCCACCGGCAGCGCGACGCACGTGCCGAGACGGATCGTCGACGTCACCGGTACCGCGGTGCCGAGGGCCACCCAGGGGTCGAGTGTGCGCATGTAGCGGTCGTCGGGCAGCGAGGAGTCGCCGGTGGCGGGGTGTGCGGCCTCGCGGCGGGCGGGGATGTGCGTGTGCTCGGGCACGTAGAACGCGTCGAAGCCGGCGTCCTCCGCAGCGCGTGCGGCGGCGGCGGGGGTGATGCCCCTATCGCTGGTGAACAGGGTGACTCCGAAGCGCACGGCTGCTCCTCGCTCGTCGCGGGTTCTCCGGTGGCGGTCAGGCCCGGGAGCCCTGTCCGCAATGTGAGTCCAGCCTAGAGGAGTGGCCGGACAGGTGTCCACACTCGGGCGGGGCGGCCGGGCCGCATATATGGCGGGCTGTTTCGTCCAGGTTGAAAATACCGTACGGCAGTGCAGATCATGCACGGCAAGCGAAGGATCGCGGGGCGCCCGCCAGGTGGTGGGCGCCCCGCGATCGGCCGGGCCTACTCGCCGGCGCCGCTCATGGTCTCGAGGCCCGCGAAGAAGGGCTTGAGGATGTCGCCGAGGCTGCCGATGCCGTCGCCGGTGAGGGCGCCGATGGAGCCGGTGCCGTTCTCGATGCTGGTGTTGAAGACGCCGAAGGCGTTCGTGAGGGAGTCGGTGAGCATGTGTTTCTCCTGATTCGGTGCTGTGAAGAGGCCGGGCGGCGCCCCGGCCGGCAAGGGGGTGGCGGTTACGCGCCGCCGCCGAGGAGGCCCTCGAGCGAGCCGACGGCGTCGAGGGACTGGGTCTGTGCGGACCCGATGCCGTTGAGCGACATCGTGTCGAACCCGTCCATGATGCCGATGAGGGGGAGGAGGTCGATGAGACCCGGAAGTGAACCCATTGTAAACTCCTTGAGTTATGATACGGACGTACGAATTGGACGTACGTTTTCCATTCCGCAGACGAACATAGTTACCAGTGGGTCAGAACACAAGTGCGGGCGAGGTGTGGGCGCGGTCTCGTGCGCCTCGCCGGGGCGCGTGCACCGACCTCCGCACACGAAGAACCGCGGCCCGCCCGACGGGGTTCGTCGGGCGGGCCGCGGTGTCGGCAGGATCAGCCGGAGGGCGTCAGTCCGGCGGAGCGGGGTCGGCGGCACCGCCGCCGTCCCCGTTTTCATTTCCGTCACCGTTCCCGACGCCGTTGCCCTCGTTGCCGTTTCCGTTGCTGCGCATCTCGGCGCCGATGGCGGACTCGGCGAACTCCGGCGTGTCGAACACCTCGCCGCCGAGCGGGTCCGACGGCCCGGCGGACCTGTCGAAGCCCACCGCGCCCGTCTCGGGGTCCACCTCGAGGGCGCTGACCGGGATCTCATGCACGCGCACTACGAGCGAGTCGTCCTGCGGCTCAGGTGCCGGGCGGTCCGACGGCGACAGGCCGGCGAACGTCGCGGAGACCTTGGACCTGCGCCACCAATGCTCGGACTCGGCACTCTGTCCGGTCGGCGTCGCGCCGACGGGCTCGCGCTCCGGACCGGCCCCCGGCGGCGTCGACTGCTGCGCGGGCTTGTCCGGTCCCGCAGCGCCGGAGGTGGCGAGCACGGTGGACCCGCCGCCGCCCGGCGTCGAGACGTGGACGTACCGGGGGCGGTGCGCCAGGTCGAACCGGAACGCCTTGAGCATCGAGACGCAGGCCAGCACCAGGACTATCGAGAACGGCACCGCTGTGGCGATGGACGCGGTCTGCAGGGCCGTCAGCGATCCGGCGCCGCCCACCACCAGCAGGATTGCAGCGGCAAGTCCCTCGAGCACCGACCAGTACACGCGCGTGATCTTGGGCGTGTTCATGTCGCCGCCCGTGGAGAGCATGTCGATCACCAGCGATCCCGAGTCGGACGAGGTGACGAAGAAGAACACGACCACCGCGATCGCGAGCACGCTCGTGATGACGCCCAGCGGCAGGCCGTCGAGCATGTGGAAGAGCGTCGTGTTGGTGTCGACGGCGCCGTCGACCAGCATGTCCCCGTCGTCGCGCTGCCGCAGGATCCCGGAATCGCCGAAGATCGTGAACCACAGAGAGGCGATGACCGTGGGGGCCAGGATCACCCCGGCGATGAACTCGCGGATGGTGCGCCCGCGCGAGATCCGGGCGATGAACATGCCCACGAACGGCGCCCAGCTCATCCACCAGCCCCAGTAGAAGATGGTCCAGTCGGCCAGCCAGGTGTCATCGGAGAACGGCGCGGTGCGCAGCATCATCTGCGGCAGCGCCTGCACGTATCCGCCGAGGTTCTGCACCCATGCCTGCGCCAGGAACAGCGTGGGGCCCAGCGCCAGCACGAACAGCGCCAGAAGCGCGGCGAGGACCATGTTGATGTTTGAAAGCCACTTGAGGCCCTTGGTCACGCCCGACACGACGGAGAGCGTGGCCATCGCCGTGACGACGACGATGATGATGATCTTGACCGGGTTGTCCACCGTGAGCCAGCCCAGGTACTCCAGGCCCGCCGAGATCTGCTGCACGCCGAAGCCCAGCGACGTGGCGATGCCGAAGAGTGTGCCGACGACGGCGATGACGTCGATGGCATGCCCGATGGGGCCCTCGATCCGCTTGCGCCCCAGCAGTGGCTCGAGAAGCCACCGCACCGACATCGGGCGGCCCTTGCGGTAGGTCATGTACGCCAGGCCCAGGCCGACCACCACGTAGATGGCCCATGCGTGCAGCCCCCAGTGGAACATCGTCAACTGCATCGACTGGTTGGCCGCGGCGTCCGTGCCGCCCTCGATCCCGCCGGACTGCGGTGGGATGATGTAGTGGGACAGCGGCTCCGCCACGCCGTAGAAGACGAGGCCGATGCCCATGCCCGCGCTGAAGAGCATGGCGAACCAGGAGAACACGCCGAACTCCGGCCGCTCGTCGTCCCGGCCCAGCCGGATGCTGCCGACGCGGCTGAACACGCAGTAGGCGGCGAACAGGACGAAGCCGGTGGCGGACAGAATGTACCACCAGCCGACGCCGTCGGCGATGCCGTCCTTCAAAGAGGTGAAGGCGTCCTCCGCGGTGCCGGAGTAGACGACGGCGAAGGCGATCATCCCGAAGATGATCAGTGATGCGGGGATGAAAACGGGTTTGCGGATGCCCTGCCAGGCATCGTGGATAGTCCTCACGTCGGCCTCTCCCCTGTGCCGTCCCGGATCCCCGGAAGATGAGGATGCCGGCCCGGAGTGTCGGTGTCGGTCTGGCGCTAGCCTTGCTGTCAGACGCTAGGGCAGATCCGTCGGCTCCTCAACCTGGGGCGGCGCTGCGCCGTCGCGGAGATCGCCCGTACAGCGCCGGAGAAGGTCCGCCGCGAAGGTGCGGGGCGCCGGCCGTGCGCGCTCAGCCGCGCGGGCGGGCGGCGGTCATTCCGGTGGTGATGATCCGCAGCTGCCGTCCCGCACGATCGAGGGCTGCGGCGTGGTCGCGCTGCGGGCCCAGCAGGCCGGGGACCGATTCCAGCGCTGTCACCGTGAGAAGGTCTGCGGCCGTTTCCAGATCCGCGGGCGCCCACGCGTCCAGGGCCGGCGTGCGGGCGAGGTCGATGGCGAGCTCGCCGACGAGCGCCCGCAGCTCCGAACCGATGGCGCGCCGGATCTCCGCCATTCCGCCGTGGCGTTCGCGGGTGACGAAGCGGAACTCACGGGGATGGTCGCCGACCTTACTTCCGAGCGCGTCCAGCGCCGTGTCGATGGTGATCGGATCGCCGCCGCGCCGCGCGTCCCTGAGCACCTGCCTGGCGACGCGCATCGACTCCTCTGCGAGCGCTACGCCCAGGTCGTCGAGCGAGGCGAAGTGCCGGTAGAAGGCCGTCGGCACGATGCCGGCGGCGCGGGCCACCTCGCGCAGGCTCAGTCCGGAGAAATTGCGGTCCTCGAGCAGGTCGAACGTCCCGTCCAGCAGTGCGCGGCGGGTGAGCTGTTTGCGTTCCGCGCGCGAGACCCGCGCCGCGCCGAGGGGCTCGACCATGCCTTCGATTCTATGTCCGTAGCGCAGATCACAGTCCGTCGCCCTTGACCCGGTCGCGTACTCAGCTGTCACAATGATCAGTGTACGGATGTGCACTGAAAATGTACGGCCGCATCCCGGATCGGTACGGCGTCGACGTGGAGAGCGTGCGCAACCGAAGGGTCGGGAGGCCGCGAGGAGCGGCAGGAGGGTGCAACATGATGGGACAGATTGCAGCTGGCAGGCCTGTGGCGCCGATGCTTGGCCGGCTGGTGGGCCTGTTCGAGACCATGGCGACGCCGCATGGCGTCGACCGGTACACCGAGCTGATCGCGCCGACGGTCACGGCCAATGAGCTTCGGGCGAGGGTGACGGATGTACACCGTGAAGTCGCAGATTCCGTCACCCTGCAACTCCGGCCGACGCGGCAGTGGCGCGGCTTCCGCGCCGGGCAGTTCGTGCGGGTGGGGGTGGTGGTCGACGGGGTACGGCACACCCGCTGCTTCTCCCCGTGCGGCTCCGAGCACGCGGACGACGGCCGCCTGGAACTCACCGTGAAGGCGCATCCGTCGGGGCTGGTCTCCCGGGAGCTGCTCGAGCGGGCCGAACCGGGCCTCATGGTGGACCTGGAGCAGGCCGCCGGGGAGTTTCACCTGCCCCGGCCGCGGCCGCGCGACATCGTCCTCATCAGCGGCGGCAGCGGGATCACTCCGGTGCTCGCGATGCTGCGGACACTGGTCGACGAGCGGCACGAGGGGCGAGTGGCGTTCCTGCACTACGTCAGCCGGCCGGACGATCTGGTGCACGCCGGCGAGCTGCGCAGGCTGGGGAAGGCCCTCGGCGTGACCGTCGCCGTGGGGTGCACGGGCACTCCCGGGGCGGGCGACGTGGACGGGCACTTCACCGCCGAGCACCTCGCGCAGGCCGCGCCGTGGGTGCGTGGAGCGCAGTCCTACCTGTGCGGGCCGGCGCGGATGATGACCGCGGTGCGCGAGGTCTACGACGGGATGGGCATCGGTGGGAACCTGCACACCGAGGCGTTCGAGGCGGCCCCCGCGGCCCCGCCCGCCGACGACGACGTGCGCGGCACGGTGACCTTCTCCGCATCAGGAGTGGATGCCGCCAACACCGGCGACGTCCTGCTGGAACAGGCCGAGGCCGCCGGTCTGAGCCCCGAATACGGCTGCCGCATGGGCATCTGCTTCTCGTGCACGGCCGTGCGCCGCTCCGGCTGCACGCGCAACGCGCTCACCGGCAAGGCGGACGCCGAGCCCGACCAGCCGATCCAGCTGTGCATCAACAGGCCCGTCGGCGACGTCGACATCGCCGTCTGACGCGCCAGCCGCCGGACCTGTCCCGCCGGAAACCGCGACCGACCATCGACGAGGAGTACACATGTTCGCACTATTGGGCCCGCTGGGCCGCACGATCACCCGCCGAGAACCTGCTCGACGCGACGATGACGCGCGGCCCGGCGCGGTGGTCCTGAGCCGCGAGGACGTCGAGGAGATCGGCCGGGAGCTCGACGCGCTGCGCGCCGAGACGGTGGCGGACCTCGGCGCCGCGGACCGCAAATACATCTACGACGTCATCAAGGTGCAGCGAGGCATGGAGGTGGCAGGCCGCGCCGCGATGTACGTGCCGTTCCTGCCTCCGGTGTGGCTGGCGGGCGTCGGCGCACTCAGCCTGTCGAAGATCCTCGACAACATGGAGATCGGCCACAACGTCATGCACGGCCAGTACGACTGGATGCGCGAACGCGGGCTGAACTCCCGGGAGTTCGAGTGGGACACCGTCTGCCCGGCGGACCAGTGGCGCCACTCGCACAACTACATGCACCACACGTTCACGAACATCGTGGGCAAGGACCGCGATATCGGCTACGGCATCCTGCGCATGGACCCGGATCAGAGGTGGTACCCGCACCACCTGGGCAATCCGCTGTTCGCCGCTATGCTGATGGTGCTGTTCGAATGGGGCGTGATGCTGCACGACCTGGAGATCGAGAACGTGGTGCAGGGCAAGCGCGGCTGGGCGGACATCAAGCCGCTGGCGGTGGGCTGGTGGCGCAAGGCCGGCCGCCAGGTGCTCAAGGACTACGCGGTGTTCCCCGCGCTCACCGGGCCGTTCTTCGTCACCACGCTGGTGGGGAACGGTGCCGCCAACCTCGTCCGCAACCTGTGGACGTTCTCGATCATCTTCTGCGGCCACTTCCCCACGGGCGTCGCGTCGTTCAGCGAGGAGGAGACCGCCGACGAGAGCCGGGGCGAATGGTACGTGCGGCAGATGCTCGGCTCCGCGAACATCGCGGGCAGCCCGCTGTTCCACGTCCTGTCCGGCAATCTGTCGCATCAGATCGAGCATCACCTGTTCCCCGACCTGCCCGCGCATCGCTATCCTCAGCTGGCCCCGCGGGTCGAGGACATCTGCAGCCGTTACGGACTGCCCTACAACACCGGCGGATTCTTGCGGCAGATCGGCTCGGTGTGGGGGAAGATCTTCCGCTTCGCGCTGCCGAACGCGCTGGTGGGGCGCCCCGGTGTGCCCACGGTGGTGATCGAGCGGTCGTCCGGTGCGGCATGATGGGGTGGACAGGCCTGCACGGCCGCCGGCCGCGGGGTGCAGGGCGCGGACAGAAGGGAGGGGTGCGTGATGGTCGGCAAGTTCGAATCGCGCAAGGACATTGCTCAGGAGCTGACGGAGTCGACGGCGGTGCGGGTGGGGCGGATCGCCACCATCATCACGACCTGCGTCCGCGACGTGGCCCGCGAGGTGGGCGACATGCTCACCGACGGGCTCGAGTTGCGTGATGCGGCGAAGAGGGCGCGCGCCGACGAAACCGACACCAGGCCTGGTGAGGGCCCGGCGAACGGGCGCTGAACCTGGTTGTGGCCTGAGGAAACCGACACCAGGTCTGGTGAGGGCCCGGCGGACGGGCGCTGAACCTGGTTGTGGCCACCGGCGGGTGATGCCGCGTCGTCAGGCGAGGGCCCGGCGCATCAAGTCGGCGACGTGCTCGTCGAAGGCCACCAGCGTCACGGCCCCCACTGCGGTGCCGGATGCGCGGATCCCCTCGACCGCCTGCGCGACCGCATCATCGACCGGCCAGCCGTACGCGCCGGCGGAAACCAGCGGAAACGACACCGTGCGCGCGTGCAGGCGGTCGGCCACGGCGAGGCTGCTCGCATAACACGACCGGAGCAGCGCCGCCTGCCGCTCGCCGCCCGTCGGGGAGTGCACGGGCCCGACGGTGTGGATCACCCACCGCGCCGGCAGGTCGCCGGCCGTGGTGGCGACCGCCTGGCCCGCGGGAAGACCGTCGGGAAGTGTGGTGCGGCGCAGTGCGCGGCATTCGGCGAGGATCGCAGGCCCGCCCGCGCGGTGGATCGCGCCGTCGACGCCCCCGCCGCCGAGCAGTGACGAGTTGGCGGCGTTGACGACGGCGTCGACCCTGATCAGGGTGATATCGCCCCGCACCACCTCGATGGCGGGCGCGGCCGTACCGGCGCTGTCCATCCCGGTCACCTCCCGGCGTGCGCGACGACGAGCTCTTTCAGTTGCTTCTGTACCGCTTTCTACCCGTGAGCAGGCCGATCAGCCAGCCGATGGCGAGGATGATCAGCAGGATCAGCCAGGTGGGCCCGCTGAGATGCAGCCCGTACAACGTGATGTTCGCCGTGTTCGTGTTGGTGAACACGAAGATGATGGCCAGGACCGCCAGGACGAGCCCCAGCCATTGGGAGAAGCTGATCTTGGAGAGCAGGTTCTTCATCGCGCCGCCGCCGTTCCGGATGTCACGCCAGTGCCTTGCCCTTGATCGTTTCGAACTCGTCCGGGGTGATCGTGCCGTTCTCCAGCAGCGACTTCGCGTCGGCGATCTGCTCCGCGGGGGAGGACTGGTGCACCACGCTGCGGATGTAATCGTCCTGGGCGGCCTTCGCGGCGCCGATCGCCTCGCGCTGGCGTTCGGCCATGCCCTGGCCGCGGGCGATCAGGTACGCGAGCGCGGTGAACAGCGGGAAGATGAACATGCAGATCACCCAGACGGCCTTCCACCAGCCGCTGAGCCTGTGGTCGCGGAACAGATCCGTGATGATCGTCCACAGCACCATCAGATAGCACACGAACGCGAATACGACGATGATGAGCCAGATCGACTCCCAGAACGACATGCTCGGACCTTCCGATTGGGCTGGATGTATCTGCGGCGACCAGACTGGGCGATTCAGCTGTGACCAGACTGCGTGTTTCTGTTGTGATCAAAGTGGTCTGATGTGATCCAAGCACAGTTCTCGTCGGTGGTGTGGCGGAGAGCTCGGATCGGCTCGAATCCGCCGGTCGGGTGGCGCCTTGCCGCCCCGCTCCGGTCCACGCGCCGGCGGTGTCCGTACCGCGCGCTACCATGCCGGTCGGCGGAAGTGCGCGACAGTGCACCGCCGCATCGCCGCGTGCGGGCCCCGCGCGCGGCGAGAGCGCAGGCAGGACAGTTCGTTCGAAAGGACAATCCCGTGGCACCCTCGGTGGAAACGCGCGAGTTCCAGGCGCAGTCGCGCCAGCTCCTGGATCTGATGATCCATTCGATCTACACCAACAAGGATTCGTTCCTGCGGGAGCTCATCTCGAACTCGTCCGACGCGCTCGACAAGCTGCGGCTGGCCGCGTTCCAGGACAAGGACCTGGACGTCGACACGTCCGACCTGCACATCGAGTTGATCGCGGATCCGGAGGCGCGCACGCTGACGGTGCGCGACAACGGCATCGGGATGTCACGCGAGGAGGTCGTCGACCTCATCGGCACCCTGGCGAAGTCCGGCACCGGTCAGCTGCGCGAGGCGCTCGTGGCGGCCAAGGAGGCCAAGGACTCCGACAGCCCCGCGGCGGCGGAGGCGCTGATCGGCCAGTTCGGCATCGGGTTCTACTCCACGTTCATGGTGGCCGACACTGTCACGCTGGTCTCACGCAAGGCGGGCGAGGACGCCGGCACCAAGTGGCAGTCGCACGGCGAGGACACCTACACCATCGAGGACGTCGCCGACGCGCCGCAAGGCACCTCGGTCACGCTGGACCTCAAGCCGGCGGACGACGAGAACCACCTGTTCGACTACACCTCCGAGCAGACGCTGACCGGCATCATCAAGCGGCATTCGGACTTCATCGCGTGGCCGATCCGCATGGAGAAGACGGTGCCCGCGCCGCCGCCCGAGGAGGGGGAGGAGCCGGGCGAGCCGACGCGCGAGGTCGTTACCGTCAACTCGCAGAAGGCGCTGTGGACCCGCCCGCGCAGCGAGGTCACCGACGAGGAGTACGCGGAGTTCTACCGGCACGTCAGCCACGGCTGGGACTCCCCGCTCGAGGTCATCCCCATGAAGGCGGAGGGCACCTTCGAGTACCAGGCGCTGCTGTTCATCCCGTCGCAGGCGCCGTTCGACCTGTTCCAGCGCGAACACAGCCGCGGCGTGCAGCTGTACGTCAAGCGCGTGTTCATCATGGACGACTGCGAAGAGCTCATGCCGGAGTACCTGCGCTTCGTCAAGGGCGTGGTGGACGCGCAGGACCTCTCGCTCAACGTCTCCCGCGAGATCCTCCAGCAGGACCGCCAGGTGCGGCGCATCCAGAAGGGGCTGGTGCGCAAGGTCCTGGCCACCGTCGCCGAGATGAAGGACAAGCGGCCCGACGACTACGCGACCTTCTGGGAGCAGTTCGGGCGGGTGCTCAAGGAGGGGCTGCTCTCCGACGCCGACAACCAGAAGAAGATCCTCGAGGTCTCGTCGTTCGAGTCGACGTACACCGCGGCGGCGCAGGGCGACGAGGAACAGGGCGTCGAGGATCAGGCCGGGGACGGTTCGGACGAGTACGCCCCCGCCCGCACCACTCTCGCCGGGTACATCGAGCGGGCCGGCGCGGACCAGGACGTCGTCTACTACATGACCGGCGAGTCGCGGCAGGCCGTCGAGAACTCGCCGCACATGGAGGCGTTCCGCGCCAAGGGCGTCGAGGTGCTCATCCTCACCGACCCCGTCGACGAGGTCTGGGTGGACGCGGTCCAGGATTTCGAGGGCAAGCGCTTCCAGTCGATCGCCAAGGGCGAGGTGGACCTGGACAGCGAGGACGAGCGCAAGGCCGCCGAGGAGGAACGGGAGAAGCGTTCCGGCGAGTTCGCGGGACTCACCGGCTGGATGCAGGAGCTGCTGTCCGAGGATGTCAAGGAGGTGCGGCTGTCCACGCGTCTCACCGAGTCGCCGGCGTGCGTGGTGGGCGACTCCTTCGACATCACCCCGCAGCTGGAGAAGATGTACCGGGCGATGGGGCAGGAGCTTCCGCAGATGAAGCGGATCCTCGAGATCAACCCCACGCACCCGCTGGTGACGGGCCTGCGCGCGGCGCACGAGTCCCGGCCGGACGACGCCGGGCTCGCGGACACCGCGCACTTGGTCTACGGCATGGCGGTGCTGGCAGAGGGCGGCGAGCTGTCCGACCCGGCCGCGTTCGCCAAGCTGCTGGGCGACAAGCTGTCCTCGGCGCTGTGAACGGGCAGGTCCCTGCGCGACCGGGTGCCGCCGAGTCCGCGGACGGCGCGGTGAGCGCGCCCGAGCCGCTGCAGCCCATGCCGGAATCGGGCCCCATGTTCGAGGACCGGCGCCGGGTGCGCACGGGCGACGTGGACCGGGATGAGCGCCTCCGCCTGGACGGGGTCGCCCGCTTCCTGCAGGACATCGCGTTCGACCACATCGCGCAGATGCCGGGCGACGTCAACCCGGTGTGGGTGGTGCGCCGCAGCGTCATCGACGTGCTCCGGCCGATCCGCTGGCACTCGGAGCTGCATCTTCAGCGCTGGTGCTCGGCGATGTCCACCCGCTGGGCCACGATGCGGGTGCGGTTGACGAGCGAGGAGACCGCGGGAGCCCCCGGTGGGCTGATCGAGACCGAGGCGTTCTGGATCAGCATCAACCCGGAGACGGGTGCGCCCATGCGCATCAGCGACGAGCTCGAGGCCGACCTGCTCGCGCGCACCACCGAGCATCGGCTGCGCTGGCGGCCCATGCTCACCGCCGCGGCCCCGGCGTTCACGGACGGGACGGACGAGCAGGATTTCGCGCTGCGATCCGCGGACATCGACCCCATGCGGCACCTCAACAACGCCGTCTACCTGCAGGCGGTCGAGGACCTGCTGGCGGAGGAACCGGCGCTGCGGTCGGCGCCGCACCGGGTGATCATCGAATACCTTCGCCCGGTGGAGCCCGGTGCGCGGTTGCGGGTGCGGAGCGCAGCGACGGACGGCGGCGTGGGCCTGTGGTTCCTGGTCGACGGCGTGGAGCACGCGCGGGCCCGGGTGCAGCGGCTCGGCTGAGACCGCCGCCGGCCGCGTGCCGACGAGACGGTCAGGCCGGATGCCGCCGCGTCACCCCAGGCTCAGCCCGTGCGCGAGCGTGAACGCCATCGCCTGCTCCACGTCCACCCGCGCGCCGCGCAGGCTCGCCGTCACCCACAGACCGGGGTCGACGCGCGCGCCGCGCAGATCCGCCCCGTCCAGCCGCGCACCGTGCACCCCTGCGCCGGTGAGGTCGGCTCCGGTGAGCACCGCGTCGCGCAGGTCGGCGCCCGTCAGGCCCGCCTCGCGCAGCCTGCAGCCGGACAGGTCGACCTTCCGCAGGTCCGTCTCGCCGAGCACGGCGAGGGTGAAGTCGACCTCATCCAGCGTCAGCGGCCGCAGCCGGGAACGGTCGAACACGCTGCCCAGCAGGGACGAGTGGCGCAGCGTGCTGCCGTGCAGGGATGCGGACTCGAACCGGCAGTTGCGGAAGGCGCTCCCCGAATGGTGCGAGTCGGTCAGCACGGCGCCGGCGAAGTCGCAGTCGGTGAACGTCGCCGCCTCGGTCACCAGGCCGGACAAGTCGGTGTCGCGGAAGCTGCAGCCGGTGAAGCCCACGCGCGTCCAGTTGGCGCCCTGCAGGGTGGCCCCGGTGAAGTCCGCGCCGTCGAACACGGCGTCCTCGAGCGTGTCCGCAAGCACCTGGTCCGCTTCTCCGGACGTCGGCGCGGTGCCGGTCGTGTCCTCCATGCCGCCAGTATCCACGGGCAGGGGCCTGGCCGCCCGTCCGCCTGGCGGCGGGGCAGTGCGTACGGGTTCCGGCCGCCGCGGAACCCGGCTACGATCTGCGGCTATGAGCCTGGACCCGCACGCCAACACGGTCGACGGCGTACTGCGCCGTTCCGCGACGCGCCACCCCGACCGTGCCGCCCTCGTCTTCGAGGGCCGGACGTGGACCTACCGGGAGCTCGACGACGCCGTGTCCCGCGGCGTCGGATGGCTCCGGTCCAAGGGATTGCGCATCGGCGACAGGGTGGCGGCGTTCGGCACCAATTCCGACGCGTACCTGATCGGGTTCCTCGCCTGCGCGCGGGCGGGGCTGGTGCACGTGCCGGTCAACTATGCGCTGCGCGGTGAGGAGCTGGCGCACGTCCTGCGCACCACGGCGACCCGCGCGTTGTTGGTGGACCCGGACTTGGAGGACGCAGCCGCGCCCGTGTGCGGCGACCTCGGCGTGGAGATGGTCCTGCTGTTGCGCGACGGAGCGTCCTGCTTCCTCGACGGAGTCCGCGGGGGCGCGGTGCCCACCTACGAGGAGCTCACGGAGGAGGGCCACGTGGGCGGCGGCGACCTGGCGCAGCTGCTGTTCACCTCCGGCACCACCTCCAGGCCCAAGGGTGCGATGATGACGCAGCGCGCGCTGATGTGCGAGTACGTCTCCTGCATCATGGCGCTCGACCTCACCGCCGAGGACCGGCCGCTGATCTGCATGCCGCTCTACCACTCGGCGGCGATGCACGTGTTCATGCTGCCGTACCTCGCGGTGGGGGCGGAGATCACGCTGCTCCCGGCGCCGGACGTGGCGGAGATCCTGCGGACCGTCGAGGCCCGGCGGATCGGCTCGCTGTTCCTCGCGCCCACGGTGTGGGTGCCGCTGGCGAACCACCCCGATCTGGAGAAACGCGACCTGTCGTCGCTGACGAAAGCCCAGTACGGTGCCTCGATCATGCCGGTGACCGTGCTGCAACGGCTGCGCGGGCGGTACCCGGAGCTGGGCTTCTACAACTGTTTCGGCCAGTCGGAGATCGGCCCGCTGGCCACCGTGCTGCGGCCCGAGGACCACGACGACCGGCCGGACTCGTGCGGCCGGCCGGTGTTCTACGTCGAGTCCCGGGTGGTGGATGCCGACGGCGACGAGACCGCGGACGGCGAGCCGGGCGAGGTCCTCTACCGTTCGCCGCAGCTGTGCGAGGGGTACTGGGATGACGAACCCGCCACGGCGGAGGCCTTCCGTGACGGCTGGTTCCACTCGGGAGACCTGGTCACGCGGGACGCGCAGGGCTACATCACCGTGGTCGACCGCATCAAGGACGTGATCAACACCGGCGGGGTGCTCGTGGCGTCCCGCGAGGTGGAGGACGCCCTCTACACGCACGAATCGGTGGCGGAGGCGGCGGTGGTCGGCATGCCCGACGACAAGTGGATCGAGGCGGTGACGGCCGTCGTCGTGCTCCGCGACGGCGCGCCGGTGACCGCGGAGTCCCTCATCGCGCATGTCAGCGGCAGGCTGTCGTCGTTCAAGGTCCCCAAGCGCGTGGTCTTCGTCGACGAGCTGCCCCGCAACGCCAGCGGCAAGCTGCTCAAGCGGGAGCTCCGCGAGCGCGTCTGATGGGGCGGGGAGACCGTAAGGGACGGTCACGGCGCGGTGGGGCATCCGATCCGGGCCCGGGCGACGGCGGTCCTGTCGCAGGCGTGTACGAAATTGACACCGGCACATGCGAACTGGTTCCGGACCGCTTCACGCCCCACGGCTGGGTGCTCAAGGTCAACGGCGTGGAGAGCTCCCATGTGGACCTGGACGATCCACGGCGGCTGGACTTCGAGTACATGCGGTGGTTCGCGGCGCTGATCGAACCGCGCTGGGCTGCGGACCACCACCTGCGGGCGCTGCACCTGGGCGGCGGCGCCTGCTCGATGGCCCGATACCTCGCGGACGGGTATCCCGATGCGCGGCAGGTGGTCGTGGAGATCGACGCCGCGATGGCGGAGCTGGTACGCGGTTGGTTCGACCTTCCGCGGGCGCCACGCCTGCGGCTGCGCGCGGGGGAGGCGCGTACGGTGCTCGAATCCCTCCGCGAGGAAACCCGCGACGTGATCATCCGCGACGTGTTCTCCGGCGCCGTCACGCCCCAGCGGCTGACGACTGCGGAGTTCACCGCCGAAGCCGTCCGCGTCCTGGCGCCCGGTGGCATCTACATGGTCAACTGCGGCGACACGCGCGACCGCCGCACCGCGCGGCGCGAGGCCGCGACGATGCTGCAGGCGTTCGCGCACGTGGTGATCGTCTCCGACCCGGCGATGCTGGCGGGGCGCCGCACCGGGAACATCGTCCTCGCGGGGTCAGATGCGCCGCTGGGGGAGTCGCCGGACACGATGCGGGCGCTACTGCGCGGGGCGGTGCCCGCCCGCCTGTGGGAGGTCGAACGGGTGCGACGCTTCGCCTCCGGCGCGCAAGTGCTGCGGGACGCCGTCGTGGAAAGCCGTCCCGGGGTCGTCACCGGGGGAGGAAAAGGCGTGCGCGGCTGACCCGGTCGCGCCGACCGTCGAACTCGAACAGCCCCACGCCCCGCGCGCCGTCCGACTCGATCGTCGCGGTGACGGTCATTCCCGCGGACAGCAGCTTGCGCCAGCGCAGGCCGCGCGGCGTACCCGCGAACTCCTCGGCGGGCATGCTCCGGCCGGTGCCGGGCAGTTCGATGGGCGTATCCGGCGCCAGGCGCCGCCGCGCGCCGGCGCCATCCCCGGACGACAGCGCGCCCAGTAGATCCTCCAACGTCGACTTGCCCTCGCGCCCGGCACGGCGCAGCGCGCGACCGAAACCCACGGTGCCCCCGACTCGCTGGTTGCGCAGCAGCCGCGGGACAAGCTTGGCGCCGACCCCGGCGCCGACCACGCCGTGCTCGAGCAGTTGCCCGATCATCGACGGCAACTCCCAGTGCGCGTGCAGCAGTTCGAGCCGCAGATCCTCGGTGCGCCCTTCGCCGCCGACGTCGACCACGTCGTAGCGCAGGTGCATGGGCACCCGCAGGGCCACGTCGCCGGGCGCCGTCGTGCCGCCGGGGCCGGAGCGCCCGCCCATCACCGTCTCGAGCGTGAGGTCCCGGAACACCGTCATGCCGGCGACGGTGTCGTGTTCGACGTGGAACGTGATGTCGTTCGGCGCGATGAAGGTCTCGTAGAAGGCGGTGAGCTCGGCACGCCCGTGATTGGGGCGCGAGCCGACCGGGTCGCAGACCTCGGCGTCGTGCGAGAAGAGGCCGAGCCAGCCTTCGCGGTCGTGCACGGCGACGGCGGCGGGGGACTTCTCGACGGCGGCGATGAGGGTGGCGGCCTCGGGCGGGGTGCTCATAGGAACCAGTTCTATCACCGGCGGCGGCGCGGGCGGGGCGGGCGCGGCGAGGTGCGCGAGCCGGTCTGGATATTGCGAGGCCACTCCGCAGCCCGCGAGCCGTTCTCGCGGGGGTTCCGCGACAGACCCGCAGGCGGGTGGGGGGCCGGCTCGAACCCGGTCACTCAACGAACCGACCCCCGGCGCCGTGGCGTCAGGCGCCCTTGATCCACGCCTTGTCGAACAGCATGATGCCGTCCATGTTCGGCTTCACTCCCTGCACGGAGTCGTCCATCGCGATGAAGGCCCGGCCGGCGCCGAGCGTGGCGAACGGCGCGGTGTCGTCGACGAGCTTCTGCATCTTCGCCAGCACGTCGCGCTTGGCATCGTCGTCGGGAGCGGACTGCAACTGCATGAGCAGGTCGTCCATCTGCGGGTTCGCGTACCCCATCGGGTTGGCGCTGGACTTGCTGTAAAGGTTGCCGAACAGCCGGACGAACGGGTCGTCGTCGAGCACGTTGAACGCGGCGTAGCCGATGTCGTAGTCGTGCTCGGCGTACATCGTCTTCACGAGGTCGCTGATGCTGCTCGAGAGGTCGAGGTTCACGGTGAAGCCCACCTTCTGCAGCATCGCCTGGAAGGCCAGCGCGCTGTTCTGCGCGGCGGCCTCGTTGACGCCCGAGTAGGTCAGGGCGCCGTCGAACCCGTCGGCCTTGGCCTGGTCGAGCAGTGCGCGCGCTTTGTCGGGGTCGTACCGGGGGGCGTCGCCGTCCTGGCTCCACTTGGACGACGGCGGGAACATCGCGGAGTTCGGCTCGCCGTAGCCGCCCTCGACCCGCGTGTCGAACACCTCGGGGTCGACGGCGGCGACGATCGCCTGGCGGACGCGCGGGTCCGCGCCCGCGCGGCCGTCGCGCGAGTTGATCAGCAGCACCTTCGACATGTTGGCCGCGTAGGACCACCCGGACATGCCGCCCGCGATCGCACCGTGGATCACGTCCACGTTGCGGATGTACCCGGCCTGGACCCCGCCGGACTTGATGGCGTCGACCTTGCCCTGTTCCTGGACGATCGCGGGGAAACGCAGCTCGGCCAGGTGCGGGGTGCCGCCCCAGTAGCCCTGGCGCGCGGTGAGTGCCAGTTCGTCGTGCGGGGCGAAGTTGCTCACCGTGAAGGGGCCGGCGCCGACGGGCGTGAACTCGCCGCCCGCCATCGAGGACGGGGCCACGATCATGCCCGGCCCGGTGGTGAGCATCGCCGGGAACTCCTTCCACGGCCTCTTCAACGTGTAGACCACGGTCAGCGGGTCCTGCGCCACCGTCGACTCCACGCTGGCATTCCAGATCTGCGAGTGGGTGCCGCGCTTCTCCAGATAGTGGTTCACACTCCACACCACGGCATCCGAGTTCAGCGGCGTTCCGTCGGAGAACGTGACGCCGTCGCGGAGCTTCAGGGTCCACACGGTGTTGTCGGCGTTGGGGGTGAGCGACTCGGCCAGCTGCGGGAGGTACTCGTGGGAGTCGTTGTCGAAGCGCATGAGGACGTCGTAGATGGCGGCCATCTCGGTGCCGCCGGTGGCGCCGCCGTCCTGGCGGTTCGCCGGGTCGAGCGTGGTGACGGAACTGTAGGTGGCGTAGGAGAGGCTGCCGCCGTCCTGCGCGCCGTCGACGTCGCCGTGCGTGGCGCCGACCCAGCCGGTGGCGACGGCGTCCGGGTCGATGGTGCCGGACGTGCCGCCCGACGACGACGAGTCCGACGCGGACGAGCAACCCGCCACCAGCAGGGCGCCTGCCGCGAGCGCGGCGGCCAGTCGGGTAGCCCGGCCGGTTCTGCGCCGGGTGCGATGGGGCATCGACGTCACGGGATTCTCCTTTGTGGGGCGTGTTCTGGCGATGGGGCGTGGGTTGTGGTCTGGTGCGGCACCGCGGTTGGACGACAGGAGGCCCCGGCGATCCGACGTCGCGGAGGCCGCCTGCTGAGCGGGATGACTCGGTGACAGCAGTCACACCAGGTGTGAAAGTATACGAACCGGGCCGTCACGACGGTGAATTACTGGAACCGAGTTGCAGTCCGGCGCCTTGCGGGAACGGCGAGGGCGGCGTATCAGGCCTGGAAGCGGCCGGATGCGCCACATGGCGCAGACCCCCCGCGGGTGTGTCTCGCCCAGTGAGACGGGCCACGATTCAACGTGGTTGACGTCACAAGATATTGGGCGACAAGTCAGCGGTCACAATCGTATTTTCGCAGCTTGGATCCCCTGTGCGGGGGTGACGTGTGCGGCGGTCGGCGGTGGCATCCGCTCCGGGGCGCAGTTCCGTGCGCGGACAACCGGACGATTCAAGAACGGAAAGGAGGCGACAACGACGATGGCACGAGTCGTGATCAAGAAGATCGTCGAGCTCGTCGTGGTGTTGTTCGTCGTCAGTATCGGCACATTCTCTCTTGTGCAGCTGATACCCGGCGACCCCGCGGTGGCTTCACTCGGCGAAGGCCACACGCCCGCCGAGTACGCGGCGGCACGCGACGAGATGGGGCTGAACGACCCGTTCCTCACCCGGTACTGGGACTGGCTCTCCGGAGCGCTCCAGGGCGACCTGGGCAAGTCCCTGCTCCCGCCGAACAGCACCGTGAGCTCCCAGATCTCCGCCGCGCTGCCCGTGAGTGTGCAGCTGGCGTTGATGGGCCTGATCATCGCGCTCGTCGTGGCGATCCCCGTCGCGATGTGGTCCGCCCGGCACGAGGGCGGCTGGGTGGACCGCGCGATCAGCGCCTGCACGTTCGGCGTGCTGTCGATCCCCAGCTTCCTCTCCGGCCTGCTGCTGATCATCGTGTTCGTGAACTACCTCGGGTGGTTCCCGCGCTCGCAGTGGGTGCGCTTTTCGGAGGACCCGGGGCAGAACCTCTACCACGCGATACTCCCGGCCGTCACCATCAGCCTTCTCGAGATGGCGATGTTCACCCGCATCCTGCGCAGCGACCTGTGCTCCACGCTGCGGGAGAACTTCATCCTGGTGGCCAAGGCCAAGGGCATGTCCAACTTCCGTCTCCTGGTGAGCGACGCGCTCCGGCCGTCGTCGTTCTCGCTGATCACGATGCTCGGCATCTCGATCGGCTCGATGATCGGCAGCACCGTGATCGTGGAGGTCCTGTTCTCCCTCCCCGGCATGGGCTCGCTGATCGTCCGTCACGCCCAGCAGGGCGACATGCCGATGGTGCAGGGCGCGGTCCTGGTCATCGCCGTGATCTACGTGGTCATCAACGGCATCATCGACATCTCTTACGGATACCTCGACCCGAGGAGCCGACGCGCAAATGTCTGACATCCTTATCGACGAACCGTCCCTCGGCGGACCCGACGGGCCCATGAGCTCGGGCCCCGACGACCCCTTCATCGGCGACGACCCCCGCGAGCGCAAGAAGCTCTACCGGCTCGGCGGGATCCTCCTCGTCGTCGGAATCGCTCTGCTCCTGTTCGGGCTCGCCGCGTCCGCGATCATCATGGGCGTGCGCGTGCCGGCGGTGCTGCTGGGCCTGATCGGCATCTACGCGGGCCTGCGCCGGATCGGCCTCGCCCGCTTCGGTGGCGACTTCGACCTCACCTTCGTCCTGTCGGGGGTGTGGCTGGTAGTGCTCGTCCTCGCGGCGATCCTCGCGCCGCTGCTGCCGCTGGGCGAGTACAAGGACACCACCGCGACCCTCGGCTCGAAGGGGTACCAGCCTCCGAGCCTGTTCTCGGACCACCCGCTGGGCACCAACAACTTCGGGCTGGACCTGCTGTCCCGCTCCATCTACGGCGCGCAGGCATCGCTGATCGTGGCGGTCGCCGCCGTGGTCATCGGCATCGTGGTGGGCGGCGCCATCGGCATCTGCGCCGGCTACTTCCGCGGCAAGACCGACACGGTGATCGGCGTGCTCACCAACTCGCTGCTGGCCGTGCCGGCACTGATCCTGCTGATCGCGTTGGCCTCGGTGCTGGAGCCGAACCTGCGCAACATCTCGTTCGCGCTGGCCCTGCTCGCGATCCCCAGCATGATCCGCATCGCGCGGGCCAACACCATCGCCTTCGCCTCACGCGAGTTCGTGCTGGCGGCGCGGGCGATGGGCGCCACCCGCTGGCGCGTGATGGTCCGCGAGCTGGCGCCCAACGTGGCGCTGCCGCTGCTGTCGCTCGGCATGGTGATGATCTCGGTGATGATCGTCGCCGAGGCGTCGCTGAGCTTCCTCGGTCTGGGCATCAAGCCGCCCAACCCCACCTGGGGCAACATGATCGCGGAGGGCCAGGGCGGCGTGTTCGAGCAGCACCCGTTCATCGTGCTGGTGCCGGGCGTGTTCCTGTTCCTCACGGTATTCGCGTTCAACATCGTCGGCGAGAAGGCGCAGAAGGCCACCGCCGGTCGGTCCGGGGTGAAGCTGTGATCGCCGCGGGGCGCGGGCCCACCCCCGTACACCAGTCAGACTCCGCCCCTTGCGGACATGGAGGTCACCGATGAGCACCACCGCCGAGACCAACGACGGCGCCGACAAGGTCGCCGGGACGGCCGCCGGTCCGGGCGCCGCAGAGCGCAAGTACGACGGGCCGCTGCTGTCCGTCGACAACGTGTCCACCCGCTTCCGTACCAAACGCGGATGGCTGCACGCGGTCGACGGCGTGTCGCTGACGCTCGAGGCCGGGGAGACGCTGGGCCTGGTCGGCGAATCCGGCTCGGGCAAGTCCGTGCTGGGCAAGACCGCCATGGGCCTGATCTCCGGCGACAACGCCACGCACATCACCGGCGAGGTCCGCTTCGCGGGGCACGACATGCAGGCGATCACCCGTAAGCAGCAGCGGGAGCTCTGGGGCGACGACATCGCGATGATCTTCCAGGATCCGATGAGCGCGCTCAATCCGCTCAAGCACATCGGCACGCAGCTGACCGAGTCGATCCGCGTGCACATGGGCCTGGACAAGAAGCAGGCTCGGGAACGGGCCGTCGAACTGCTGCGCAAGGTGCGCATCCCGGAACCCGCGCGCCGGATCGACCAGTACCCGCACGAGCTGTCCGGCGGCATGCGCCAACGCGTCGTCATCGCGATCGCGCTGGCCTGCGACCCCACGCTCGTCATCGCCGACGAGCCCACCACGGCGCTCGACGTGACGGTGCAGAAGCAGATCCTGGACCTGCTCGACGACCTGCGCCACGAGATGGGCATGGCGTCGATCCTGGTCAGCCACGACCTCGGCGTGGTCGCGGGGCAGACCGACCGCGTCGCGGTGATGTACGCCGGGCGGGTCGTGGAGATGGCGCCGACCAAGCAGCTGTTCTCCAGCCCGCGGCACCCGTACACGACCGCGTTGCTGGCGGCGATCCCCGACCTCGGGGACGCGCCGCACACGCCGCTCGAATCGATCGACGGCGGTCTGCCGGACATGACCAAGCCCATTCCGGGGTGCGCCTTCGCTGATCGCTGCCGGTACGCGCAGGAGCGGTGCCTCACCGAGGCGCCGGCCCTCGACGTCGCGAAGGACGCCGACGGCGAGCCCGGCGCCGACCCGAAGCATCCGCACAGGGTTGCGTGCCACTTCCCCGTCGGCACCCCCGAGGGCGATGCGGCGCTCGCCGCCAACGAGAAGGCCGGACGCACCGCAGCCGGCCGCGAGCTGAAGTTGGAGGCCGTCTGATGGCGGGAACAGGCAAGGCGCACCTGCGCCCCGACGACAAGCCGATGCTCAGCGTCGAGGATCTCGTCGTGGAGTTCGATGCGGGCAAGCAGAAGGTGCATGCCGTGTCCGGCATCAGCTTCGACCTGCTGGCGGGCGAGACGCTGGGCGTGGTGGGCGAGTCCGGCTGCGGCAAGTCCACCGCGGGCCGGGCGGTGCTGCAGCTGCCCACCCCCACCAGTGGCACGGTCACGCTCGACGGCTACGAACTGCAGAAGTTCAACCCCAAGGCGCTGCGGCAGTTCCGCAACCACATGCAGATGATCATGCAGGACCCGATGTCGTCGCTGAACCCGCGGCGCAAGGTCAAGCACCTGATCACCGAGGGCCTGCAGATCTGGGGCGTGCGCGACAAGAAGCGGCTCGAAACGCTGGGCCGCGAGATGCTGACCAACGTGGGGCTGGACCCGGACGCGGTCTGGGACCGCACCCCGGGCGAGCTTTCCGGCGGGCAGTGTCAGCGCGTGTGCATCGGGCGTGCCCTGATGCTCAAGCCCAAGATGCTCATCTGCGACGAGCCGGTGTCGAGTCTCGACGTCTCGGTGCAGGCGCAGATCCTCAACCTGCTCGAGGAACTCAAGCAGGAGTTCGAGCTGACGATGATGTTCATCGCGCACAACATCGCGGTGGTCAAGAGCATCAGCGACCGGATGATGGTCATGTACCTGGGCAAGGTGTGCGAGATCGCGCCCAGCGACGGCATAGAGCACTCGGCCAAGCATCCGTACACCCGGCTGCTCATCTCCTCGATCCCCGACCCGGACCGCGCGCGAGGCGTGGCCGACGACAACGAGTTCGACGCGCTCGAGGGCGATTTGCCCTCGCCGCTCAACCCGCCGTCGGGGTGCCGCTTCCACACGCGGTGCCCGCTGGCCACGGACCGGTGCAAGGAAGAGGAACCGCAGATGCGGGAGATCGGCGAGAACCACTACGTGGCCTGCCATAACGTGTAGCAGCAGGCTGCACACACGCGCGAGGGCGCGTGTTCCACCCCCGGAACCTCGGGAGGCGGAGCACGCGCCCTCTGCTGTCCGGGGTCACCCGTCCATCGCTGGAAAGCCCGCCGCGGCCCATTCATCCACCCGACGTGCGCTTTCGGCCTCGCTGATGTCGACGGTGCGCGTCATGACGTTCCACCGCCGGCCGACGGGGTCGAGCAGCGACGCGAACCTGTCGCCGGAGACGAAGTCCGTGACCGGCTCGCGCAGAGTCGCGCCGGCCGCCAGCGCGCGCTCGACCACAGCGTCGACGTCCGGGCGGTACAGGGTCATCGAGTTGCTGACGGAATCGGCGTCCGGCCCTGCCGGGCGCGCAGCGGCGACCAGGCCGTACTGGGGGTTGGGATCGCCCAGCTGCAAGCGGCCGTCGCCGAAATCTAGCTCGGCGTGGGCGACGAGCGCGCCCTCGCCGTCCGGCGCGGGCGATTCGACGCGCGAAACCTCGATCGCCCCGAAGGCGGCGACGTAGAAGTCGATCGCCGCCGCGGCGTCGGAGACGACGAGGAAGGGCGTGAGCGAGGTGAAGCCGCGCGGGGTGCCGTTCACTGTGTGGGCGCCGTCGGCGGCGGTGTGTGCGGAGTTGTTCGTGGCTGCGCTCATGGGGTCCACGCTAGGAGCCGGTGCGGGCCGCGATCTTGAACTTTTGCGACAGCGCACGGAGTAGTTTGGCGGGGTGGACGGCACGGGATTCGGGGGCGGGGACGGCGGGGCGACCGGGGAGGCCGGCGGGGTCGGCGGCGCGGCGCCGCAGAGCAAGGGGGTCGTGCGACCGGATAACCGGGTCGACGTGCGCCGCCTGCCCGTGCCCCACGATGTTTCGGCGCTGGCCCGGCACGTGTGGATCCCGCGGTGGGACCTGCCGGCCGGGGAGGTTCTCGCCCAGCCGGTCCTGGAGTACCCGGGAACGAACGTCGTCATCGAACCGGCGGTCGCGGCGCTGTACGGGCCGCAGCGCGGTCTGTCGACGGTGGACCTGCGCGGGCGGTCCTGGGCCGTGGGCGTTCTGCTGCGGCCGGCGGCGGGAACGATTCTCACGTGCCGGAGCATGGCGGACATCGCGGGGACGGTGCGGGAAGTGCCGAAGGGCGGACGCCTGGTGCCGGCGGTGCGGGCCGCGATGGGCGGGCGGGATCCCGTGGACGTGGACGACGCTCAGGTGGATGGCGCTGCGGGGGATGGCACTGCGGTGGATGACGCCGTCGTCGCCCTCATCTTGGACTGGTTGCGGCAGTTCACCATCGACGACGAAGGACTGCTCATCAATGCGATAGTCGACGACGTCGAATCCGACGACAAGCTGATTCGCGTCGCCGATATCGCCGCCCGGTTCTCGATGGATCAGCGTCGGCTGCAGCGGATCTGCCGTCGGCGGATCGGCTACTCGCCCACGTGGCTCATCAGGCGGCGCCGGCTCCAGGAGGCGTCGGCCCGGCTGCGCGACGACCCGGACTCCCGGTTGGCCGACGTGGCACAAGAACTCGGGTACAGCGACCAGGCCCACTTCGCGCGGGACTTCGCCGCGGTGATGGGGATGCCGCCGGGCGCGTATCGCGCGGAGGCGGGCCGGTAGGGGCGCCGTCGTCCGCGCGTGCGCGCCCGAAACCCATATCAGCCGAACCGCTCCCGCAGCCGGTGCTTGACCAGCTTGCCCGTGGGCGTGCGGGGCAGCTCGTCGACGAACACCACTGAGCGGGGCACCTTGTAGTGGGCGATCTCGTTGTGGACGTAGGCGAGGAGCTCGTCGGCGAGTTCGGCGCAGGGGCGGACCCCCGGCGCGGGTTCGACCACGGCGAGAGCCACTTCGCCCAGCTCGTCGTCGGGCACGCCGATGACGGCCACATCGAGGATTCCGGGATGCAGGGTGAGGACGTTCTCGGCCTCCTGCGGGTAGATGTTGACGCCGCCGGAGATGATGGTGAAGGCCGCCCGGTCGGTGAGGTAGAGGAAGTCGTCGTCGTCGAGGCGGCCGATGTCACCGGTGGTCGCCCAGTTGTCGTGTTCGGGATGCCGTGTGGCGCGGGTCTTCGCGGGGTCGTTGTGGTACTCGAAAGTGGCGCTTTCGCGTTCGAAGTAGACGGTGCCCACCTGACCTGCGGGGAGTTCGCGGCCGCCCTCGTCGCAGATGTGAGCGGGTCCCAGGACGCTGATGCCCACCGACCCGGGGTGCGCCAGGGCCTGCTCGGAGTCGATGAAGGTGGCCCCCACGCCCTCGGTGGCGGCGTAGTACTCGTTGATCACCGGCCCCCACCACTCGATCATCCGGCGTTTGATCTCCGCGGGGCAGGGCGCGGCCGCGTGGATCGCGCAGCGCATGCTGGAGACGTCGTACTGCTCACGCACGGACGGGGCGAGCTTGAGCATGCGCACGAACATGGTGGGCACCCACTGGCTGTGCGTGACCCGGTACTGCTCGACCAGGCGCAGCGACTCCTCGGCGTCGAAGCGGTCCATCAGGATCACGGTGCCGCCGATGGAGGTCACCATCCCGCAGAACCGCAGTGGCGCGGCGTGATAGAGCGGCGCGGGACACAGGTACACCGAATCGGAGTCGAACCCGTAGATGGGTTTGAACACCTCGGTGTACGGGTCGGGGATCGCGTCGACGTCCCCCGCCGGCAGCGGCGGCCGGATCCCCTTGGGGCGGCCCGTGGTGCCCGACGAGTACAGCATGTCCTGGCCGCGTGGCTGGCCGTCCAATGGGGCGTCCGGCTGGGCGGCGAGAACCTCGTCGTAGTCCTCGAACCCCTCGACCCTGCCGCCGAACACCACTCGGTGCGGCACCGCGGGGAGCTCTCCGCCCACGGCCGCGGCGGCCTCGGCGGAGACGAACAGTGCGTCGGCGCCGCAGTCGTCGATGACGAATCCGGCTTCCGGAGCGGTGAGCTGCCAGTTGACCGCGGTGATGTAGAGGCCGCTGCGCAGGGCGCCCCAGTAGATCTCCATCATCCGCACGTCGTTGCCGGACATCATGGCGACGTGGTCGCCCGGCCTAAGCCCGGCGCCGCGCAGGTAGTGGGCGACGCGCCGCGACCGGCTTTCGAGGTCCCCGTAGGTGAGCACCTCGCGTGTGGCGGGGCGGATCACCGCGGGCTTGTCCGGAGTCGATTCCGCGACGGTGCCCGGGTACAGGCTGCCGGTGACCGGGGGCAGGCCGGGGGCGGCCGGTTCGGTTGTCACATGTGCCTCCACTCGTCACGACCGGTCCTACCATGCGGCGGCGGAGCCGGGGCCGGAATGCGGACTGTTCCGCCGGGGCGCGTGACCCCCGCCGGTGAGATTCCGCCAGTCGCGCAGGCGGTTCGCGCGGGGGCCGACCCGTGGTCACGACCGGGCCGCCCGAGCCGGTGCGTGGGCGGTGCGACTATCTTGGGGCCATGGCGGGAGTACCCATCCACGGTGGCTCTGAGCGTCCGCATCCGGGGAGGGATCCGTACGCGGACCCGGTCGGTGATCTGGTCGGCGACGTCGTGGTGGACGTGGCCGCGAACATGGAGCGCGACCTGGACGCGAACTCGGCCGAGGTCAAGAAGCTTCTGGAGTCGCACTTCGCGGAGATGCGCGGCGACAGGCACTGGGCCGATCTGCTGCGCGCCAGCATCTCCAGCAACGTCGAGACGGTGCTGCACGCGCTGCGGCACGGGATTCCGGCCGGGGGGATCGCACCTCCGGCGGCGGCGGCCGAGTTCGCCCGTCGGATGGCGCAGCACGAGGTGCCCGTGGAGGTGCTCGTCCGCTCGTACCGGATGGGGCTGGCGGCGCTGCAGGACGATTTTCTGCAGCGAATGACGATGCTGGTGACCGGGCCGGGGGCGCCGGTGGATCCCGCGGAGCGCGACCGGCGGGCGGATCCCGCGGTGATCCTGGCCGCGGTGCGCCACACGCTCCGCCTGTCCTACGAGTACATCGACTCGATCACCGAGCAGCTCAGCGGGATCTACTGCGAGGAGCGCGACCGCTGGCGTACCGGCGGCAACAGTCAGCGGGTGGAGCAGGTGCGCAGGGTCCTCGACGGGAACGGGGAGCGCGACGCCGCGTCGCACCTGCGTTACGACCTGGACCAGGCCCATATCGCGGCCGTGCTGTGGCTGCCGGAGGACTCCGACCGTGCGGACGGGGCCGCCACGCTGGAGCGCGCTGTGCGCGACCTGGGCGTGATCGTCGGCGCGGCGAGCGGGCCGTTGGCCGTGACGGCCGACGAGCTGAGCGTGTGGGCCTGGTATCCGCTCGACCACGTCACGGGGATGCTGCTCGACGGGGAGCGGGTCCGAGCAGCGTGGGACCCCGCGCCCGATCTCGCGGGGCGCGCTCCGCGGCCGCGCGAGCAGGTGTCCGTGGCGCTGGGGACGGTGGGCCAGGGGATCGACGGATTCCGGCGCTCGCACGCGCACGCGATGCTCGCCCGCTCGGTGGCGGCGCTGGCGGACCGGCCGGCCGGCCGCGCGACCGGATACGACGAACCCGGCCTGTCCGCCGTGGCGATGTTGTGCACGGACATGCGCGCAACTTCGTCGTGGGTGGCGGAGACGCTGGGCCCGCTGGCGGACGACGACGAGTCGGCCGCGCGCCTGCGCGAGACGATCCGCATGTTCTACCTGCACGGTGCCAGCCACAAGTCGGCGGCGACGGCGTTGCACCTGCACGCCAACACGGTGAAGTACCGCATCCGGCGCGCAGAGGAGATGCTGGGACGCCCGCTGCAACAGAACCGGTCGAGCATCGAACTGGCCGTGCTGATCTGCTATTGGCTCGGGTCCGAGGTGCTCACCGACTAGAGGTGCGCGCCGGTCCGGCGTGAACTGCTCACGGCCGGCGGATCCAGGAGGCTGGGGCCCGGCCGCACCCCAATGGGGGGGAGGGGTGGGTGCGGCCGGGGTGTGCGTCTCACGGGCAGCATCGGGGGGTTACGCTGCCCGGAGCCCGCGGCGGCTGTGCCTGCCGACGGGTTCACGCACATCGGGCGCCTCATGAGGGAGTCGAGCCGCTCTTCGGGCGCCCCGTCTATGACAGTACGTGCGCGGGCATGATGTGCGCATGTGCGCGAGCGACCGACTTTCCGCCGCGGTTTGTACCTCGGGTACAAAATGGGACGGATGTTCAGGTTGAATTTCTGATTCTGCACGTAGGAGCCGACGGGCGCCGCCATTTCCCGGATGACAGCACGGGTTTTGGACGTACGAAACCCCCGGGCGGGGGCCCGGGGGTTTCGTGTGATCGTCCGCCGTCAGGGGTCGCGTCGGTGACGCGGGGCATCAAGCGGCCGGCGAGGTCACTTCACCATGTCGATGATCTGACCGGGGAAGATCAGGTTGATGTCGGCCACCTGGGGGGCCAGCTCGCCCATCGGGACGTCGAAGGCGATGGCGATCTTCGAGAGCGTGTCGCCCAGCTGCACGGTGTAGGTGCCGTCGGCGTTCTTGGTCAGCGCCGAATCCGACGCGCCGGAGTCGGCGGTCTGCTGGCTCGGCGCGGTGTAGTCGGCGCCGGACTGGTCGGCGGACTGGTCGTAGGAGGTCTCCTGGTAGGAGGTGGTCTGGGCCTGCTGCTGGCCGCCGTCGCCGCCGGTGCCGCCACCGCTGAGGTACTGGCCGCACACGGGCCACGCGCCGGGGCCCTGGGTCTGCAGGACGTTCTCCGCCACGCGGATCTGCTCGGACTGGCTGGCGTTGGCGGGGCTGCCGCTGCCGCCGTTGGCCGCCCAGGTGGACTGGCTGAACTGGAGGCCGCCGTAGTAGCCGTTGCCGGTGTTGGTCGACCAGTTGCCGCCGGACTCGCACTGGGCGACGCCGGACCAGTCTGCGGCCGACGCGGTGCCGGCCCCGATGGCCAGGGGCGCGCCGACGACGATGCCGGCGGCGGCGACGGTGCCGAGTGCGCGCTTGATGGTGATTCCGGTCATGTGAAGTGTTTCCTCTCCGTGCCGCTGTCGATGCGGTGGCTGCCTGTGCCGCCGTGGGCCTCTGGCCCGGGCTGCGATGGCCGCCGGTGTGCTGTCCGCGCTGGGACCCTGCCCTCGAAGGTTTTCGGTCTGCCGGATCGCGGGGCAGGATGCGGCGGCGGTCCGACGTTCACCCGCTGAGTTCGGGCTGCCGACGACAGTAGGGGAAGATCACGGAAAGGTCACGAGTAGGTCTACTCGCCGTTATTCGTGACCTGTTGCATATGCGGCGGAGTCTTTCCTGCTCGCACGGGTCGCACAGCGCTCGCGCAGGGGTGGCGTTTTTGTCCGAATGTGTCGAGGGGCACAGGGATTCTGTGCGGCACGTCACCGGATGGAGGGGTCGATAGCGGCCCGAAAATGCTGTTCAGCGTGCTGAGCGCCGACCCGGTTCGACGCGGGCCCGGCGGGGGCGGCGGTGCGGGTCCGGCCGCGCGGGCGGCGGGCGCCGGATGCCCCGTCCGGTCCGTGCCGCGCCCGCGGTGCCGCACGCGAATGCCTCGAGCGGCGCCACCCCCGATATGGGGGGTGGATCGCCAAAGGCCTTGTGTGCTGCGTCACCATGCATACGCTGAGGTGCAGCAGTTCACTGTTTCGGAACCGTTCGAGGAGGGGCAATGACAGAACCATCGACCAGTCGCATCCCGGGTGCGCACATAGCGGACCCCGGGGCGCTGGGCCTGGGGGCCTTCGCGCTCACCACGTTCGTGCTCAGTGTCGTCAACGCGGGCCTGGTGGACGCGGAGCCGGTGGTCTTCGGCCTCGCGCTCGCCTACGGCGGCATCGTGCAGTTCGGGGCGGGGCTGTGGGAGTTCGCCAAGGGCAACACGTTCGGAGCCACCGCGTTCTGTTCGTACGGCGGATTCTGGGTCTCGTTCTGGTACCTCACCACCCAGACCGACCTGACGGGCCTCGTCGGCAACAGCGCCGATCACGGCGTGGCCGTCTACCTGCTGGCGTGGAGCATCTTCACCACCTACATGCTCATCGCCTCACTGCGCACCAACCTGGCCATCGTCGCGGTCTTCGCGCTGCTGACGCCCACCTTCTTCCTGTTGATGGCCGGTGATTTCTCGGGCAACGACACCGTGACGCATATCGGCGGCTGGCTCGGCATCATCACGGCCGTCGCCGCCTGGTACGCGTCGTTCGCCGTCGTGACCAACGCGACCTTCAAGAAGACGGTGCTGCCGGTCGGGCCGCGCTGAGCGACCGCCGGGCCGGCAGCGCCGGCCCGGCGGCGGGCCTGAACCGGTACACACGACGGCCCCGGGCGAGCAGGATGGAAAGCACCCGGCACGGACATCACTAAGGAGACGATGAGAGTGTCCACAGAACAGACAATCGCCGCGCTCGGCCGCGAGAGCCGCATCTTCGAGCCGCCGGCCGACTTCGCGGCGAACGCCAACGTGAAAGCCGACGCGTACGAGCGCGCCGAGAAGGACCGCCTGGGCTTCTGGGACGAGGCCGCGCAGCGCATCACCTGGGCCGAGCCCTACACCGAGGTCCTCGACTGGTCGGGCGCCCCGCACGCCAAGTGGTTCGTGGGCGGCAAACTCAACGCCGCCTACAACTGCGTGGACCGGCACGTGGAGAACGGTCTGGGCGACCGCGTCGCCTATCACTTCGAGGGCGAGGGCGGCGACACCCGCACCATCACCTACAAGGACCTGCAGGACGAGGTCAACAAGGCAGCCAACGCGCTCACCGAACTGGGCGTCAAGACCGGCGACCGCGTGGCCATCTACATGCCGATGATCCCCGAGACGGTGTTCGCGATGCTCGCGTGCGCCCGCATCGGTGCCCCGCACACCGTGATCTTCGGCGGATTCTCGTCCAAGGCCATCGCCGACCGCGTGCAGGACTGCAGCGTGGAGTTCGTCATCACCGCGGACGGCGGTTACCGCAAGGGCAAGGCCTCGCCGCTCAAGGCGGCAGTCGACGAGGCGCTGGAGAGCTGCCCCGACGTGCACACCGTGCTGGTGGTCAAGCGCACCGGCCAGGAGGTCGCCTGGACCGAGGGCCGCGACAAGTGGTGGTCGGACGCGGTGGACGGGCAGTCCACCGAGCACACGCCGGAGGCCTTCGACGCCGAGCACCCGCTGTACATCATGTACTCGTCGGGCACGACGGGTAAGCCCAAGGGCATCCTGCACACCACCGGCGGCTACATGGTGGGCACCTCGTACACGCACTACGCGGTGTTCGACATCAAGCCGGAGACCGACGTGTTCTGGACCGCGGCCGACATCGGCTGGGTCACCGGCCACTCGTACATCGTCTACGGGCCGCTCGCCAACGCGACGACGTCGATCATGTACGAGGGCACCCCCGACACCCCGCACCAGGGGCGCTGGTGGGAGATCGTCCAGAAGTACAAGGCCACCATCCTGTACTGCGCGCCCACCGCCATCCGCACCTTCATGAAGTGGGGCCACCAGATCCCCGCCGAGTACGACCTGTCCTCGCTGCGGCTGATCGGCTCGGTGGGCGAGCCCATCAACCCCGAGGCCTGGGTCTGGTACCGCAAGAACATCGGCGGCGACCGCACCCCCGTCGTGGACACCTGGTGGCAGACGGAGAACGGTCAGATCCTCATCAGCCCGCTGCCGGGCGTCACGGCCACCAAGCCGGGCGCGGCCATGCGCCCGCTGCCCGGCATCGTCGCCGACGTGTTCAACGAGGACGGCAAGCCCGTCGGCAACAACGAGGGCGGGTACCTGGTGGTCAAGGAGCCGTGGCCGGGCATGCTGCGCACGCTGTGGGGCGACGACGACCGGTTCCAGCGCACCTACTGGGACCGTTTCCCCGGCGTGTACTTCGCGGGCGACGGTGCCAAGCGCGACCAGGACGGCGACATCTGGGTGATCGGCCGCGTCGACGACGTCATGAACGTCTCGGGGCACCGGCTGTCGACCACCGAGATCGAATCGGCGCTGGTCTCGCACGATGCGGTGGCCGAGGCCGCCGTGGTGGGCGCCGCCGACGAGACCACCGGCCAGTCGATCGAGGCGTTCGTGATTCTCAAGCAGAGCGCGCACGGCGGCGGCGAGGACATCGTGGCCAAGCTGCGCCAGCACGTCCGCGAAGAGATCGGCGCGATCGCCAGCCCGCGCTCGATCATGCTGGTCGAGGAGCTGCCGAAGACCCGCTCCGGCAAGATCATGCGGCGCCTGCTGCGTGACATCGCCGAGAACCGCGAGCCCGGCGACTCGACCACCCTGGCCGATTCCTCGGTGGTCGACCGGATCCGCAGCGAGGTTTCCGGCGGGTAGCCGAGGCAGCGGCAACGCGGCAGGCCGGCCCTCCTCTGAAGAGAGGAAGGGCCGGCCTGCCGCGTGACGGCACCGGGCGCTCAGATCCGGTCGAACACGTCCGGGTCCGGCCCCACACGGCCCTCCGGCCCCCGGTCGAGGGCGGCGATCTGCGCCATCGAGTCGCCGTCGAGCTCGAATCCGAACACGTCGAAGTTCTCCCGCATCCGTGCGGGCGACATGGACTTGGGGAAGACGATGTCACCGCGCTGCAGGTGCCACCGCAGCACCACCTGCGCCGCGGTGCGCCCCAGCCGCTCCGCCAGCTCGCGCACCGCGGGCTCGTCCAGCACGGCGCCCTGCGCCAACGGCGACCACGCCTCCACCGCGATGTCGTGCTCGCGGCAGAACGTGCGGACCTGCTCGTTGCCGAACAGCGGGTGCACCTCCACCTGGTTTACCGCCGGGACGGTGTCCGCCTCCGTGAGCAGGCGCTGCAGGTGCGGCACCTGGAAGTTGGAGACCCCGATGCTGCGTGCGCGGCCGTCGGCGGCGAACTCCTCGAGCACCTTCCACGTGCCGACGAAATCCCCGTCGTAGCGTGTGGGCAGCGGCCAGTGGATGAGGAAGAGGTCGAGGTAGTCCGTGTCGAGCCTGGCCAAGGACTCCTCGAAGGATCGGCGGGCGTCGTCGGGCCGGTGATTGCCGTTGTTCAGCTTGCTGGTCAGGAACAGGTTCGAGCGGCCGATCCCTGATGCTGCGATACCGGCGCCCACCTCGGCCTCGTTGCCGTACATCTGCGCGGTGTCGATGTGCCGGTAGCCGGCCTCCAGCGCCGCCCCCACCGCCGCGGCCGCATCGGCGGGGGCCACCTTGAAGGTGCCGTAGCCGAGCTGCGGAACATTGCGGCCCGAGTTCAGGGTGACGCGGGGGACTGCGTTGTCGTCGTCTGCGGTATCAGTCATGGTTCCGATGGTGCCGCGCGCGGGCCGGATGCGCATTGCCGGCGGGTGCCGGGACCCGGCGATGACGCACGATTCACATTCTGTGGCCCTCGGATGGTGGTTTCCCACCATCCGAGGGCCACAGAATGTGCGTTGGGTGTCACGACGTCCCACACGGCCGGAGGAATGCGCGCCTCCCCGTGGTCGCCCGTGACAGAGTCGCGGTGACCGCAGGCACAGTGTGATCGACCATGGGAACAGTTGGTTCGACCGTGGGCACAGTTGGTTCGACCATGGGCATGGTTGGTTCGACCGCAAGCACAGCACGGTCGCCGGGTGCGGCCGTCGGCGAAGGAGTAGGGATATGGGCTTGAATTCCGACAGGGTCATCGTGGTGACCGGCGCGAGCCGCGGTGCGGGCAAGGGGATCGCGCTGGGGCTCGCGGGGCCGGGGTCCACCGTGTACGTCACCGGGCGCACGCGGAACGAGGGCGACGCCCCACTGCCGGGGACCGTGCAGGCCACGGCCGACGAGATCACCGCCCGCGGCGGCACGGGCGTGCCCGTGATCTGCGACCACGCCGACGACGAGCAGGTGGCCGCGCTGTTCGAGCGGGTGCGGGCCGAGCGCGGCCGGCTGGACATCCTGGTCAACAACGCCCTGGTGGTGCACGACGACCTGGCGAAGAAGGGACCGTTCTGGGAGAAGCCGCTGTCGATGCAGGTGGTGCTGGACGTGGGGTTGCGCTCGTCCTACGTCGCCAGTTGGTATGCGGCGCCGCTGATGGTGGCGGGCGGCGAGGGGCTGATCGTCAACACGTCGTCGTTCGGCGCCCGTTGCTACATGCACGGGCCCGCCTACGGTGCCGGCAAGGCGGCGGTGGACAAGATGGCGCACGACATGGCTCATGACCTGCGGCCGTACGGAGTCGCGGCGCTGTCGCTGTGGATGGGCATGCTCAAGACCGAGCGCACCGCCGCGGCGTTCGAGGCCAACGCGGAGGCGTACAAGCGGTTCGCCGCGCACGCGGAGAGCGCCGAGTTCCCGGGCCGGGTGATCGACGCGCTGGCCCGCGATCCGCGCCTGATGGACCGCTCGGGGAAGGTGCTGATAGGCGCGGAGGTGGCGGAAGAGCTGGAGGTGACCGACATCGACGGGAACCGGCCGCCGTCGCACCGGGGGTTCCTTGGCGATCCGACAGTGTTCAGCGACGCAGTGGTGGAGTGAGGCCCGGCTGCTCGCTGAGGTTGCGGGTTGGTGGGGGATGGGCAAGCGACGCAGTGGTGGAGTGAGGCCCGGCTGCGCGTCCCGCCCGGCGGGACCCATCTGTCCCGCCGGGCGGGATCAATGTGCTGACGGACACACCGCGCTGTGAGTGTTGGGTCGTAGGTGTCGCGCGCTCTCCGCGTCGGCACCGTCGACGACACGGCCTCGGGAGGCGGATATGGGCAACAAGGTTCTCGAATACATCGAGGAGCACGCGGACGAGCTCTTCGCGCAGGGCGCGGAGGCCGAGAAGATCGGCAAGCTCACCGACAAGACGGTGCAGATGCTGGTGGAAGCCGACGCGATGCGGATGCTCCAGCCTTCCGAGTACGGCGGCCTGGAGTACCGGCCGCGCCAGTTCGCGGAGACGGTGATGCGTTTGGCGTCGCTGGATCCGGCGGCGGGCTGGGTGCTGGGCGTGTGCGGGGTGCACCCGTGGCAGCTGGCCTACAACGACGAGCGGGTGCGCGAGGAGGTGTGGGGCGAGGACAGCAGCATCTGGATGGCCTCCCCGTACATGCCCGGCGGCATGCTCACCCCGCGCGGCGACGGCACCTACGACTTCAGCGGTCGCTGGTCGTTCTCCTCGGGCACCGACCACTGCCGCTGGGCGTTCCTGGGCGCCATGCTCGCGAACCCGGACGGTTCAATGGCGCAGCCGCCGCAGATGGTGCACGTGATCGTCCCGCGGGGCGACTACGAGATCATCGACGACTCGTGGGACGTGGTGGGCCTGCGCGGCACCGGCAGCAAGGACCTGGTCATCAAGGGGTCGGTGGTCCCTGAGTACCGCACGATGACCTGGGAGGACGTCTCCGAGGGGACCGGACAGGATCGTTCGGGCCGCACCGAGACGCTGTATCAGATGCCGTGGTCGGCGATGTTCCCGATGGGCATCACCGCGGCCACGATCGGCATCTGCGAGGGGCTGCTGCGGCTGGCCGAGGACTACCAGGCCGAGCGCATCGACGCCAACGGCGCGAAGATCAAGGACGATCCCTACACCATGTACGAGTTCGGCGAGCTGACCGCCGACCTGCGGGCGGCGCGCGCGGAGCTGCTGGCCAATGCCGACCGCTTCTGGGACATCACCGAGAGCGGGCGCAAGGCGACGTTCGCGGAGCGTGCGCAGGGTCGTGCGACGCAGGTGCGCGCCGCGTGGCGGGCCGTGGAGGCGGCCAACGCGATCTACGCGCGCTGCGGCGGCAACGCGCTGCGCATGGACAAGCCGATGCAGCGGTTCTGGCGCGACGCGCAGGCCGGCATCCATCACGCGATCCACTCGCCCAACACCGTCTACCACGCTGCGACCCTGAGCTCGCTCGGCGCGGATCCGCAAGGGCCGCTGCGGAAGATGATCTGACGGTCGACCCACTACAGCACGGAAGGACGGAAGCACACCATGGCCGACGGGAAGAATTCCGGCGTCACGAACCGCCGCGAGATCCGGGCGCTCGGGTACATCGAGGTGCAGACGAATGACATGGAGCGCTGGCGGAAGCTGGCGTTCGGGGTGCTCGGGTTCGCGGAGGGCTCGGGGCCCGATGAGAACGCGCTGTATCTGCGGATGGATGAGCGGGCGGCGCGGATCATCGTCACGCCGGGCGAGTCCGACGGGGTGACGGTGGTCGGCTGGGAGGTGCGCGATCAGGAGGCGCTCGACCGGCTGCGCGAGTCCGTGAGCGCGGACGGTGTCGAGGTGCGGGATCTGACGCAGGCCGAGGCGGATGCGCGCCGGGTGGAGGCGGCGATCGCGTTCACCGATCCGGCGGGCACGAAGCTGGAGGTGTTCCACGGGGCGCTGCTGGACCACAGTCCGGTGGTGACGCAGTTCGGGGCGAAGTTCGTCACGGGTGCGCAGGGGCTGGGGCACGTGGTGATCCCGGTGCCGGACCAGGGCGCCGCCTACGACTTCTACGTCAAGACCCTCGGCTTCCTGCCGCGCGGTGCGTACCGGATGGGCGCGGCGGAGCCCACCGAGGCCGAGATCGCGGCGGCCGAGCACGCCTCGCCGGCGGACGGGCCCTTGCGTATCCGGTTCTTCGGGGTCAATCAGCGTCATCACAGCCTGGCGATGATGCCCTCGCCCAAGCAGGGTCCGGGGCTGATCCACGTGATGGTCGAGGTGGACACGCTCGACGCGGTGGGCGAGGCGCAGGACCGCGTGGTCAAGGAGGGCATCTCGCTGTCGTCGACGATCGGGCGGCACACCAACGACAAGATGGTGTCGTTCTACGTGCGGGCGCCGGGCGGCTGGGACATCGAGTTCGGCTGCCAGGGCATGCTGGTGGACGAGGAGCATTACACGGCCGAGGAGATCACCGCGGACAGCTACTGGGGTCACGACTGGTCCGGCTCCGAACCGCTGGCGGTGATCTCGTGAGCGCCCCGGACCTGGAACTCGACGCCCGCAAGTACGGGCCCTGGGCCGTCGTCGCCGGCGGCTCGGAAGCGGTGGGCGCCGAGTTCGCCCACCTGATCGCGAAGGCCGGGCTCAACCTGCTGCTCATCGCCAGGAAACCGGGCCCGCTGGAGGAGACCGCCGAGGCCGTCCGTGCGCACGGCACCGAGGTCCGCACCCTCAGCGTGGACCTGGTGGACCCGGGTGCCATGGACGCGATCGCCGCGGCGACCGCGGACCTCGAGGTGGGGCTGCTGGTGGTCAATGCCGGCGCCAACACCTACGGCCACGAGTTCGTCACCGGCGACCTCGATGCCTTCCGCAAGGTGCTGACGCTGAACATCGACCGCAAACTCGAGATCACGCACCTGTTCGGCGGGCCCATGCGCGAACGGGGCCGCGGCGGGATCATCCTGCTCGGCTCGGTCACCGGGTTCGTCGGCTGCACCCACATGAGCGTGTACTCGGGCGCCAAGGCGTTCAGCAGGATCTTTACCGAGGGGCTCTGGCTGGAGATGCGCGAGTACGACGTGGACGTGCTGGCGCTGACCGCCGGGGTCACCCGCACGCCGGCGATGGAGCGGGCCGGCCTGCAGTTCGACACCCCCGGGCTCAACGTGTCGGACCCGGCCGATGTGGCACGGCAGGGCCTCGAGCACCTCGCCGACGGCCCGGTGTGGATCGTCGAGGGACACTACGAGAAGGCCCTGGAGCGCTCGGGGTTCCCCCGCGACGGGCAGGTCCTCGCCGAGGCCGCCGAGGTCGCGGAGATGATGGGACGCTGAGGCTCCCACGAAGCGCGGACGCCGCCTGACGAGCCGGGCGCCGGTCCGGGACACTGGGTCCCGGGTCGGCGCCCGGCTCGTCGCGCAGTGGGACGGCGGGCCGACGAAGCTCTGTGATGGCATTAACGTCGGAGGGCGATGGTGGTGACGGTTACAATCGCCGCCGCACCGACAGCGAACAGGAGTGGAGGCCCGCCGTGGGCTATCGCAAGGACGAAGCCGGAAGCCTGTCGATGCTCGACAGGCTGGACCTCATCCTCGACGCGGTCGAGGACGCCGGGTTCCTCACGCTGTCCGGCGTCGTCGAGCGCACCGGGCTCGCCCGCTCGACGGCGCACCGCCTGCTGACCCACCTGGAGCGCAAGCGCTGGCTGTTCCGCGTGGGCTCGAACTACGAGTTGGGGCCGCGCCTGTTCGACCTGGGCACCAAGGGTGTGCGTAACCACTGGTTCTACCGCGGGGCGCTGCCCGCGCTGCACCGCCTGCACGCGCAGACGGGCTTCATCGTGCACATGGCCTTCCTCGACGGCCCCGAGGTGGTCTATTGGGAGAAGATCGGCCCCGGCCGCTTCGGCGCGGCGGTGCCCACGCGGATCGGCGGGCGCAACCCCGCGCACAGCACCTCGTTGGGGAAGGCGCTGCTGGCCATGCAGCCCGCGGGGCTGGTCGACAGCCTCGCGCCGTTCACGCCCGCCACGGAGCGCACCATCTGCGGCGCCGCGGCGCTGCACCAGGAGCTGGACCAGGTGCGCCGGCGCGGCTACGCCGTCGACAGGGGCGAGTCGTTGCGCGGCGTCGGCTGCTTCGGCACGGCCGTGCAGGCGGGTGCGGACGATTCGGTCGACGCCTATCGGATGACGGCGGCGGTGTCCGTGTGCGTCCCCGTCGACCGTATGGACTCGCGGCTCATCGCGCCGTTGCTCTCGGCGAAGAAGCAGATCATCGACGCGGCCCGCATCAATCCGATGACCGAGCCCGGGGGGGAGTGACCCGCGAAGGCCCGGCCTGTGCGGCGCTGTCATCGGAGGCTGTGCGCACCGCGTTCCCCCTGGGCGGGATAATTCGGTCATGGGGCGCGTCACCTCGGCAATGTGAGTGGCATCACGTAGTCGAGAAAGGTGTCGCAGTTGTCATCGAACGCACAATCGCCGAACCCGCAGCAGACGCAGCCGTCGCACGAGCCGTCACCGGGGGCGGGCACGCATGAGCGGCTCGACCGCTCACTGAGCCTGACGCCGGTCCGGACGCCGAGTCCCTTCGACCCGGCGACGCTGGGGCCGGTGCGCGTGCCGAACCGGATCATCAAGGCGGCCACGTCGGAGGGGCGCTCGCCGGAGGGCCTGGTCACGCAGGACCTGATCGACTTCCACCTGGGCTTCGTCCGCGGCGGCGTGGGGATGACCACCATCGCCTACTGCTGCGTGAGCCCCGAGGGGAAGTCGGCCCCCGGCCAGATCGTGATGAGCCCCGAGGCCGTGCCCGGCCTGCGGCGCCTTGCCGACGCGGTCCACGCCGAGGGCGCCGCGGTCTCCGCCCAGCTCGGACACGCCGGCCCGGTGGGTTCGAAGAAGATCACCGGCGTCACGCCCACGTCCCCCAGCAAGTTCATCAACCCCACCTCGTTCGAGTACTGCCGCCCGATCACCCGCGGCGAGATCGCGGAGGTCATCGAGCAGTTCGCCGCGGCCGCGCAGGTGGCCGTGGACGCCGGGCTCGACGCGGTGGAGCTGCACTTCGGGCACAACTACCTGCCTAGCGCGTTCCTGAGCCCACTGCTCAACCGTCGCAAGGACGAGTACGGCGGCGACATCGACAACAGGTCGCGCCTGGTGCGCGAGATCGCCCGCGCGGTGCGCGAAAGGGTGGGGGACGCCATCGCCGTGACCGCGAAGATCAGCATGATCGACGGGGTCCCCGGCGGCATCAAGCTGGCGGAGTCGCTGCGTACGGCGCAGCTGCTGGACGCCGACGCGAACCTGGACGCGATCCTGCTGACCCAGGGTTCTTCGGTGGTGCGGCAGATGTTCCTTTTCCGCGGGGACGTCCCGGTGGAGGACTTCGCCGCGCTGATGAAGCAGCCGGTGAAGACGGGCGTGCGGCTGTTCGGCAAGAAGGTGCTCGGCGAGTTCCCGTACGAGGACCTCTACATGCTCGAGGCCGCGCGGCAGTTCATCCCCGTCGTCAAGAACAGCAAGCTGATCCTGCTCGGCGGCATCACGAACCACGACCACATGGAGACCGGGATGCGCGAGGGCTTCGACTTCCTCGCGATGGGCCGCGGACTGCTGCGCGAGCCGGGCCTGGTCAACGCGGTCCGCGAGGACCACGGCAAGCAGACGCTGTGCACGCACTGCAACCGGTGCATGTACACGGTCTACGGGCGCACGCACTGCGTGCTGGACCCCGAGTCCGCGTACGGGCCGGTGGCCACTGCGGATGCCGGTGGCGCAAACGGGGGCGCCGCGGGGATCCCGGCGCCGCCCGGCGTCTCCGTGCGCGCCTGAACCGCTGGAAATACTTCGAGGAAGGACCCGGAACACATGACGATCAAAGACAAGGTGGCACTGGTCACCGGTGCCGGACAGGGCGTCGGGCAGGGCATCGCGTTCGCGCTCGCCGAGCGCGGAGCGAAGGTGGCGCTGGCCGGCCGCACCTACGAGAAGGTGGAGCAGACGGCGAAGGAGATCCGGGAGCGCGGGCGCGACGCCCAGGCCTTCACCTGCGACGTCACCGACCCCTTCGACACGGAGTCGCTGGCCGAGCGCGTGGTGGACCACTTCGGTTCGATGTCGATCCTGGTCAACAACGCCCAGACGGTGGTCAACGGGCGCCTGCTGGACATCACCGACGACGACTACGGCCGCGTCATGGACTCCGGCCCGCTGGCCACTCTGCGGCTGATGCGCACGTGCCACCCGCACCTGTCGGGCGGCGGATCCATCGTCAACCTCGGATCCGCGGCGGGGGTCCGCTGGGACCCGTCGGGCTACGGCATCTACGCCGCGGCCAAGGAGGCGATCCGGGCGCTGACCCGGACGGCGGCGTGCGAGTGGGCCGACGACGGCATCCGGGTCAACGCGATCCTGCCGCTGTCGCTGTCGCCGGGGCTCGCCACCTGGGCCGAGCAGCGGCCCGAGGAGGCGGAGGCGTACCTGAACACGGTGCCGTTGCACCGGTTCGGCGACCCGGAGGGCGACATCGGCGCCGCGGTGGCGTTCCTGTGCAGCGACGACGCCAAGTACATCACCGGGCATTCGTTGCCCGTCGACGGCGGTCAGGTGCTGATGCGCTGACCGGCGCGCTGCCGGCGAGCGCAGGCGGCCAAAAGAATCGGCGGGCCGGAAGGGACCGCGGCGCGGGGTGCCGCGGCGGTCCGCCGAAGGAACCACAAGGCGGGCACGAGGGGCGATGACGCCTGCCTTCTTGCGTAATGGGAAGAGGAACCATGTTCACAGGGACTACAGGGGCAGGCGGGTCCACAAGGCTCACAAGGGGAGTGCGGGCGGCCGCGATGTTCTGCGGCGCCGCGCTGGTCCTGGCGGGCTGCGTGAGCGAGAGTCCGGGCGGCGGAGCCACCGCAACGTCGGACGGCGAGGTCACCGTCGGCATCATCGGCGACCAGCCGGACGGCGGCGAACCGGTGGACGGCGGTGTGCTGCGGTTCGCCTCGTACGCCCCCGTCCGCAGCCTGGACCCGGTGAAGACCCAGGCGTCGGGCACGACAGGCGGCACGGAGCTCGCGGCGGTCTACGACGTCCTGGTGCGCTACGACGCCGTCGCGGAAACCTACGAGCCGCGCATCGCGGAATCTCTCGACGAGAGCGACGACGGCATGTCCTGGACGCTCACGTTGCGCGACGGGATCACCTTCAGCGACGGCACGCCGCTGGACGCGGCGGCCGTGGTGGCCAGCACCGAGCGGTACAACCGGCTGAACGGGCCAGACGCGCAGGTGTTCACCGACAGCGTCGCGTCCGTCGAGGCGGTGGACGATTCGACGGTGGTCTACACGCTGAACCGGCCGTGGCACCAGTTCCCCGCGATGCTGTCGCTGGGCCACGGGATGATCGTGGCTCCCGGTTCCGGCGAGGGCGCCGCCTTCAGGCCGATCGGGGCGGGGCCGTTCACCGTCAAGTCGCTGGGCCAGTCCACCTTGGAGCTGACGGCGCGCCCCGACTACTGGGCGGGCAAGCCTCACGTGGACGGGCTGACCTTCGTGTCCATCGCGGGCGAGAAGCCGAAGATCGACTCGCTGGCCAGCGGCGACATCGAGATGGCCTACCTGCGCGATCCGAACTACGTGGAGCAGGCGAAGCAGCGGTTCCCGGGGTACCTGCACCGCTACAGCCTCACCGACCAGGTCCAGCTCAACAGCCGGCCCGGCAGGCCCGGGGCTGACGAGCGCATTCGCCGGGCGGTCATGCTGGCACTGGACCCGGAGGCCGTGAACCAGCGTGTGGACGGCGGCGCCGCGGACCCGGGCAAGGAGATCTTCCCGGCGTGGTCCAAGTGGCACGACGCCGACGGCACTGCGCCGGGGCTCGACCCGGACACGGCGCGGGCGCTCGTCGACGAGGCGAAGGCGGACGGCGTCGCCACCCGCCTGACCTACGTGAGCGTGCAGGACGAGCGGTCGCAGAAGTACGCGCTGACGGTGGAGGCCATGCTCGAGAGCGTGGGCCTCACCGTGGACATCGACTTCGTGCCCACGGTGACCGACATGGTGCAGAGCCTGTATGTCGACCACGACTACGACATCGGCTACACCGCCTTGAGCCTGCCGGACGCGGCGCCGTACATCCGCTTGTACAGCGCACTCAGCAGCACGTCCACCAACAACTCGTCCGGCTACCACAGCGCGGAGATGGACGCGCTGCTCGCGAAGATCCAGCAGGCCCCGGACGAGGACGCGAAGCGCGCCGCGTTCGCCGAGCTGCAGCAGCAGTTCACCGCGCACGCGCCGATGGTTCCGATGGCGTCGGGCAGCAATTTCGTCGCCTGGTCGCCGAACGTGCACGGCGTGACGCCGACGATGGACAGCGTGATGCTGTTCGACGACGCGTGGATCAAGAAGTAGCCGCGGCACGACGCGGGGTGGGCGCTCAGCCGAGCTGGGCGCCCACCTCGCGCGCGCGCTCCGCGAGGGCGGCGAGCTGCTCGAGGTAGTGGGCGGCGCTGCGTGCGGCGATGGTGACGGTGGCGACCGTCGCGCCCGCGTCGCGGGTCGATTCCAGGGCGGCCCGGCAACGGTCCGGCTCGTCGGCCGGGTCCACCGCATGCTCGGCGGAGAGCACCACGTCGAAGCCGTCCGGCAGTTCGTGGCGCGCCAGCAGCTCGGACAAGCGGCTGTGGGGCAGTCCGAACGGCACCCAGCCGTCGCCCAACTCGGCGGCCCGGCGCAGTGACCGCGGAGTTCGTCCTCCCACCCACATCGGCACGTGCTCCTGCACGGCGGCGGGCTTGACGAACCAGTCGCGGTAGGAGAAGTGCGTGCCGGAGTATTCCGGTGCAGTCCGGCCGAGCGAGGCGCGCAGCGCGCGCATGGCGTCGTCGGCGACCGCCCCGCGGCCGTCGAACTGCGCGCCGATCAGCTCGAACTCCTCCTGGAGGCTGCCGACGCCGACGCCGAGGATCAGCCGGCCGCCGCTGACGGTGTCGAGCGTGCCGTAGCGCTTGGCGATGTCGAGCGGGTGGTGGTAGCCGAGCACCAGCACCTGCGTCGCGAACCTGATCCGGCGGGTGCGGGCGGCGAGGAACCCGAAGGTGGCCAGCGGATCCCAGTAGGTGCCGCCGCGCTCTGCGGCCACGTCGGTGGGGATGGCCACGTGCTCGCTGCAGGTCAGGTGGTTGAAGCCGAGCTCGTCGGCCGCCGAGGCGATGTCGGCGAGCTCGGCGATGCCGGCCTCCGCCTCCCACGCGCTGGCCGATGCCGGGTGGTGCACCACCACCGGCGAGAAGATGCCGATCTTCATACCTGTGCCTCCGTCTTCGATCCGCTCCGTCAGTGCCGTACTAGTTTCCACCATCGGCCCACCGCAGCCTCCCAATCGGTGCGGCCCCCGACCCAAGCGCATCCCCCTGGGCGGGAATCTTCTGTGACAGCGCCGACAGTCAGGCCACTGTGAGGGGCACCACGTTCGAGATTGGAGTGAACCATGACGGTCAGTGAAGAGGTTCGGGGCGCCGCAGATACGGTCGTCGACGAGGTGCGCGAGATCGAATCGGGCGGTAACCCCGAACGGTTCGCCCGCGGCTGGCATTGCCTGGGGCTGGCGAAGGACTTCCGCGACGGCACGCCGCACTCGGTGGAGGCGTTCGGCGGCAAGCTCGTCGTCTGGCAGGACACCAAGGGCGAGCTCAACGTCCTCGATTCTTACTGCCGGCACATGGGGGGCGATCTCTCCCAGGGCACGGTCAAGGGCGACGAGATCGCCTGCCCGTTCCACGACTGGCGCTGGGGCGGCGACGGCAAGTGCAAGGAGATCCCCTACGCCAAGCGTGTGCCCATGCGCGCCCGCACGCAGAACTGGCCGACGCTCGAGCGCAACGGCCAGCTGTACGTGTGGAACGACCCGGAGGGCGGCAAGCCCACCGAGGAGGAGACCATCCCGGAGATCGAGGGATACGGCTCCGACAAGTGGACCGATTGGAACTGGAGCTCGGTGCTGATCGAGGGCACCAACTGCCGCGAGCTGGTGGACAACGTCGTCGACATGGCGCACTTCTTCTACGTGCACCTCAACCAGCCGCTGCACTTCCGTAACATCTTCGAGGACCACATCGCCACCCAGGAGATGTCGTTCAAGCCCCGCGCGGACATGGCGGGCGAGGACTACGTGAACTTCGGCGAGGAGAGCGTGACACAGTCGACCGCCTCCTACTTCGGCCCCTCCTACATGATCAACCGGCTGACGGCGCAGGACGGCCTGGAGGTCATCCTGATCAACTGCCACGTGCCCGTGCGCCCCGACGCGTTCCGCCTGCAGTACGGCGTGATGGTGTCAAAGCTGCCCGGCATGTCCGACGAGGAGGCGCAGGCGCTGGCCGAGCAGTTCGGCAACGGCACCATGGAGACCTTCGAGCAGGACGTGCAGATCTGGGACACCAAGGCGCGCATCGACAACCCGCTGCTGTGCGAGGACGACGGCCCCGTCTACCAGCTGCGCCGCTGGTACGAGCAGTTCTACGTGGACCGCGACGACATCACCGAGGACATGGTGCGCCGCTTCGAGTTCGACGTGGACGTCACCAAGGCCAACGAGTACTGGGACCGCGAGGTGGCCGAGAACGTCGAGCGCAAGCGCGCAGAGAAGCAGCAGAAGGCCACCGCCGGATCCGGTGCCGCCGGCGCGTAAGGAGGACAAGATGCAGGCGATCGACTGCTCGCAATGCGGCACCACGGTGCTGGCCGAGAAATACAGCGACGAGCACACGAGCATCCAGTGGCTCGACGACGCGCACAAGTCCTGCCCGCTGATGCAGGCGGGTGAGGTGCGGCCCTCCGGCGCGGCGACGGGCTCGGCGGGTTCGGTGTGCCCGGCACTGCACTCGACCATCGACCAGGCCGCGCGCGACGGACGCATGGGGTTCTCGATGCGCAGCGAACCGGTGCCGGGGGTGCTCCTATGACCCCCGTGACCATGGCCCGGCCGGCACCCGATGCGGAAGTGGACCCGCGGACGCTGCGCGCCGTACTGGGCAACTTCTGCACCGGCGTCACCGTGATCACCGCGCACGACGGCCGGCGTCCGCTCGGGTTCGCGTGTCAGTCGGTGACGTCACTGTCGCTCGACCCGCCCTATGTCTCGTTCTGCCCGGCGAAGACGTCCACCAGCTGGCCGGCGATGCGCGCCGTGGAGTCGGTGTGCATCAACGTGCTGGCCGCGGACCAGAAGGAGGTCTGCGGACGGTTCGCGGTGAGCGGCGGCGACAAGTTCGAGGGGCTGCCGTGGTTCCGCGGTGACAACGGTGCGCCCGTCGTCAGCGGGGCGCTCGCCCGCATCGAGGCGGAGCTGGCGTTCGAGCATGAGGCCGGCGACCACACGATCGCGGTCTGCCGGGTGACAGCACTCGAGGCCGCGCGTGACGTGGACCCGCTGCTGTTCTTCCGCGGCGGATATGGAAGTTTCGCCGACATGTGACCCCGTGGCACCAGGACCGGCGCTTCCGCCGGAACCGCCTGACGACGGCCCCGCCCTATGGTGGGGCCGTCGTCGCGTCAGGGTGCGTGCTGGTTGCCAGGGCCCGTTGTTGGGCTGCGCGCCGGTTGCCGGGGCCCGCCTATGGCGCCGCGCGCCCGTTGTCGCGCCGCACGCAGGTTGGCCGGGGCCCGCCTATGGCGCCGCGCGCCCGTTGTCGCGCCGCGCGCCGATTGCGACGACACGCCGGGACACCGCGAGCGCGAGTGGGCAATCGGCGCGCGGCGACGAATGGGCCCGCCCCCGAGTCGGCGACGAATGGGCCGGCGACGAATGGGCCGGCGCGCAATGAGTCGGCGACGAATGGGCCGGCGCGCAGGGGTCGCACAGGGACGAGCAGCCGCCCCGGATCGGTGTCGACATCCGGTGAATGCTGGTTCAATGAGTGTATGAGGCGTCGAACAGCAGGAACGAGGTCATGACCGCAACCGGCGCCGGGGCGCAGACCGGCACGGCCCGCCGCGGCCACCCCACCCACGAGGTGTTCAACCAGCCGCCGCCGCGCACGGACATCAACGAGTACACGACCAATGCGGCGCTCACGGAGGCGGTGCAGCGCTACGGCGGGGGCTGGGCCGCGCCGCACCTGACCGAAGTGGGCGAGCTGGTGGGCGGCGCGCAGTTCCAGCTGGACGCGGAGCTCGTGCAGCGGTTCACTCCGGAGCTGCGCACCCACGACCGCTACGGCAACCGCGTGGACGAGGTGGACTTCCACCCGTCGTACCACCGGATCATGGGCGCTGCGGTGGCGCACGGTGCGCACACCAGCGCCTGGGCGGACCCGAGACCGGGCGCGAATGTGGCACGTGCCGGGGTGTTCATGCAGTTCTCACAGGTGGAGCCCGGGCACGCCTGCCCCGTCTCGATGACGCACGCCGCCGTGCCATCGCTGCGATTCAGCCCCGATCTGGCCGAATTCTGGGTGCCGCGCACGTTCTCGCGCGAGTACGACCCGCAGCTGACCCTCGACAAGCCCGGGGCGATCTTCGGGATGGCGATGACGGAGAAGCAGGGCGGCTCGGACGTGCGGGCCAACACCACCCGCGCGGAGGAGCTCTCCGACGGCACCTGGGCTCTCACCGGGCACAAGTGGTTCTGTTCGGCGCCGCAATCGGACGCCTTCCTGGTGCTCGCGCAGGCGAACGCCGGGCTGAGCTGCTTCCTGGTCCCCAGGGTGCTGCCCGACGGCGCGCGCAACGTGTTCCGCATCCAGCGGCTCAAGGACAAGATGGGCAACAAGTCCAACGCGTCCTCCGAGATCGAGCTGGACGGCACCGTGGGGTGGCTCGTCGGCGAGGTCGGCCGGGGCGTGCGCACGATCATCGAGATGGTGGGGCGCACCCGCCTGGACTGCGTCTACGGCTCGGCGGCCGGCATGCGGCAGTCCGTGGCCGAGGCGGCCTGGCATGCGCGTCACCGGCAGGCGTTCGGCAAGACCCTCATCGACCAGCCGGCCATGACGGGCGTGATCGCCGACCTGCAGTTGGAGGCGGAGGCCGCGACGTGGACCGCGATGCGCCTGGCCGCGGCGTACGACGACGAGACCGGCGAGCAGGGTCCGCTGCGCCGGCTCGCGACCGCCGTGTCGAAGTACTGGGTGTGCAAGCGCGGCCCCCACCACGCCTACGAGGCCCTGGAGTGTCTGGGCGGCAACGGGTTCATCGAGAACTTCCCGCTGGCCCGGCGCTACCGCGAGCAGCCGGTGATGGCGGTGTGGGAGGGGTCCGGCAACGTCATCGCCCTCGACGTGCTGCGGGCGATGGCGCGCGAGCCGGAGACGGTCGAGGCGTTCGATGCCGAGGTGGCCCTGGCGGCCGGCTCGTCGCACGCGTTCGACGCCCACCTGGCGAGGACGCGCAAGATGATCGCCGCGGTGGCCGCCGACCCCGCGGGCGCGGAATCACGTGCGCGGCGCCTGGTGGAGTCGATGGCGCTGGCGTTCCAGGCGTCGCTGATGGTGCGCGAGGCGCCGACGGCCGTGGCCGACGGCTTCGTGGCGGCGCGGCTCGGCGGGGACGGCGGGATCGAGTACGGCACCCTGCCCGACGGCGTGGATGCCGGGGCGATCGCCGCCCGCGCATGACGGACCGCGGGGCAGGGCTCGCCCGCTAGCGCGGCTGCAGAACCACGACGGGGATCGTGCGGTCCGTCCACGACTGGTAGGCGGCGAAGTCCGCGTACTGCTCCACCAGCGCCGGCCAGAGCCGTTCACGCTCGTCGGCCCCTGCCACGTGGGCGCGCACGGCACGGCGGGTGCTGCCGATCTGGACGGCGACGTCCGGATCGGCCACCAGGTTCCGGTACCACTGCGGGTTGGTCGGCAGCCCGCCCTGCGAGGCGACGACCACCAGGTCGTCGGTCAGCGGGTCGCCCCCGGACTCCGGCCCGCCGCCGACGACGAGGTAGAGGAGGGGGACGGTGTAGGTTCGGCCGGACTTGCGGCCCCGGTGCTCGAGCAGCAGGGTGGGTACCGGCTTGCGGAATCCGGCGCCCACGCGCCACTTCCCGCCGACGCGGCCGCCCGTCCGCTTGTACACCCAGGTCTGCGCGCGGGACATCGCCTTGATGGCCGACGGCACTACCGGTGAGTCCAGCCTGGGAGGCCGCTTGTCCATGGTCTTCAGGCTCCTTGGGAGGCCGGGCTGGTCAGGCGCCGAGCTGCTTGCTGTCGATCAGGAACGTCACCAGCTCGCGTACGGTCTGGTCGGCCGGGCGGGGCGCGTAACCGAGTTCGGAGGCGGCCTTGGCGCCGTCCACCTTCGGGTGCGAGATCAGCGCCCCCATCGCGGCCCGCGAGACCACGTCGGATCCGAACTTCGCGGTGATGGGCTCGGCCACCGGCAGGATCTTCTCGATGATCTTCAACGGGAACGCCAGCAGCGGCCCGCGGCGGCCGGTGACGCGCGCGGCGAGCTTGAACATGGCGAACATTTCCTGGTCGTGCCCGGTGAGCAGGTAGTTTTCGCCGGTGGCGCCCTTCTCCGCGGCCAGGGTGAGCCCCTGGGCGACGTCGCGCACGTCGACGAAGTCGAATCCGCCGGTGATCACCGCGGGCACGCGGCCGCGCGCCGAGTCGCGCAGCATGTCGTTGATGCGGGACAGCTTCGCGCCCTGGCTGCCGAAGTCCTTGGGGCCGAAGACGCCGGTGGGGTTGCAGACGACCGCGTCGAGGCCCTTGGCGATGACCTTCTGCAGCTCCTGCTCGCCGGCCCACTTGGAGCGGTCGTACACGGGGATGTCTTCGCCCACCGAGCGCTTCGACTGCTCGTCGAGGTGGCCGCCGCAGTCGTACTGGTCGAACGAGTGCACCGAGCTGCAGTGCACCATGCGGCGGACGCCGGTCTTGAGGGCGGCCTCCGCCACGTTGCGCACGCCTTCGGTGTTCAGGCGCCAGGCGATCTCGTCGTTCTGCTTGAGCGTGATCATGGCGACCAGGTGGTAGACGACCTCGGCGCCTTCCAGCGCGGACTCCATCGAGGCCGGGTCGAGGACGTCGCCCCGCACCCAGCTCACCCCGGTCTCCGGCCAGTGCTCCGACTCCACGCGGTCGATTGCGACGACCTCGTTGCCCTGCTGCACCAGCAGCTCCACCAGGTTCGTACCGATGAAACCGGCGGCGCCGGTCACTGCGACCTTCATACGAAACTTCCCTCGCTGTCGGGAGACCATCCCCTGAAGTAGAACACGTTCCAGTAGGTGCTGTCTATAGCAAGCGCCCGAGTAGCAGTCGCGCCCGCCTGCCCGGCAGTGGGGGCACGCGAGGGGGCGTTGCCTGCGGTGCGTCAGGGGCTTCGGGGAGAATGGCCGTCAGCGACGGCGCGAGAACGGAGGGACGCGGATGGCGGACGGCACCTGCCGGGTGGACAGCTGGTTGTGGTCCGTGCGGCTGTTCAAGACCCGGGCGGCCGCCTCCACGGCGTGCAAGGGCGGCCACGTGCTGGTCAACGGCACCGTCGTGAAGCCTGCGCGGCTGCTGGCGGTGGGCGACGAGGTCCGCGTGCGTGCCGCGGACCGCGAGCGGATCGTCGAGGTCGCCCGGCTGATCACCAAGCGGGTGGGCGCACCCGTGGCGGCCGAGTGCATGATCGACCGCAGCCCGCCGCCGCCCCCGAGGGAGCACCGCGCGGCAGTGCCGGTGCGCGATCGCGGCTCCGGCCGCCCGACCAAGCGCGACCGCCGCGAGATGGAACGGCTGCGCGGACGCCGGGACGGGTAGCGGTAGCGATCCGCGGGCGGCACTACGCGAACCCCGCGGGACCGGCGCGCATGCCGCCGGTCCGGAAACGCTTCTGCCTGCCGCCCGTACGGGCGGCAGGCAGAAGCGGAAGACGCGGTACGCGGCTAGTCGTTGTGCCCGGTGTGCGCGTCGGTGGTCTTGACCTCGGCCTTGCCGGATTCGCCGGGGGTCTTCCAGTTGTTCATGAAGTCCGGCTTGATCGACACGATGAGCAGCAGCAGCGACGTCAGCGCTGCGATGACGACGGACGCGATGATGACGATCGTGCCCAGGCCCGACATGAATTCAGTTGCGTCCACAGGTCATCCTCCACGGCCGATAAACATGGCGCCGACGGTGCGGGCGCCGAGTAGCGGGGTAGTACCGCAGCCGGGTGGTGGGCACCGGCGTGCCGTACATTCGCCGATCAGCCTACGCGGTGCGTCGTAGATCCCCTAACGGGATCCCCCGAAATGGCGCGACCGGCCGGGCCCAGGGCGCATCGATCCCGGTGTTCTGCCCGGTTGGTCGACCAGGAGCGCCGCCTATCGGACCTCGCTCACGCGGTTTGCGGCGGCGATGAAGGCGTCGACGATCGACTCTGCGGTGGTCTCGCCGATGCCCATCGCCCACCGGCGCTGATAACCGCGCGAGCATTCGAGGAACGTGGCGATCCTCGTGCCCGCCCGCTGCTGGTGGAACGAGTTGATCTCCAGCGGGTATCCGGCCTGGTAGACGATCGCCGTCATCGCGGAGATCGTGCCGACGCCGGTGGCCTCCAGCGTGCGGTTCTCGCCGTCGACGCGCACCCGTGCGGTGATCGTCCGGTGCGCCGAGCCTGTGCGCCGAGCGGTGAAGTCGTTCAGGACGAGGGGGCCGTCGGCGGGACGGAACGCGGCGAGGAACGTCTCCCAGTCCATGTGCGCCGCCGCGTCGCGCATGCCCTTGGGCAGGGGGCGGCCGAAGCGTGCGGAGAACGGGTCCGCCGGGCAGGTGCCGACCGTGCCGGCGTCGAGGCACTCCGTGCACGGTTGCGTCGTGGTCCGGTCGCGCAGGCCCGACGTCCGGCAGCCGCATCGGCGGGTGCGCTGCATGCCGGTGCGCGGTGTGGCGGGGTGCGGCAGGCCGCGCTTCTGGGTGAAGGCGCGGAACTCGCGGAGCGGACGTGAACTGCGGCCGGACTCGTCGTCGGTGAATGCCTGGCCGTCCGCGATGGAACGGGCGTCGAAGGCTGAATGGACTTCGGTGAAGGGCTGAGCGTTCATGATGCGGTCTTCCTTGACGAGAAAGGGTGACCGACGGTGTAGCTCAACGACCCGCAGCGAGGGGTCGGTCGAATCAGACCCCGCTACGGCGGTGAACTACGAGAAGTCGCTTCATGCCTCAACCGTACCGCCGACCGGCGCGGCAGGGCAATGGCCGCGGGATCCGTCGCCGCATGGGGGCCGCCGGACGGTGTCCGCCGTCACGGCGCGCGGGCTCCGCCGGGCCTAGAATCATGGCCGTGACTGCAGGTACGCGGGGTGACGGGGTGATGGAGCGCGATGCCCGGCCGTCGGGCGGGGCGCGGGGTGAAGAGGCCCGCGCGGGCACTGTGTCGCTGCGGTTCGCCCGCTGGTCGCTGCCGTTCATCGCCGTCGGCGCCGCGGCGGTCGTGGGGGCCGGCGTCCTGGCGGCCGCCACCGCGTCGCGCCCGACCGAGTTCACCGTGTGGGCGAACGCGTACCTGGTGCTGGTGGTGGGCGTCGTGCAGATCGTGCTGGGCCTCGCGGCGGGTGTGCTGGCCGTGCGGCCGGCGGGTGCGGCGGTCGTGGCGTCGGCCTTCGTCCTGTTCAACGCGGGCAGCGCGCTGGTGATCACGGGGACCGGCCTCGACGGCGTGGTGGGCTGGAACGTCGCGCTGGTCGACGTGGGCGGCGCGGCTCTCATTCCGGCCATGGGGCTGTTCCTGTACCTGGTGCGCGGCGCCCGCAGCGGCGCCTGGCTGCACCTCTACCGCATCGTCGTGGCCGTGATCCTCGTCAGCATGCCCATCGGCCTGATCCTGGCGCGGATCTGACCGCTTTCTAAATTCTTCTAGGACACGCGCAAGAGAGAACCATAATCACGTAGCGCCGTTGTTACCGTCGGTTCATGGACCCGGTACGCAACCCCTACGCGCCCGGCGCGGGCCAGCGTCCACCCGAGCTCGCGGGGCGCGAGAAGCAGATCGACGCGTTCGACGTGGTGCTCGAGCGCATCTCCCGCGGCCGCCCCGAGCGCAGCGTCATGCTCACCGGGCTGCGCGGCGTCGGCAAGACCGTGCTGCTCAACAAGCTCCGTTCCGCGGCGATCGCGCGCAAGTGGGGCACGGGCAAGATCGAGGCGCGCCCCGGCCAGGATCTGCGCCGGCCGCTGTCGTCGGCGCTGCACATGGCCGTCCGCGAGGTGGCGCCGGCGCACCGGGACCCGGAGCAGGTGGAGCGGTTCCTGGGCGTGCTCAAGTCGTTCGCGTTGCGCGCCACCGCGGACAAGGCCATGCGCGAGCGTTGGCAGCCCGGCATCGACGTCCCCGCGGTGAAGGGGCGGGCCGACTCCGGCGACATCGAGATCGACCTCGTCGAGCTGCTTCTCGACGCCGCCGAACTCGCGCGCGACGTGGGCGTGGGCATCGCGGTGTTCATCGACGAGATGCAGGACCTGGCGCCGGAGGACGTCTCGGCCATCTGCGGCGCCTGCCACGAACTCAGCCAGGGCGGCGCCCCGCTGATCGTCGTGGGCGCCGGGCTTCCGCACCTGCCCGCGGTGCTCTCGGCGTCGCGCAGCTACTCCGAGCGGCTGTTCGCCTACCACCGCATCGACCGGCTGGACCGCGAGTCCGCGGACCGCGCGCTCACCGTGCCCGCCGGGTGGGAGGAGGTGGAGTTCAAACAGGACGCGCTGGACGCGCTCTACGAGGCCGCCGACGGCTATCCGTACTTCGTCCAGGCATACGGCAAGGTGGTGTGGGACCAGGCGGCGGCCAGCCCCATCACCACCGACGACGTGCGGGTGGCGTCGCCGCTGGCGGAGGACGAGCTGGCGGTGGGGTTCTTCGGCTCCCGCTACGAGCGCGCCACCCCGGCCGAACGCGAGTACATGCGGGCGATGGCCGACGTGGCCGGAGACGACGGGCAGGTGGCCACGGCGCTGATCGCCAAGGAGCTCGACCGCAAGCCCGCCTCGTTGTCCCCCGCGCGCGACGGACTCATCAAGAAGGGGCTGATCTATTCCGCCGAGCGGGGCGCCATCGGCTTCACGGTGCCGCACTTCGGAAGATACCTGCGCGCCCAGGCTGATTGAGCCTCAGGCGGATTGACGCCCGCGCCGGACACCGCGCCGGCCGATTTCCTGCCAGTGTCTGGCGGCCCTGGGGATTTCGGCTCCCCGAACTCGCGGGGACGCACATCCGCACGCGTCGGCGCCGGTGACGGGTGGTCCGGGCGCGGAAACCTCGGCGGTAGCGTCGCCGTTCATGGATGATCCGGTGAGGCGGCCGCACTCCCGGCGAGCGGGCGCGGCAGGAGGTGACGCGCGGTGACGGAACAGCGCATCGGCGCCTCGCCGGCCCAGGTCAAGCGCCGGCGCAAACGGCTGGCGGACGAACGCGCGGAGGCCGGCCTGTACCGCAAGCTGGCGCAGCGTCGAGAGGGCAACGACCGCGAGATCCTCAACGCGCTCGCCGAAGCCGAAGAACGGCACATCGCGCACTGGGAGCAGTTGCTGGGCGACGAGGCCGGGCCCGTGGGCCGCGGGGGCGTGCGGCTGCGCGTGCTGGGGTGGCTGGCCCGATGGTTCGGTTCGGTGTTCATCCTGGCGCTGGCGCAGCGGGCCGAGAACCGCTCGCCGTACGACGTGGACCCCGACGCCACGCCCGCGATGGCCGCCGACGAGCGCGTCCACGAGGAGGTGCTGCGCGGGCTCGCGGCGCGCGGCCGCGCGCAGGTGTCCGGCACCTTCCGGGCCCTGGTGTTCGGCGCCAACGACGGACTGGTGAGCAACCTCGCGCTCATCCTCGGCGTGAGCGCAGGCGGGGTGGCGGCGGGGACGGTCCTGCTCACGGGCATCGCCGGACTGCTGTCCGGGGCGTTGTCGATGGCCGCGGGCGAGTTCCTGTCCATCCGGTCGCAGCGCGAGCTGATCGAGGCGTCGCAGCCCAACTACGACACCGTCGAAGTGCTCGAGCACCTGGACGTGGACGCCAACGAACTGCCGCTGGTGTACCGGGCGCGCGGCATGGACGCGGACGAGGCGCAGGCGCACGCCGACGACGTGCTGGCGCGGCTGCACGGGACCGGCCGCAAGCGCGGCGGCGGCAAGCGCGCCGGGAAGATCAGCAGGTCCGCGGCCGTGCGGCTGCTGCGCGGAGTCCGGCCCGGCGATGTGGACGCGGGTGCCGGAGACGACGAGCCGGATGTGGTGGGCTCGGCGGGCGGGGCGGCGGTGTCGAGCTTCTGCGCCTTCGGATTCGGCGCCCTCGTCCCCGTGCTGCCGTACCTGTTCGGTCTGACGGGCTGGACCGCGATCGCCGTCGGAGTGGTGTTGGCCTCGCTGGCGTTGATGATGACGGGCGCCATCGGCGGGATGCTCTCCGGTGGGCCGCCGCTGCGTCGGGGGGTGCGGCAGCTGGCTATCGGGCTCGCCGCCGCGCTGGTCACCTACGGGCTGGGGCTCGGGATCGGCGGGGTCGTCGGCTGAGGCGGCCGTTCTTGGTGCGGCCCTCCTCCGCGGCGCGCGCCGTTTGGCCTGGCTGCCCTTGTTCCGCGCGCCGTTTCGCCTGGCTGCCCTTGTGCCGCGCGCCGATCATCCTCATGCGCGCGCATTGTCCCGGCGTGTCGCGGCAACCAGCGCGCGGCGCGGCAAGAGGCGCGCGGCAGGGGGAGCCGGCTCCCGACAACCAGCGCGCGGCGCGGCAAGAGGCGCGCGGCAGGGGGAGCCGGCTCCCGGCAACCAGCGCGCGGCAGGGGGAGCCGGCTCCCGGCAACAGGCGCGCGGCAGGGGGAGCCGGCGCGGGCAACGGGCGCGGGGAACCGGCGCGAGCGCCTGCGCGGACGCGGCCCGGTGATTACTGTGGGCGGCAGTCGAGCCGAAAGCGGAGGTCAGCGTGTCGAATCCGGAGGGCGCAGTCGACGGGGGGCGGGGCCGGGCGGGGGTGTTCGTCATCTTCGGCATCACCGGCGACCTGGCGAAGAAGATGACGTTCCGCTCGCTGTACCGGCTCGAGCGCCGGGGACTGCTGGACTATCCGCTGATCGGCGTTGCGGCCGACGAGTGGACTGTGGATCAGCTGATGGACCGCGCCCGCTCGGCCATCGCCGACACCGGCGAGGAGCTGGACGAGGACGTGTTCGCGCGGTTCGCCTCCCGCTGGAGTTACCTGGCCGGTGACGTGACCACCCCCGAGGTGTACCGCCGCCTCGGTGAGGAGATGGCACGCGTACGGGTGCAACGGCGGCCCGGCGCCCTGTTCTACCTGGAGATGCCGCCGAGCCTGTTCGGCACCATCGTGGAGCACCTGGCGCAGGCCGGCCTCACCGAGGGCGCGTCCATCGCGGTGGAGAAGCCCTTCGGTCACGACCTGGAGTCGGCGCGCGCCCTGAACGAGCGGCTGCACCGGGCGGTCGACGAGGGGCAGCTGCTGCGCGTGGACCACTTCCTGGGCAAGGAGCCGGTGATCGAGCTCGAGTTCATGCGGTTCGCCAACCTCGCGTTGTCGCGGCTGTGGGATCGCGATTCGGTCACCTGCATCCAGATCACGCTGGGCGAGACCTTCGGCGTGGAGGACCGGGGCCACTTCTACGACCCGGTGGGAGCGCTGCGCGACGTGGTGCAGAACCACCTGATGCAGGTCCTGGCCCTGGTGACGATGGACCCGCCGACGGGTGCATCCGATGACGATCTGCGCGACAAGAAGAGCGAGGTCTTCCGCGCGATGCCCGCCGTCCTGGCGTCGGAGGCGGTGCGCGGACAGTACTCGGGCTACCGGCGGATCGACGGGGTGGCGGACGGGTCGACCACGGAGACGTTCATCGCGCTGAAGCTGGCGATCGACAACTGGCGCTGGGAGGGCGTGCCGGTGTTCATCCGCGCGGGGAAACGCCTGGCCGCCACCGCCACCGAGGTGCGCCTGTTCCTGCGCAACACCCCGCGCCTGCCGTTCCTGCCGGGCCTCGACTCGGCGGCCGACAACCAGGTGGTGCTGCGCATCGACCCGGACGCGGCGATGCGGCTCGAGCTGGTGGCCTACGACGACGGCACCTGGAAGAAGGTGCCGCTGGAGACGGCGTTCGCGCGGGAGCTCGGCGAACCTCTGGAACCCTACGAGCGGCTTCTGCACGCGGCGCTCACCGGCGACCATCGGCTGTTCGCCCGGCAAGACGCGGTGGAGGAGACCTGGCGGGTGCTGGAGCCGCTGATCGATGCGCCGCCGGCGGTCGTCGAGTACGCCCCCGGCAGTTGGGGTCCGCCGGAGGCCGACGACCTGGTCAGCGGTTACCCCTCCTGGCAGGAGCCTTGGCTGGGCGAGCCGGGCCTGCCGGACTGACCGAGAGCCTGCCGTCCACGACGTACGCACCGGCCTGTTTGACGTGCCGCAGCATCGGTGTCACCTCGTAGCCGGTGATCCCGTCGAGCGGTCCCAGTGAGTCGGTGACGAAGCGGTAGGCGTCGTCGAGTGTGGCGGTGGAGAGCGTCGCCATGATGTTCGCGGGCCCGGTCAGGGCCGCGGCGAACGGGACCGCGGGGTGCGCGGCGATCGCGTGGCCGACGGCGTCGAGCCGTCCGGGCGCGACGGTCAGCCACACCACCACCGGCGCGGCATTGCCGGTGGCGGCCGGTGCGATGTCCACGTCCAGATAGATCACGCCCGAGGCCAGGAGGGCGTCGACGCGGCGGCGCGCCTTGCCCAGCGTGGTGCCCGCGGCCCGGGCGAGCGCGGAGTATTCGGCGCGCCCGTCGAGCACCAGGGCGTCGAGTATCGCCGCGTCCCCGTCGTCCGGCGACCAGGCATGGCGCGGGCGGCGCGTGGCCTGGCCGGCCGCCGGCACGGGCGCGGCCCGCACGTGCCGCACCTGATCCGCGGTGAGCATGTCGCGCCAGCCCTGCCAGTCCGCGGGGTCCTCGCCGGCGAACGAGTGGAGGATGGCCGCCGCGGACACGTCGATGACGGGGGTGGTCTTCGGCAGTAGCCGTACCAGCAGGTCCTCCGCGTCACGGTCGCTGTGTGCGCTGAGGTTGAACGTCACCTCCCAGCCGCCGGAGATGATCGTCACCCAGGAGACGTCGTCGCGCCGGGCGAGGGCCTCCGCCACCGCTTGCGCCCCCTCCGGGCGGCAGCGGACCCGCACGATCCACGTGGTGAACCCGAGGGCGCGCGCGTGGAAACCGGCGGTCACCCGCATCAGTCCTGCACGGTTCAGGCGCCGGAACCTGCGCGCCGCGGTCTGCTCGGAGAGCCCCAGCGCGCTGCCGATGAGGCTGAACGGCGCGCGCGGCCGGAGCTGCAACGCGCGCACGATCTGCTTGTCCACCGTGTCCAGGTCTGCGGAAACGTGCATCCGTTCGTCGCCCATGGCGGAAATTGTCGCAAACAGGCCCTCAGTGCGGTTCGGGTGGCGATGGGCGCGGACACTGGTTCGTCGGAGAAGCGCCGGTGAGCCGCCGCGCGCCGAGGTCACGCGAGGAGGGGCCGTCAGGTGGACAATACAAAGGTGGGTGGCGTGGCGCACGGTTCCGATGCAGGGAAGGACGCTGCTGCGGCGCGCGGTTCCGGGGCGTCGGGCACCACGATCGGGCGCCACAACATCTGGACCCTGCTGGTGGTCTGCGCCGCCACGTTCATGCTGCTGCTGGACGTGACGATCGTGACGGTGGCGCTGCCGGACATCCAGCACGAGCTGTCGGCGAGCTTCACGGAAGTGCAGTGGGTGATCGACGCCTACTCGCTCACCCTCGCGGCCCTGCTGCTGGTGTCCGGCTCGCTCGCCGACCGCTTCGGCCTGCGGAAGGTGTTCACCATCGGCCTGGCCGTGTTCACGGGGGGCTCCGCGTTGTGTGCGGGGGCGCTGGACCCGACGATGCTGGTGATCTCGCGCGCGGTCCAGGGCATCGGCGGCGCGATCCTGTTCGCCACGTCGCTGGCGCTGCTGGCGGTGAATTTCCACGGCAAGGCGCGGGGCATCGCGTTCGGCGTGTGGGGCGCCGTCACGGGGGTCGCCACCTCGCTGGGGCCGGTCCTGGGCGGGGCGCTCACCACGGGGGTCAGCTGGCGCGCCATCTTCTGGATCAACATTCCCATCGGGGTCATCGCGATCGTGGCGACGCTGCGCTACTTGTCGGAGACCAAAAGCCCGCACGCGGCCCGCCCGGACTGGGCCGGCGCCGCCACGTTCACGGCCGGCCTGGTGGCGCTGGTGTACGGGTTGATCCGCGCGGGCCAGGAGGGCTGGACGGACGGTGCGGTGCTCGGCTGCTTCGCGGCTGCGGTGGTGCTGCTGGTGGCCTTCGTCGTCGTGGAACGGCGCGTCGCGCATCCGATGTTCGACCTGTCGCTGCTGCGGATCCCGACGTTCCTCGGCGGCTCGATCGCCGCGTTCGCGATGAACGGCTCGCTGTTCGCGATGTTCCTCTACATCGTCATCTACCTGCAGAACGGCCTGGGCTACTCCGCGTTCGAGACCGGCGTGCGGATGCTCCTGGTCTCCGGCATGACGTTGGTGGCCGCCACCATCGCGGGGCGCGCGTCGGCGCATCTGTCCACCAAGTGGCTCATCGGGCCGGGCCTGGCGCTGGTGGCCGTGGGCATGTTCCTGATGCTGGGGCTCGACGCCGGCAGCGACTGGACGCATTTCATCGCCGGGTTCCTGGTGGCGGGCCTGGGCGCGGGTCTGGTGAACCCGCCGCTGGCGTCCACGGCGATCGGAGTGGTCGCGCCGCAGCGCTCGGGCATGGCCTCCGGTATCAACAACACCTGCCGTCAGGTCGGCATCGCCGTGGGCACTGCGGTGTACGGCACGATCTTCGCCACGTCCATGCGCGACGCGCTGGAGGGTGCCGGCGAGGCCGGCCGGGGCGCGGAACTGGCCGGTGCGGTGCAGCACGGCAGCGTCGACGCGATCGTCGGCTCCGCACCGCCGGAGCAGCAGGAGTCGCTGGCTCACGAACTGCTGGGCGGATTCGCCACCTCGATGGACGACCTGCTGCTCACCGGCGGGATCGTGGCGCTGGTGGGGGCGGTGCTCGCGTTCGTGCTCATCCGGGCGCGGGACTTCGTGCAGTCGTAGAGCGGGCGGCGCCGGATCTCGCCGACCGAGTGGAACTTGGTCGACGGGCAGGCGCGCCCCGTCAGCGGCCGTCTCCCGCGTCAGTGGTGCGCTCCTTCTCGAGGTCGCGCCGCAGGACCCCGGACAGCACGACGCCGACGACGATGAAGGCGATGCCCAGCCACGTCGGCGCCGCGTCCAGGACGAGGCTGATGATGCCGATGGGGATGAACCACACGGTGAGCGGCGCGAACAGCTCGGTCACCGGGGGTGCGGGCTGGTCGGGCGTGCCGCCCGCTCGGGTTATGGCGTGGGCACGGGCGTGGTCCGGGTACCAGGCGGTGAACTCCACGGCCATCAGCATGGCGCCGACCTGGATGACCCAGCCGGTCCAGATGTCGTTGTTGTCGCCCAGCACGTAGTCGCCGTAGAACCCCGCCGCGGAGGAGACGAGGAACGCGAGCGCCCACGCCCCGGTGATCACGTAGTTGATGCGCAGGAACACCGGGCTGTCCCAGAGTTCGCGGGGCGTCTGCTCGCGCGCGTATTGCAGGGTGAACGGCAGGCGGATGGCCATCGAGCCCAGGACGATGACGGTCAGCGAGATGTTGGAGATCTCGCCCAGCCAGATCTCCAGCCAGTCCACCGTCTGGTCGCCGACCGTGAACACGACGATCAGCAGGATCAGGAAGTACAGCGCGCTGACCGAGGTGAGCAGCTTGACCGACCGCCCCTGGACCCGGTCGAGGATGAGGAAGCCGATGGCGAACAGCAGGCCGACGAGTACGGCCCACTGCGTGCGGCCGGGGCCCTCGAAGACGCCGAGGATGATCCACGGCACCATCCCGACGAAGGGGCCGGAAAGCGCCTGATCCAGGCGCGTGCGGAGTGTGTGTGCGCCGGTGCCGGGCGCGTCACCGGTTGCGCGCCCGGAGACCGCGGGTTCGGAGCTCATGGGGTTCCCCGTACGTGGGTCGGAATGTGAGCGGCTGACTGCAGACTCGTCGCATGAAGGCTATTCGGCTTGAATTATTGCGCACCGGGGGCGGCGATGGAAGGGCCTCGGCGGATTCGCGCGAAGAATCCGGTCGACCGCACGGGTCCGGGAAAGTCAGGCCAGCTGGAAGTCGACGATGGACTGCACGCCGGCGACAGCCTCGCGCAGCGCGTCGCGGCGTTCCACGATGCCGGGCGCGGCCAGCACCGACTGCCGGTCCGACTGCCCCATCGGCACCTGGGCGGCCAGCGCGTAGAGGCGGTCGCCGGGGTCCATAGGCAGCTCGTCGAACCGGGGCGGCGGGGGCGACTGCGCGTCCTGCTTCTGCGCCAGCCTGTCGATGGCGCTGTAGAGGTCCGCGATGTCGGAGACGAGGGAACTCATGTCCACGTGGGGCGGGCCGGGCTCGTCGGGCCAGTCGCGCACCTCCGCGCGCGGATAGGGGTCGTCGTCGAGCCAGCGGACCACGGTGATGCGGGACTCTGCGATGCACTCGACAAGGTGCCGCCCGGGCGCGATGCCGCGGTGCCCGGTGATCCGCATCCGGGAGCCGACGGCCATGCGTGCGTCGCCGCCGCCCACCTCGGAACCGCGTTCGATGAGCACGCTGCCGAACAGTGGGCCGCCGGGGGCGTCCAGGCAGTCCTCGAGCAACTGCCGGTAGCGCGGCTCGAAGACGTGCAGCGGCAGGCGTTCGCCGGGGAGCGCCACGCCGCCGAGCGGGAACATCGGCAGAGTCTGCATGGCTTCCAGCATGCCGCATGCGGGCCCGCGGTCATGACTATTCGCCGCCTGCCGGGCGTGACCGTGATTACCGTGGTCGGCGGGGAGGTATACGGGTGGGTGACGACGGACAGAGACGCGCAGAGACGGTCAGAGAAGCAGAGAGACGCGGCAGCGGTGAAGGGAGAGGGACGGATGGGCTACAGGTTCTTGGGCGACAGCGGGCTGAAGGTGTCGGAGATCGTCTACGGCAACTGGCTCACGCACGGCTCGCAGGTGGAGAACGAGGTGGCCACCGAGTGCGTGCACGCGGCGCTCGACGCGGGCATCACCACCTTCGACACCGCCGACGTCTACGCGGCCGGGCGCGCGGAGGAGGTGCTCGGCGCGGCGCTGGCGGGGCAGCGGCGCGAAGCGCTGGAGGTCTTCACCAAGGTGTACTTCCCGATGGGCCGCGGACCCAACGCGACCGGGCTGTCGCGCAAACACATCCTCGAGGGCATCGACGGCTCGCTGCGCAGGCTGGGCATGGACTACGTGGACCTGTATCAGGCGCACCGCTACGACCATGAGACGCCGCTGGAGGAGACCATCGAGGCGTTCGCGCACGTCGTCCGCTCGGGGAAGGCGCTCTACATCGGCGTGTCGGAGTGGTCGGCCGAGCAGCTCGGCGCGGGGCAGGAGCTGGCCCGGCAGGCGGGCTTCCGCATCGTGTCCAACCAGCCGCAGTACTCGATGCTCTGGCGGGTGATTGAAGACCGGGTGGTGCCTGTATCCCGCTCACTCGGGATCTCGCAGGTGGTGTGGTCGCCGATGGCGCAGGGGGTGCTGACGGGCAAGTACCGGCCCGGCTCCGCGCCGCCGGCGGGTTCGCGCGCCACCGACGACAAGGGCGGCCGGGACATGATCGCCCGCTTCCTGGAGCCGGAGGTGCTCAGCGCGGTGCAGCGCCTGCGTCCCGTGGCCGACGACCTGGGCGTGACCATGTCGCAGCTGGCCGTCGCGTGGGTGCTGGCCAACGACAACGTGGCGTCGGCGCTTGTCGGGGCGTCGCGGCCGGAGCAGATCGCCGAGAACGTCAAGGCAGCGGAGGTGACGCTCACCGACGAGGTTCTGGCGGCCGTCGACCGTGCACTGGAGCTCGACGGGGCGCAGGTGATCGAGCGCGACCCGGCGAAGACCAAGAGCCCGTCGCACAGGCTGGCGTGAGCGATGCCTGACGGGCCCGGGGCGCTGCCACGGTTCGTGCCGTCGGGACGGCAGTGGGAGATCCGCCACGCCGGCCTGCGCGCGGTGATCGTGGAGGTCGGCGGCGGCATCCGCACGTTGACCTCCGGCGAGCGCGACGTGCTCGAGGGGTATCCGGTCGGGGCGATGTGCGACGGCGCGCACGGGGCGCCGCTGATCCCGTGGCCCAACCGGCTGGCCGACGGGCGCTACACCTTCGACGGCGCGGAGCATCGGACGGCGCTCACCGAACCGGCCCGCGGCAACGCGATCCACGGGCTGCTGCGCTGGCGGCCGTACGCCCTGCGCCGGGAGGCCGCGGACGCGGTGACGGTGGGCGCTGTCGTCCACCCTTCGCCGGGGTACCCCTTCGCGCTCGACGTGGAGATCGAGTACCGGCTGGACGACGGCGGCCTCACGGTGGCGACGACCGCCCGCAACGTAGGCCCGGACGCGCTGCCCTACGCGCACGGCCAGCACCCCTACCTGTCCGCGGGGACGGGCACCCTGGACCGGTGCGTGCTCGAGTTCGACGCCGCCACGCGGATCCTCGTCGATGACCGGCGGGCGCTGCCGTCCGGGTCCGAACCCACCGAATGCACCGACTACGACTTCCGCGGGGGCCGGATCCTGGGTGCGCTGCGGCTGGACGACCCGTTCACCGATCTGCGGCGCGACGGGCGCGGGCTCTCGTGGGTCCGGCTGACCGGGGGCGACGGGCGCACCGTCGAGCAATGGGCGGACGCGGCCTTCGGCTGCCTGCAACTCTTCAGCGGTGACACGCTGGCACCGGGGCGTCGGCGCACGGCGCTGGCCGCCGAGCCGATGACGGCCCCGCCGAACGCGTTGGCCACCGGCGAGTCGGTGGTGCGGCTGGAGCCGGGGGAGCGGTTCATCTCCGTGTGGGGCGTGCGGCTGGTGTGACGGACTGCGCGATGCCTACGCGTCCGCGGCGCCGCCCCCGCGGATGACGGCCCGGCACGTGGTGGGGGTGACCCACGGTTCGATCTCCTCGGTGTGGTGGTCGACCTTGAGGTGGTCGAGCGCCCCGCGCAGCAGCCCCAGGTGGATGCGGCAGACGATGGCGGGTTTCTCCCGGGCCACCGCGCCGAAGGGGCATTCGTGCAGGGTGATCTCCGCGGAGTCCTCGTCGGCGTCCATCGTGTGGTCGGCCTCGAACCCGAGCTCGGTGAACAGCGCGTTGATCTTGCCGGCCGCGGCCCCCAGTCCGGCGGGGCCGTCATCGAGTGCGCTGCCGTTCAGGCTCTGCTCCGCCCACCGGTAGCCCGCGATCTCGGCCCTGTCCGCGGCGCTGGCGCCGTCCTCGGCGTCGAGCGCGATGAGCAGCAACCGCGACAGCTCGATGTACGGGTCTTCTTCCTCCGGGCGCGCCTGGGCCACCGGCGAGTACATCAGCCGCGGCCGCCCGCGGCCGTTGCTCGGTGCCGGGCGTGAGGTGATGAGCCCGGCGCCGATCAGCGCATCGAGGTGAAAACGCACTGTGGTGACGTGCAGGTCGCACTCTTCGGCGAGGCGGTGCGCATCGAGAGGTTCGTCGGCGCCGCGGATGTGATCGAGCAGCGCTACGCGGCTCGGCGATGCGAGCGCCGAGTGGGTCCTGGCGCGAGATGAAGCAGCCATGTGTTTATTCTGCACCACAAGTTTTAAATATGATCTTTATTGAGTAAAATCGGCGTCGGGTCGACGGTGCAGCCGGCCCCGGAGGAGGTCGGCCCCATGGCGTACGTCATCGCAGAACCGTGCATCGATGTGATGGACCGTGCCTGCGTCGAGGAGTGCCCCGTCGACTGCATCTACGAGGGCGGCAGGTCGCTCTACATCCACCCGGACGAGTGCGTCGACTGCGGCGCCTGCGAGCCGGTGTGCCCCGTCGAGGCCATCTTCTACGAGGACGATGTCCCCGGGGAGTGGAACGACTACGTTGCGGACAACGGCCGCTTCTTCGAGGAGGCGCTCCCCGGGCGCGACGCACCCCTGGGGTCGCCCGGCGGCGCCGCGAAAACCGGGCCGACGGGGGTCGATACGGCGCTCGTCGCCGGGTTCCCGCCGCGCGACGAGGGGTGAACGCTGCGCGGTGAGGGGGAGTGGGCAGAGGCGGCCCGACCGGCGGTCCGGGCTACCCCGGAGGGTGCGCGCACCGAGGTGAACGTGTTCTAATCCGGGGTGACGGTGTTCACGCCGGGCCACCCGCGCCCGGCCTTCGGCGAGCGGAGCGGATGCAGATGTACGAGTGGTCCGAGACCGACTTGATGGTGCGCGACACGGTGCGCGGTTTCATCGACAAGGAGATCAAGCCGATCTCCGACCGCCTTGAGAGCGGCGAGTTGCCCCCGTTCGACGTGCTCCGCAAGCTGTACGAGACGTTCGGGCTGGCGGACATGGCGCGCACCGCCCTGGAGCGTGCGCTGGCCAAGGAGGCCGGCGAGCCGGTTCCGGAGGACGATTCCGGGCAGGGCGGCTACGGCGGCGGCGGCAGCTCGATGAGCGTGATCCTCAACAGCGAGCTGGCCAAGGTGAGCCTGGGGCTGGTCGCGTCGATGGGCGTGTCGGTGGGCCTGACGGTGGGGACCATCCGCAGCCGCGGCACGCTCGCGCAGAAGAAGCGCTGGCTGCCGGAGCTCGTCACGTTCGAGAAGGTCGGCGCGTGGGCGATCACGGAGCCGGACTCGGGCTCGGACGCCTTCGGCGGGATGAAGTCGACGGTGCGCCGCGACGGCGAGGACTACATCCTCACCGGTCAGAAGACCTTCATCACCAACGGCCCCTACGCGGACACCGTCGTCGTGTTCGCGAAGCTCGACGAGGGCGACAAGTCGGTGGACCCGCGCGACCGCAAGGTGCTCACCTTCGTACTGGACTCCGGCATGGAGGGGTTCGCGCAGTCGAAGCCGATGAAGAAGATGGGCATGAACTCCTCGCCCACCGGCGAGCTGTTCTTCGACAGCGTGCGGCTGACCCCGGACCGGCTGCTGGGGGAGAGCGAGGAGGTGGCCAAGAGCTCGGGCAAGGATTCGGCCAAGGACAGCTTCGTCGCCGAGCGGGTGGGCATCGCGTCGCTGGGCCTGGGCATCATCGAGGAGTGCCACGGTCTGTGCATCGAGTACGCGAAGGCCCGCACGCTCTGGGGCAACCCCATCGGCAGCTTCCAGCTCATCCAGCTCAAGCTGGCGGAGATGGAGATCGCGCGTATCAACGTGCAGAACATGGTCTTCAGCGCGATCGAGCGGATGAACGACGGCCACAGGATCACGCTGTCCGAGGCGTCCGCGATGAAGCTCTACGCATCGCGCGCCGCCACCGAGGTCGCCATGGAGGCCGTGCAGCTGTTCGGCGGCAACGGCTACATGAGCGAGTACAAGGTGGAGCAGCTGGCGCGCGATGCCAAGTCGCTGATGATCTACGCGGGGAGCAACGAGATCCAGGTGACGCACATCGCCAAGGGGCTGCTCGCGTAAGGAATTCCCGGTGCGGCCGTTCCCGCGTGCCGCCTCGTGCGGTCCGCGGGGACGGCGCTTCGAAATTGGGTTGGACGTCCGTCTCGTTAAGTACTGACTTTGTCCGCTTTGTGCCGTAACCTGAGATCATGACCGAGCGTCTTTCCGAGCGTCGATATCGTGGGCTTCCGCCAGAGGTGCGGCAGGCGGACCGTCGTCGACGATTCCGGGAGGCCGGGCTCGATGTGTTCTCCGATGCCGGCTACATGAGCTCGTCCGTGCCGGAGATCTGCCGCGTCGCGGGGTTGTCCACCCGCCAGTTCTACGAGGAGTTCACCTCACGCGAGGGCCTGCTGCTGGATCTGTTCCAGCGCATCAACGAGGAGGCGCGCAGCCTGGTCTCGCAGGCGATGCGCCAGGTGGACGGCGAGGACGTGCGAGCGCACGTGGTCGCCGGGGTCACCGCCTACATCCGGGCGCTCGGCGACGACCCGCGCCGCGCCCGCGTGGCCCTCACCGAGGCCGTGGGCGTCAACCAGAACGTCGACCACGAGCGGGAGCGTCAGCGCGCGGAGTGGACGGTGCTGATCGAGACCGCGGGCCGGGAGATCATGCCGGAGGGGAGTACGCCGCTGGGCGGCTACCACACGGCCATGGTCGCCTACGCCGGCGCGGTCAACGCGGTGGTGGCCGACTGGGCCAAGGGGGAGCCGCGGTCGCCGCTGTCCGAGGTGACGGACGTTCTGGTGCCGCTGCTGACCGCCGTGCTCAGCCTCGGCTGCAAGCAGGACGCAGGCGCAGCCTGAACGTACAGCCTGAGCCCGCAGCCTGAGCTGCTTCTGAGGCGAGCGGGCGCGGCACCTTAGACCGCGCGGTGGGGTCTCGCAAGGCCGTGGCGCGGGCCCTCCGGTGATGAGACGATGACGATGAGCAGCCCGGGTACGCCCCCGCGGCTGGCCCCGTCCGACCGTCTTGGAGGTCCACACCAGTGTCGCAGCAGGTTCAGGGTGTCATCGCGCGCGCCAAGGATGCGCCCGTCGAGCTCGTCCCGATCACGATCCCGGATCCGGGCCCGCATGACGTGGTGGTGCGCGTGCAGGCGTGCGGCGTCTGCCATACGGATGTGACGTACCGGGACGGCGGCATCAACGACGAGTTCCCGTTCCTGCTGGGCCACGAGGCCGCGGGGATCGTGGAGACGGTCGGCTCCGAGGTGGGGCACGTGGCCGTCGGCGACTTCGTCGTCCTCAACTGGCGGGCCGTGTGCGGCGAGTGCCGGGCCTGCAAGCGCGGTCGCCCGTGGTACTGCTTCGACACGTTCAACGCCTCCAAGTCGATGACCCTCGCCGACGGCACCGCACTGACCCCGGCCCTCGGCATCGGCGCATTCGCGGAGAAGACGCTGGTCCACGAACTCCAGTGCACCAAGGTGGACCCGCAGGCGGATCCGGCGGTGGCGGGCCTGCTGGGCTGCGGAGTGATGGCGGGCCTCGGCGCCGCGGTCAATACCGGCGGTGTCTCGTTGGGCGACACGGTCGCCGTCATCGGCTGCGGGGGCGTCGGCGACGCCGCGGTGATGGGTGCACGGCTGGCGGGGGCGTCGACGATCATCGCGGTCGACCGCGACCCCAAGAAGCTCGAGTGGGCGAAGGATCTCGGCGCCACGCACACCATCGACGCCTCGTCGGTCGACGTGGTGCAGGCCGTGCAGGACCTCACCGGCGGGTTCGGCGCGGACGTCGTCGTCGAGGCCGTCGGCCGGCCGGAGACCTACGAGCAGGCCTTCTACGCGCGGGACCTCGCCGGCACCGTGGTGCTGGTGGGCGTGCCCACCCCGGACATGCGGCTGGACATGCCGCTGGTGGACTTCTTCTCCCGCGGCGGCGCGCTCAAGTCCGCCTGGTACGGGGATTGCCTGCCCGAGCGCGACTTCCCCCGGTACGTGGACCTGCACCTGCAGGGGCGGCTGCCGCTGGACAAGTTCGTCACCGAGCGCATCGGGCTCGGCGACGTGGAGCAGGCCTTCGCTGCGGTGCACGAGGGCACGGTACTGCGATCGGTGGTGGTCCTGTGAGCGCGTTGCGCATCGACCGTGTGGTCACGTCCGGGCAGTTCTGCCTGGACGGCGGCTGCTGGGACGTCGACAACAACATCTGGCTGGTGGGCGACGGCGCCGAGGTGCTCGTCATCGACGCGGCGCACGACGCGGCCCCCATCGCGGCGGCCGTCGGCAACCGCAAGGTGACGGGGGTGCTGTGCACGCACGCGCACAACGACCACATCACCGTGGCGCCGGAGCTGGCCCGCCGCTTCGGCGCGACGATCCTGCTGCACCCCGACGACGACGTGCTGTGGCGCAAGACCCACCCGGGCGTGGAGTACAAGCCGCTGCACGACGGCCAGCGGATCCCCGTGGCCGGCACGTCGCTGGAGGTCATGCACACCCCGGGGCACTCGCCCGGTTCGGTGTGCCTGTACCAGCCGGCGAAGGCGGCGCTTTTCAGCGGCGACACGCTGTTCCAGGGCGGCCCCGGGGCGACGGGCCGGTCCTACTCGGACTTCCCCACGATCATCGCGTCGATCAGCGAGCGGCTGCTCACCCTCCCCGGCGAGGTGCAGGTGCACACCGGGCACGGCGAGGGCACGTCGATCGGCGCCGAGGCCCCGCACCTGCAGGAGTGGATCGACCGGGGGCACTGACGGCGGTCAACGGCACTGGACGACGGTCCGGCCGCCGCGTACCCCGGGAGCGGGGTGCGCGGCGGCCGGACCGTCATGTGTCAGGCGAGCGCCTTGGCCTTGAGCGCCGCGAACTCCTCGGCGGTGATCGATCCCGCGTCGAGCAGCTGCTGCGCGTCCGAGATCTGCTGCGCCGGTGAGGTGCCGGCAGTCTGCTTGATGTAGGCGTCCTGCGCGTCCATCATCCTGGCCGCCGCCGCGCGCGACCGCCCGGCCATCCCGCCGCCGCGGACCACCAGGTACACCAGCGACGAGATCAGCGGGAAGATGATCAGGACGACCACCCAGATCGCCTTGACCCAACCTGACGTCTCGTGGTCCCGGAACAGGTCCCCGAAGATCGTGAACAGCAGCATCAGGTAGACGACGAAGGCGACGCTGATGAGGATCAGCCAGAACACGTCCAGGAATGTCGACGACGACATGGTAGTCACTCCTCTTCAAAGGGGTACGCACACCGCACGTCTGTCCGGCACCTTCAGCCTCGCGCGCTGATCCGATGCGGTCCTCACCCCCGCGGGGTGAATCGTCGGCGTGCGTGAAGTGCCAGGCTCGGCCCAGGCAGGAAACCGACGGCGGGGAGGAGCCGCGTGAGCGCCGGACGGGCTCGACAATGGTGGATATTCGCCTCGCTGCAGGGCTACCGCGCATCGTGGATCCGTCCGGATGCGATCGCGGGCCTGACTGTGTGGGCGGTGCTCGTCCCGGAGGCGCTCGCCTATGCGACCATCGCGGGCGTGGCGCCGGTGGTGGGCCTCTACGCCTCCGTGCCGGCGCTGGTCCTCTACGCGGCGGCGGGCAGCTCCCGGCATCTGATGGTGGGGCCGATGTCCGGCACGGCCGTACTGTCGGCCGCTATCGTCGCGCCGGTCGCGGGTGCCGACGGCGGGCGTTTCCTCTCGTTGACCGCTGCGTTGGCGATCGTGACCGGTGTCGCCGGGCTGCTCGCGGGCCTGTGCCGGCTGGGATTCATCGCGGCGTTCATCTCCGAACCCGTGCTGAAGGGGTTCATCGTCGGCCTGGCGTTGACGATCATCGCCGGCCAGGTGCCGAAGCTGCTGGGGGTCGGCAAGTCCGACGGCGGCTTCTTCGCGCAAGCATGGGGGATTCTCTCGCGCCTGGGGGACGCGGAGTGGCGGACGCTGCTGATCGGCGGGTGCAGCCTGGTGGTGCTGCTGGTTCTCCGACGGTGGTTGCCGTTGGTCCCGGGCGCGCTCGTGGTGGTGGTGCTGGGGATCGTGGCCGTCAGCGTGCTCTCGCTCGACGAACACGGGGTCGCGATCGTCGGGCACATCGACGCGGGCATGCCCACGCTGGGGCTCCCGGACGGCCTTGCGTGGCGCGACTTCTACGAGCTCGCCGGCCCGGCTTTCGGCGTGCTGCTGATCGGGTTCGCGCAGGGGCTGGGCGCGGCGAAGACCTTCGCCGAACGCGACGGGTACGAGGTGGACGCCAACCGCGAACTCGTCGGGCTCGGCGCGGCGAATCTCGCGTCGGGCCTCGGCTCGGGCATGGTCGTCAACGGCAGTCTTTCGAAGACGGCGGTCAACGGCGAGGCCGGCGCGCGGACGCAGCTGAGCGGCCTGGTCGCGGCGGCGCTGACGGTGCTGACACTGCTCTTCCTGACCGGGATGTTCGAGAAGCTCCCGGAGTCGACCCTGGCCGCCGTGGTGATCGCGGCGGTGGTCGAGCTGGTCGATTTCGCGGCCCTGCGGCGGCTGTACGGCGTGTGGTCCCGCAGGCTCGGCGGCATCTACGGTGTGGCCGCGCGGCCGGACTTCCTGGCGGCGTTGGTGGCGCTGTTCGGAGTGCTGGTCTTCGGTGCGCTGCCGGGCCTCGTCATGGGGATCGTCGTGTCGATGGCGCTGCTGGTGTACCGGTCGGCGCGCCCGCACGTGGCGCGGCTGGGGGCACTCGACGGTGAATGGGTGGACGTCGAACGTCACCCGCAGGCCCGCGTGAGCGAAAGGATCGTGGTGGCACGGGTCGAATCGGGATTGTTCTTCGCCAACGCCGACACGGTCCGTAAGGCGATCGCTGCGATGTGCGGTGACGATACGCGGATCGTGGTGCTCGACGCGAAGTCGACGCCGACCGTCGATGTCACAGCCATGTCGATGCTGACGACGGTGCATGAAAACCTGGCCCGGCGCGGGATCGCGTTCCGGATCGCCCGGAACATCGGGCAGGTCCGGGACGTGGTCGATGCGGTCGGAGGCGGGTCCTTCGAGGTCTTCACGACGGTGAACGAGGCGGTGGCGTGGCCCCGTACCGATCCGGAACGGTAGACGCCCGGGAGGGTCCGCGGGAAGGCAGGCCGCCGGCGCCCCGGGACCGGGGCGCCGGCGGCATCGGTGTCAACCGGGACAAGGCCGGGTGATCAGAGTCCGGGTGGTCAGGGGGTTTCGCGAGGCGTCCAGTTGGCCACGGCCCAGATCACGTAGAGGTAGAGCGCGATGAGGATCAGCGACCACCACGGGTAGTAGGGCAGCCACAGGAAGTTGGCGATGATCGCGACCGTCGCCAGGACCACCGCGAGGATGCGCGCCCACGTGGCGCCCGTCATCAGGGCGAAGCCGCCGATGATGACCAGCGCGCCGATGACGACGTGCACCCATCCCCACCCGGTGGTGTTCCACTGGTAGGTGTACTGCTGGCCGACGACGATCAGGTCGTCCGCGGCGATCGCGGTGATCCCCTCGAGCAGTTGCAGCGTGCCGTTCGCCACGAGGACGATCCCTGCGGCGATCACGCCGAACGCGGCGAATCCCTGCCGGACTCCGCCCCCTTGTGCAACGCCGCCTCCCCCTGCCTCGGCGGTGTGAGCGGTTGTCATGACGAAACTCCCTTCGACGCTGTGCGGTGATGCGGGAGTGGCCGCGGATCGGTGTGCTGGGCCACCATGCTCATAGTGCTGTGGCGGCAGACCCCCGGTCCTCATCCGTCGCGGGTGAATCGGCTGCGTAAGTGGCGTCGGGGGTGCCGTGCACGGACCGGTCCGGCTTACAGTGACGGCAGCTTGAGCATGGTTCGATTCCGCCGGACGATCGGGGTACCTGTCATGAGTGAGCGCGCAGTATCCGACAGGAGTTCGTTCCTGTCCCGGCTCTCCTTCACGCAGTGGATCGCCGTTGTGCTGGCGATCTTGGCGATCATCTTCGTGCTGATGAATCGCGACACCACCTCGATCAGCTTCTTCGGGGTCACCGTCAGCGCCCCGCTCTGGTTGACGCTCATCCTGGTGTTCGCCGTCGGCTGGCTCACCGGGGTCCTGACCATGCGCAAGAGACGCAGAGGGAAGGTCGAGTAGGGACGGCAGGCGCTGCGCCTGGGTGCCTGTCGGTGCCCGTCCTACGTCAGGCCGCCGATGCCCTTGCCGATGAGCAAGGTGCCGAACACGAGCAACAACGCGAAGGTAACCTGAGCGCTGCTGGCCTGGATCCATTCCCGAAACCGGTCGAGCGGCCTGCGGAGCCGGTCTGCGGCGAGCAGGAAGCCCAGGACCGGGACGACGACCGATGCTGCGGCGAGCACGGTGAAAACAGCGAGCGCGACGATGCTCGGCCCCAGACCGATCCCCGCCGAGCCCACCGCGATCCCCGCCGCGATACACAGGAGCAGGTTCTTGGGGTTCACCGCGGCCAGCCCGAACCCGATGAGGCCGCCCCGCGCCGGCGTCAGCTTGTCGATCGAGGCGAGCCATTTCGGCTCGGATTGCGATGAGCGGCTCTGCCACTGCCTGCCGGCGAGCGCGAGCAGGAGCAGTCCCACCACGAGCCGGGCCACCGCGGACCCGGTGGACGGGCCATCGGTGGCGGAGGCGCCGCCGGCAGCGGAGATCGCGGAGGTGATGGCGGCGACCGCGACGATGCCCACCGACCATCCCGCCGCGAAGGTGACGCCGGTGTTCCTCGCGTCGGGGGCGAGCAGCATGAGTACGACCGCGATGATCGGCACCGGTGAGAGTGCGATCCCGATGGCGAAGGGGAGCAGATCGCCGATTGTTCCACCCATGACTGCCCGCCTCCGTCGGTCGCCGCGTGGATTCGTCACGGCTCTGCGTCGCCGGTGCCGGGACCGGCTCGTGCTTGCAGTGTGGGCGGGCGGCGCCGGAACGGGATCATCCTGTGCGGGTGATGGCGCGCCGCCGTGCTTCCGGCATTCTTTCATTGCAGTGGAATACCTTCCGATGGTGCAAGAGGTGATCGGCGTGGAGTACGTGTTCGTCGTTCGGGCCCGGATGTCGGACCGAGCAGCATCGGCCTTCCCGGAGCTCGTCGCCGAGTACTCCAGGGCGCGCGGTACGACGTCGCTTTTCGGCACGATCGTCGACCAGAGTCAGCTGCGCAGCATCATGGCGCGCCTGGACACGATGGCGTTCGAGATCATCGAGGTCCGGCAGCTGCCGTCGGTGGCGCCAGGCACGACGGGCCGGCCCCGAATTTGATCCGAACGTATGACGCGCGCGGCACATTCGTGTAACGATCTGGGCACGATCGTTCACCGTCGGGGGTGGATATGCATACTTCGCCCGGAGTCGAGGCCGTACGTGATTCTGCGGTGCCGGAACGGATTGCCGCACGCGCGCGCCCGCCGTCGTTCGGCTGCGGTCTCATCCCCCGCAGCCGGGTGGAGGAGGCGCTCGCGTCCCGAGACTCGGCGCGCAGGCCGGCGGTGGTGAGCGTGACGGCGCCCGCGGGCGCGGGTAAGACCGCGGCGCTGGCGCAGTGGGCGGCGGGTGCTGTCGAGCGGTCCGAGTACACGGCGTGGTTGACGCTGGTGCCGGCGGACAACGACCCGCACGTCCTCGCCGACGAACTGTGCGCCGTGCTCGGCGGGATGGACGCGCGCCGCGCCGGGTCGGCGCCGGAGGATGTCGTCTCAGCGATCGCCGGAGCCGCGCGCCGCGTGGCAGGTCACCTGTTCGTCGTGGTCGACGACGTCCAGCAGCTCCACGAGCGTGCGGCGCTCGACCTTCTCGTCCACGCGGGCCGGTTCCTGCCGGAGCGGGTGACGCTGGTGCTGTCCGGGCGATTCCAGTCCGCGATCGGCCTGCACCGCCTGCATCTCGACGGCACCCTGGTTGCGCTGGACTCCGGCGACCTCGCCTTCACACACGCCGAAGCCCGGGAGATCCTTGCCCAGCATGCGCTGACGCTCGAATCAGGCGATCTCGACCTGCTCATGACCCGCACCGGGGGATGGGCGGCGGGCGTGCGCATGGCAGCGGTGATGCTGGCCGGGTGCGACGACATCGGCGCTCGGCTCGCGGAGTTCTCCGGCGACACCCGCACCGTCGCAGACTATCTGACGGACGAGATCCTCGCCGCGCTGCCGGAGGACGTGCGGAGTGTCCTGCTGGCCACCGCGCACGAGGAGCACTTCTCCGTGCGCTGCGCCGAAGCCCTGAGCGGGCAGCCGGACGCCGGCCGAATGCTCGACCAGCTCGCCCGCCGCAATTGCATGGTCACCCGGCAAGAAGGGCCCGAGCCCGGTTTCCGATACCACCCGCTTATGCGGAGTTACCTTGTGGCCGAGCTGGTCCGACAACCCTATGCGGTGCGCGCCGCAATCCACGCCCGCGCGGTCGACTGGTTCATCGCGGAGGGCGCGCACCTGCGGGCGCTCGAGCACGCGGCGACGGCCGGATTCACAGCAGCGCGGCTGTCGGACATGCTGGCGAGAGAGGGTGCCGGCGCGGTGGCGGACGGGCACGCGCCCGCGCTGCTCGCGTTCATCGCCACGCTGCCGGCGGAGACGGTGGTGTTGCCCGGCGCGGTGCTGGCACAGGCGGCCGCGCAACTGGATTGCGGCGACGCCACGGCGGCAGACGTGGCCCTTGAGAGGTTCGCGGAGGACGACGCCTCCCCCACGGTTCGAGCGATCGCGGATTCGATCCGGTTGCAGCGCGCGCTGTGGAGCGGCGCGGCGTTCGAGGTCGCCTCTCCGCCGCCGGTGCCCGGATCCGGCTCCGACGGCCACGGGCTCATCGACGCGCAGCGGCTGCTGTGCCAGGGGTGGTTGCTGCTGATCCGCGGCGACCTGACCCGGGCGACGGCCGAGCTCGAGCGGGCCGACGCGGTGGCGCGGGTCGCGGGGGCCGGGCGGGTGGCGCTGGCCGCGCTGTCGGCGTTGGCGATGGCCGCGGTGGCCGCGGACACCGTCGTCGCGATGGACCGCCGCAGCGGCGCCGCCCTCGAATACGCGCGCGCCAAGGGACTTCTGGACGACCCGGCGGCGGTGACGGCGCACGTGGTGGCCGCATGGGTGGCGTATCAGCGGTGCGAGTTCGGCGCGGCGGAGGAGCGGATCGCCGCGGCGGTGCGTGCCACCGGCCCGGGCACGCCTCCGGCGCTGGCGGGGCTGACCCGCGGCATCCGGGCCGTGATCGAGCTCGACGGCGCCGAGCGTCCCTACCAGGCGGCGCTGGAGCTGCATGAGGTGGTGCGCACGGTGGACTGGTCGCGGATGCCTTTGCGCGCCACCGGTTACGCGCTTCTGATTCAGCTGCGCACGGCCTTACGGGTGGGGGAACTCAACTGGGCGGCGGAGAGCGTCGCGCGCGTCGAGCAGCTCGTCCCCGGGACGATGGAGGCGGTCCTGGTGCACACCGGGATGCAGCTGCAGCGGGGGCGCCATGCCGCGGCGCGCGCACGGCTCGACTCGGCGCTGCGGGACGGGGCTCCGGGGCTGACCCGCCGGGTGCCCGTCGACGCGCTGGTCCTGGCCGCCGCGCTTGCCGCCGACGACGGCGACGCCGCGGGGGCGCACCAGGCCATGACGCAGGCGCTGGATAAGGCAATGCCGGACACTCTCGTCCGCCCGTTCCGAGACGGGGGCCCCGCGGCGGCGCGGCTGCTCGCGGAGGGGCTCGGACGCTACGGGCACCGGGACGGATTCGCGCAGCTGGTGCTCGAAAGGCTCGGCCGTGCCGGAGCGGGGTGCACCGTGCTGCTCACGCCGCGCGAGCTGGAGTTGCTCGTCGAACTGCCGTCGATGCGGACCACCGAGGAGATCGCCGGTTCGCTGTACGTCTCGGTGAACACGGTGAAGACGCATCTGCGCAGCATCTACCGCAAGCTCGACGTCTCCTCGCGGCGCGACGCTGTCGCCTCGGCGCGTGGAATCGGCCTGCTTTCTTAAAGCTCGGCGGTCGGTTTCACCCGCGCCGGGTGACGTCGCGGCATCCTGCATGATCCACGCTCGTAGGCGCAGTCCGGGATGGTCGGCAGATGGCGAAAGGACGTCGCAGTGTCTCAAGCGGATGTGAGTGCCACGGTGAAGACCCAGAACGGGCAGGCGATGCAGGATCTGCCCTTCACGGACGAGCAGGATTTCGCCGATGCGCAGCGCGGGTTCCTCGGCGCGCTGGAGCCCGGCGTGGTGACGGATGCGGCGGGGAAGACGGTGTGGGACGGCGACGGGTTCGCCTTCCTCGAGGAAGAGTGCCCGGATTCCGTGCACCCGAGCCTGTGGCGGCAGTCCCGGCTGTGCGCGATGCAGGGCCTCTACGAGGTCACCGACGGCATCTACCAGGTGCGCGGCCTGGACCTGTCGAACATGACGTTGGTCGAAGGCGACGCCGGCGTGGTGGTGATCGACCCGCTGATCTCCGCGGAGACCGCCGCCGCCGGACTGGAGCTGTACCGCCGGCACCGGGGAGAGCGGCCGGTCACCGGGGTCATCTACACGCATTCGCACATCGACCACTTCGGCGGTGTCAAGGGGGTCACGACGGACAAGGACGTGGCGGCGGGCCGTTGTCCGATCCTCGCGCCGGTGGGCTTCGTCGAGCACGCGGTGGCGGAGAACGTCTATGCGGGAACGGCGATGGCGCGCCGGGCGGCCTACATGTACGGCGCCGCGCTGCCTCGCGGCCCGGTGGGCAGCATCGGTGCCGGTCTGGGGCCCACCACGTCCACGGGCACGCCGACGCTGATCCCGCCCACCGTGCACATCGGCCGCACCGGGCAGACCGAGACGGTCGACGGCGTAGAGATCGAGTTCCAGCTGACGCCGGGCACCGAGGCGCCGTCGGAGATGAACTTCTACTTCCCCGCCCGGCGCGCGCTGTGCATGGCGGAGAACGCCACGCACACGCTCCACAACCTGCTCACGCTGCGCGGGGCGCTGGTCCGCGACCCGCACGTGTGGTCGAAGTACCTCACCGAGTCGATCAACGCCTTCGCGGGACGGTCCGACGTCGTCTTCGCCTCGCACCATTGGCCCACCTGGGGCACCGAGCGGCTCACCGAGTTCCTGTCGCTGCAACGCGACCTCTACGGCTACCTGCACGACCAGACGCTGCGTGCGCTCAACAAGGGCGCCACGGGGATGGAAATCGCAGAGGAACTCGTGCTGCCGCCCGCGATCGAGCAGGCGTGGCACACCCACGGCTACTACGGGTCGGTGAGCCACAATGTGAAGGCGATCTATCAGCGCTACATGGGCTGGTTCGACGGCAACCCGTCCTCGCTGTGGCAGCATCCGCCGGTCGAATCGGCCAAGAGGCACGTGGAGTTCATGGGCGGGACCGACGCGGTGATCGCCAAGGCGCGCGAGTCCTTCGAAGCGGGCGACTTCCGGTGGGTCGCCCAGGTGCTCAACTACGTCGTCTTCGCCGACCCGGGCAACGCGGAGGCGAAGGCGCTGCAGGCGGACACGCTCGAGCAGCTCGGCTTCGGCTCCGAGAACGGCACGTGGCGCAACTTCTTCCTGATGGGCGCCTATGAGCTGCGCAACGGGCCCGTCGGCACCCCGACTCAGACGGCGTCGCCGGACATCGCCGGCGCTCTCAGCGTGGAGCAGGTCTTCGACGCGGCCGCGCTGCGTATCGACGGCCCGCGGGCATGGGACGCGCGCGTGGCCATCGACTGGCGGTTGACCGACTCCGGCGGGGTGCACCGCACGGAACTGCGCAACGGCCTGCTGGTTCACTTCGACGTCGAGGCGGGCGCGGTGTTGCCGGCGCCGGACGCGGCGTTCACGTTGACCCGGGCCGACCTGATCGCCGCGGTCGTCGGCGGCGGGGATCTGGAACAGATGGTCGCGGACGGGCGCGTGACGGCCGAGGGCGACGCAGGGAAGCTGGCCGAGCTCGTCGGCTACCTCGACTCGCCCGATCCGGACTTCGCGATCGTCACGCCGTAGGACCGACGACGGTACCGGCGGCCGCAGCGGCATTCGGACGGGAGAGCGACATGCGGGTGATGGTTCTCGGCGGCGACGGGTTCTGCGGCTGGCCCAGCGCACTGCACCTCTCGGCGCACGGACACGAGGTGACGATCGTCGACAGCCTGGTGCGGCGGCGCATCGACGAGGAGCTGGGCGTCCGATCTCTCACGCCGATCGCGTCGACGACTGAGAGGCTGCGTGCGTGGCGCGAGGTGACGGGCGAGGGAATCGGATTCGTCGAACTCGACGTCGCGCGCGACTACGAGCGCCTTGTCGGCCTACTGGCGGATCTGCGTCCGGACGCTGTCGTGCACTTCGCGGAGCAACGGTCCGCGCCGTTCTCGATGAAGTCGCCGCGGCATAAGCGCTACACCGTGGACAACAACATCAACGCCACCCACAACCTGCTGGCAGCGATGACGGAGGTCGGGCGGGACACGCACCTGGTGCACTTGGGCACCATGGGCGTCTACGGGTACGACTCGATACCGCTGGACCTGCCGGAGGGGTACCTCACGGTCAACTACCCCGACCGGCACGGTGACGTGCACAGCGCCGAGGTGCTGTACCCAACCCGTCCCGGCAGCGTCTACCACTTGACGAAGTCCCTCGACCAGCTGCTCTTCCAGTTCTACGCGCAGAACGACGGGGTCCGCGTCACCGATCTGCACCAGGGGATCGTGTGGGGCACGCAGACCGAGGAGACTGCGCGGGACCCGCGCCTGGTCAACAGATTCGACTACGACGGCGACTACGGCACGGTGCTCAACCGGTTCGTGGTGGAGGCGGCCGTCGGCCACCCGCTGACCGTGCACGGGACGGGCGGTCAGACCCGCGCGTTCATCAGCATCCGGGACTCCGTCCGCTGCGTGCGTCTGGCGGTGGAGTCGGGCGGCCGCGTGTCCGGCCGCGTGCGGGTGATGAACCAGATGACGGAGGTGCACCGGGTCATCGACCTGGCGCGGATGATCCAGGCGGAGACCGGCGCCGGGATCGACCTGGTGGACAACCCCCGTGCGGAGGCGGACCAGAACGAGCTGCAGGTGCGCAACGACCAGCTGCTGGGGCTGGGGCTCGAACCGACGCTCCTCTCCACGGCTCTGCTGAAGGACGCGGTGGAGGTGGCGCACAAGCACATCGACCGGGTCGACCCCGCCCGGATCCCCTGCACGTCGTACTGGAATCGTCGGCGACGCTCGGTGAGTGCGGTGGCGGCGCATGGCTGAGGACGGTGGCGAACGGCCGGGTGGCGATCACCCGGAAGGCTCCGGTGAGCCCGGCGAGGTTTCGGACAACGGGAAGCCGTCGGACGAAGAGTATTTCCCGGGCGAGCGGGGGCGCCGGGCGCCGCGCTCGGCGTGGTGGGTGCTCGGCATCGCGTGCGTCGTGCTCGCGGGGTTCCTCATCGCACGGCCGGTCTGGTTCACCGAGCCGGCCGATCCGACTGCGCTGAACGTCCCGCCCGACAGGCATTTCAGCAAGACGCTCGGCGGCCTGGGATACGAGGATGGCGTGCGGCTGACCGACGACGCATCGTCGTCGACGTTCGCCGTCTCCCTGCCCGTCGACTCCGGGCGGGAGAAGACGCAGATCCGGATGTCGGGGACGACGCAGATCGCCGATGCCAGCACCGTGTTCCTCACTGTCGCTGTCGACGGCAGCCAGGTGTACAAGGCGCAGCTGCCCTCCGGAGAGCACGACCTGGACGAGGTGGTGCCGGTGCCGGAATCGCTTGCCGCCGACGGGACGGTGCGGGTACGTGTGAGCGTGCAGGGCGCCCTGCACGAGGGCGTGTGCATGCCCGACCACTCGGCCGGGATGCGGGTGCACCTCGACGGCGGCACGCTCGTCGAGGCCGCGCTGGACGAGCCGGTGCACACGGTGCGGGACGCGGTCTCCGCGTGGGACCACGATATGACGCTGGTGACGGCGGACGGTTCCGACGAGTGGAGGACGACGGCGGCGCAGGTGGGACTTGCACTGACCCAGGCCGGCCACGACGTCGCGTACGCCGACGCCGTGCCGGACTCGGATCGCGAGGACTCCGTACTGATCGGCCCGCCCGGCGCCCTGTCCGCCGAGTACGGGCTGGACGCGGGAGACGTGGGAGACGCTGAAGAACGCGACGCGGGCGCGGGGCTGACGGTCGGCACCGTCGACGGCACGCCGCTGCTCGCGGTCGTCCAGCCGCGGGGCGATGTTCTCGCGCAGTACCTTACGAGCCCGGCTGTGGTGTCCGGCGACGCGCCGCATACCGATCCGCGGGCGGTAGCGACCACGGGACCGTCGGGCGACGCGGTGGGGCTGTACGGGCTGGGCGCCGACGACGCGGTGGTGCAGGTGCGCGAGGAGCACAGCTGGCGGGTGCGCTACTCGACGGCCGACCTGCCCGGCGGGCGGCTGCCGGACGGTGTGCACGTGGATTTCAGCGTGCCCGCCACGCCTGACGACGTCGTGTGGGTGCTCGACACCCTGGTCAACGGGAACCTCGTCGACAGCCGGCGATTGCAGCGGGACGGGGGTCCGATCGACATCCCGCTGCCGCCAGGGGGCCAGCGGCTGGACAACGAGGTGGTGCTGACGGTGCAGCGCGACAGGGATCTGGGCGGATGCGACGTACGGGTCACCTCGTACCCGTTCCAGCTGCTCGGACCGTCTGCGCTCACGCTCGGCGCGGATCCCGGCACGGGACTCACCGGGGTGCCAGGCGCCCTCGCGCCCGGTTTCACCGTCTACGTGAACGATCCGCATGCAGCGGTGGTTCCGTCCGCCACGAATCCGATCCCGGGTGAGATGAACGCGATGCTGACGTCCGTCGTGCCGATCCTCGCCCGGTTCGTGCCCGCGGACTACACGCCGCCTTTCTTCTGGGGCGCCCCGCCCGCGGCCCGGGAACCGTTCATCCTCGTCGGCTCCGCGCCCGGGATCGACACGCCTGCGCGTGTCTCCGACGGGCGGCTCACCGCGGGTGACGGCCCCATGCTGGACCTGACGGCGCCCGCCGGCGGCGTGATGGTGCAGTGCGCCACCGGTGCGTCCGGCGCCCGGGGGCTGGGGATCGAGCCTTTCGGGGAGACGGGTGCGTACACGGCCCCCGGGTTCGGCGATGAATGCACGGCCGTCGTCACCGCCGGGGGCGGGTTCACCTTGGATGCGGCCGGTGCGGTGGTCGACGGCGGCGCCCCGCGAGCGGCGCCGCCGCGATGACCGCCGGGCCGGGCGGGGCCGCGCCGACCGCGATCAGCGACCACTTCCGCTCGGTCGACAGCGCTCCCGCGGGCATCTCGGTCAACCGCCCGCCGAGCGCCGCCAACGGGTTCCTCGTCACCTTCGCGGGGCTGTGCATCGTGGCGATGCTGGTGATGACCTACCTGGTGCACACCGGCGTCACCGACAAGCACGACCTCATCCTCCTCGGCGAGGACCGGGGCGACGTGGCCGTGCCGACCCGGCTGTTCGTCGTCGTGTTCTTCGTGACCTACGCCGCGTACGCCTACACCAACGGGTGGCGGCGCCTGTGGATCGGCGCGTCGCTGATCGGCAAGTTCGCGGCGGTCAGCATCGGATTCGACGTGCTCGCCTGGCTGTTGCACAGCGTGCAGCTCGTGAGCCTGCCACCGTTCGCCCAGCAGTTGGCGTCGGCACTGGTCGCCCTGGCGATCCTGCCGCACACCATCCTGCGGCAGGCGCGGCTGCCGTCCAGGGACACGAGCGCCACCTCGCCGTACACGCCGGCAGGCGCGTACGTGTGCCTCGTGCTCTGCCTCGTCGTGGCCGTCATCGCCGCGGTCGTCGCCGTCGAGGTGTTCTTCCGCGCCGTCGTCGACCTGCGGCAGTGGGCCCTGCTCGGCGGCATCGGCCCGGGCGTCTTCCTGGTCCAGCAGGTGTTCGCAGCGTCGACGGCACTGTTCGGGTGGCGCGCGGTGAGGCGGTCACGCCGGGCCCGCTTCGCGCCGCCCGTCGCCGTGCTCGTGCCCGCGCACAACGAGGCGCACGACATCGCCGACACGATCGCCGCCGTGGACCGGGCCGCGGAGAGCTACAGGGGAACCGTCCGCCTCTACGTCGTCGACAACGCCTCGACGGACGGGACCACCGGCGCCGCCGAGCGCGCCATCGCGGCCTGCGCAACGATCACCGGCGAGGTGCTGAAGTGCCCGACGCCCGGCAAGGCGGTGGCGCTGAACCTGGGGATCGCCAGGATCTCCGAGGAGTTCGTCGTCCGCATCGACGCGGACACGGTGATCGGTCCGGGATGCATCCGCACCGCTATGTCGCACTTCGCGGATCCGCGCGTGGGGTCGGTGGGCGGGATGCCGTTGCCCGCGGAGGAGAAGACGTGGATCGACAAGGTGCGCCTGGTGGAGGTGTACCTGCGGCACGGGTTCTTTCAGGTTTCGCTGGACGGTTACCGCGGGGTGCTCGGTGTTCCCGGCATGTTCGCGATCTACCGGCGCAGCGCCGTCGTGGCGGTGGGGGGGATGGTCCAGGGCATGAACGGGGAGGACACCGACATCTGCATCCGGCTCGGCTCCGCCGGGTTCTACACCGTGGCCGACCCGAAGGCCGTGTACTACAGCGAGACCCCGCGGACCTACGCGCACCTGCGCGAGCAGCGCACCCGCTGGTTCCGCAGCATCTACCACATCGCCGCGCACAACCGGGGCTCGCTGCTGGACCGCAGGTCGATGACCGGGGCGTTCGTGCTGCCGTTCCAGCTGGTCAACGCGGCGCGCCGCGCGATGCTGGCGCCGCTGCTGCTGTTCGCGGTCATCGCGTTCGCCGGGTTCCGGGCTACGTTCACGGAGCTGCAGTGGCAGCCGGTGGTGGCCACGGTGCTGGGCATGCCGCTGATCATGACCGTGTTCGTCTGCCTGCTCTGGTCGCCCCGGGCGCTCCGGTACGTCCCGGCATACCTGTGTTTCCGGGTGCTGCGTAGCTACTTCACGCTGGCGGCGGCGCTCAGCCTGGTGTTCCCGCCGATGCGTCCGCGCACGCGCCTGCCGCGGGTTCTCATCCGCGGCGGATGATCCGCGGCAGGCCCCGGTGGGCCACCGTGAACAGTATGACTGTGAGTGCCGGGGACGCGGGCGCGGGGGATGCGAACTCCGGGGGCGTGGTCGACGGGGACGCGGGCTCTCCCCGCTGGCCGTTGCCGCGGGGGCTGATCGTCCTGCTCAGCGTGGCCGCGGCCGTCGTCGCCGTCGCGGGGATGAAGGCGTTCGCGAGCGTTCTCGCCCCCACCGCGCTGGCTCTCATGATCACCATCGCAGTGGGCCCGGTGCAGGTGTGGCTGCGCGCCAGGCGGGCCCCGGGCTGGCTGGCGATGCTGGCCGCGATCGTCGTCGCCTACGCCATTCTGCTGGGACTCGTGCTCGCGTTGGCGGTCTCGATCGAGCAGCTGGTGACGATCCTGCCCGACTACGCGGACAAGGCGCAGGACCTGTTGTCCGGGGTGCGTGATCTGCTCGTCGGCTGGGGCATCGACGCGGGGCAGGTGCAGGGCCTGGTGGCCTCCATCGACCCGGAACGGCTTATGCACCTGGTGGTCGACCTGGTGCGCGGGCTCCTGGGAGCGGGCTCGCACCTGGTGTTCATCCTGGCGCTGATGCTGTTCATGGCCGTCGACGCCGCCGGCTTCCCCGACCGCATGAGGGACGCCGCACGCGTGCGCCCGCACGTCATCGAGGGGTTGGCGTCCTTCGCGGCCGGGGTGCGCAGCTACCTTCTGGTCTCGACGGTGTTCGGGCTCATCGTCGCGGTGCTGGACGGTTTCGCGTTGTGGGCCATGGGCGTTCCGCTGCCGATCCTGTGGGCGTTGCTGTCGTTCATCACCAACTACATTCCCAACATCGGATTCGTCATCGGGCTGGTCCCGCCCGCAGTGCTGGCGCTGCTCGAGAGCGGGCCGGAGATGATGCTGCTGGTCATCGTCGTGTACAGCGTCATCAACCTGATCCTGCAGTCGGTGATCCAGCCGAAGTTCGTCGGCGACGCCGTGGGCCTGTCCGTGACGTTGACGTTCGTGTCTCTCGTGTTCTGGTCATGGGTGCTGGGCCCGTTGGGCGCGCTGCTCGCCATCCCGCTGACGCTGTTCGTCAAGGCGTTGCTGCTGGACATCGATCCGTCGACGCGCTGGTTGTCGGGGATGATCTCCGGCGGGCCGTCGAAGGAGGAGCAGTACCGGGCGTTCGGCGAGGAACCCGGGATCGCCGGCACGGCGCCGGCCGTGGGCGAGGGGCGCTCACCCGATCCGGGTGAATCGGCGTGAAAGCGCGCGAACCCGTCGCCGCGCATGGTGGGCGCGCCGATAATCGAGGAGGACGAAAGTGACCGGTTGTGCAGCGGAAAGGAGGATCCCATGACGGAAGCGATGCCGGTGACGGATTCCATGCCGGACCTCGGTCCGGTGGAACTCGTCGTCCTCACGTTTCCCGGTACACGCATCGACCCGGCGACGGTGGCGGAGATCCAGGCGATCGTCGATCGCGGATACGTGACCCTGCTGGACCTCGTCTACCTCGCGCGGGACGAGCACGGGGTGCTGACCCAGATCGACGTCGACGAGAACCTGGACGACGCGGGACTCGGCGGTCTGTCGTTGGAGGCGCGGGCGCTGATCAGCGACGAGGACCTCGAGGTCGTGCAGGAATCCCTGCAGCCGGGCACCTCTGCGGCGCTCATCGTGTACGAGGAGACCTGGGCGCGCCGGTTGGCCGGTCAGGTCCGCGAACAGGGCGGCGAAGTCGCCCTGCACATCCAGGTCCCGCGTGACGTGCTGGCGCGCGCGGTGCGCGCGGCGGAGTGAAGGAGTATCGATCATGGTCTTCAGAGGTGGAGGTGTCCGGCGCGGCGGGTTCCGCGGCGGAAGGGTGGGGCGACCGGGGCTGCTGGGCACTGTCGCTCGCACCGCAGTGGTGGCGGGGACGGCGCAGGCGACGTCGAATGCCGTCAACAGGAGGTCCGCGCAGCGGTCGGCCGAGCAGCAGGCCTACACGCAGCAGCAGGAACAGGCGTACGAGCAACAGCAGTACCAGCAGGCCCAGCACCAGCAGCAAGCCCAGTATCCGCCGCAGCAGGCCGCGCGGGCGGTGCCGGAACCAGGCGACGACCTGGTCGGCCAGCTGCAGCAACTGCAGCGCCTGCGCGAGGCCGGCGCGCTCACCGACGAGGAGTTCGCCACGGCGAAGGCCAAGCTGCTGGGTTGACTGCGCACCTGCTGAGTTGAAAGCGAACCTGCTGGATTGACGGAACGGTGACCGGTGCACGGATCGGGGCTCGTGTGAGAGTGCAGCGCGCAGTCCTCGACTTGGGGCGGGTGCCGAAGGGCAAGCGCCCGGTCCTGCGGATGATCCAGCGGCGCCGACGCGTCCGCGCGAGCGTGGTGACCGTGGTCTACGTGGCCGCGGGCGCCGGTATCGGGGTCGCGGCCGGGAGCATCCGCACCGGGCCGATGGTGCAGGTCGACCCCGTCGTCCAGTTGTTGGCGGCCGTGGCGGGCGGCCTGCTCACCCTCATCGGCATCGTCATCTCGCTGCTGTTCCTGGTGGTCCAGTTCGCGGTGACGGCGCAGTCGCCGCGCCTGAACCTGTTCCGGGACAACCCGCTGATCACGCACCTGTACGCGCTGATGCTGGGCGTGCTGGTCAACGTGGTGGTCGCGGGAGCGATGGTCTACCAGAAGCCGACGGTCTCGGTCGCCGTTCCCGCAGTGGTCATCGTGCTGCTTATCGTCTCCCTGCTGCTGCTCCGTGTCGTGCAGGTCGCCGCGATCAGGGCGGTGCAGCTGGCGCCGATCCTGGAGGCGGTGGGTGCTCGGGCGCGCGACGTGATCGACGCGCTGTACCCCGAGGCGGGGAGCGTCTCCGTGCCGTCGGCGTCGGGATTCGAGGACAAGCCCTGCTGCACGGTGCGGTGGCCCAACAGGACCGCCCGGCTGCGGCAGGTGGATTTTCCGGCTCTGGTCCGCAGGCTCGGCGAGAACGGTTGCCGGGCCCGCATGGTGGCGGGGCCGGGGAAATTGCTGAGAGAGGGCGACGTCGTGCTCCAAGTGCATGGCGACTCATGCGTGCGGATCGCCGACGAGCTGCTCTTGTACTTCGAGGTTGGCCTGGAACGCAACTTCGATCAGGACCCCACCTTCGGATTCCGACTGCTCAACGACATCGCGTTGCGCGCACTCTCGTCGGCGGTCAACGACCCGTACACGGCGATCCAGGCGATCGACGAGATCGAGGCGCTGCTGCGCGCGCTGGCCACGCGGGAGCTGCGCATCGGCGAGCTCTGCGACGCGGACGGCGAGCTCCGGCTGGTCTTCGAGACACCCACGTGGGATCAGTTCGTCGGCTACGCCGTGGACGAGCTGTTCGACGGGATGCGCTCGATCCGCAGCGTGCACGCCCGCATCGCGGCGATGCTCGCCGAGGTGCGGGCCATCGCGCCGCCGGAAAGGTGGGACGCTCTGGACCGGCGTGCGCGGGAGCTCGCGGCGCGCACCGCGGCGGGTGGCGATGCCGCCACGACGCCGCCCGTCGGCCATGCGGGCTCGTGAGGCCCGGTACCGGGCGGCGATAAACTGCGTGACGTGGCGAGGAGGCGACCGGCCACGCGCGGCGCACCGGCGTGGGCGGTCCCGGAACAGGAAGGCCGGTATGGGCGGGGCGGTTGCGGGTTCGGGTGATGACGCCGTGGCGCGGGTGCTGCAGGTGCGCACCGGCAATGTCGGCGAGCTGGATCGGGCCACGGTGGGACGCAGCGGCACCGTCCCGTCGGCGTTGGGGAAACGCCCGCGCGACGGCGCTGTGCCGCTGGGGGAGATCGGATTCGGCGGCGACGCCCAGGCGGACGGGAAGAACCACGGCGGCACAGAGAAGGCGGTGCTGGTGTATCCGGCCGAGCATTACCCCGAGTGGGAACGCGAGCTGGGCCGGGATATCAGCGACCGGGGGCTGGGGGAGAACCTCCGCGTCGAGGGCACGGACGGGGTCGCCTGGAACGAGCGCACAGTGATGCCGGGGGACGTCTACCGCATCGGCACCGCGCTGGTACGGGTGACCGCGCCGCGCCGCCCCTGCTACAAACTGGGCCTGGCGCACGGGATCACGGAGATGCCCGTGCGCGTGCAGGCCACGGGGCGCACCGGCTTCTACCTGGCGGTGCTGGAGCCGGGCGAGGTGCGCGCGGGGGACGCCGTCCAGGTGGTGGAGCGGGCGCGGCACGGGGTGACGGCCTTCGAGGTGAACCGCGTGATGAACGTGGACAAGCGCGACGTGGCGGGGATCGAGCGGGTACTGACGGCCGCGGAGCTGCTGCCGGCGCGGTGGGTGGAGAAGCTAGAGAAGCGGCTGGCGGCGGACTCGGGCCCCGGACCCGAGGGCGGGGCACTCGCGGACTTCGCGCTGGCGCACGAGGACGACGCGCGCGTCTACGGTTAGCGGCCGTCCTGGCGCCGGGGGCGCGGCTGTCGCGCAGGCGCGGGACGCAGGTCCGCCCGAATGCCGGTGCACTGGGACGATGGGCCCTAGTCTCGGTGGCAGTAGAGACGCAACGCTGCACCCCGCGCGCGAGAGGAGTTGTTGATGAGGACCTTCGGGCCCGTGATCGTCGGGACGGACGGTTCGGATCATGCCGAGAGCGCGGTGCGGTGGGCGGCGGATTTCGCGCGGCTGCACAGGGTTCCGTTGCACATCGTGGTCGTCATCCCCACCCCGATCGGTGTGGGGTTCACCGGGCGGCTGCTCAGCAGGGTGGTCGATTCGCTCGACCGGCCCGCACAGGAGATCGCCGACTCCGCCGTCGCGCAGGCGCACGAATCCGCCGCCGGCCTCGAGGTGGACACGGAGGTGACGTCCGGCCCGGTGGGCAAGACCATGCTGGAGTATGCGCAGAAGGCCGGCACCATCGTCGTCGGGGAGAGCGGCCGGGGCAGTGTGGCCCGCGGGCTGCTGGGCTCCCTGAGTTCACTTCTGGTGCGGCTGGCGACGTGCCAGGTCGTCGTGGTGCGCGCCATGGACGGTGATGTGTACCGCGACTCGCGGCCGGTGGTCGTGGGGGTCGACGGCTCGGAGAACGGCGCCACCGCCGTCGAGGCGGCGTTCATCGAGGCATCGCTGCGGCAGGTGCCGCTGGTGGCGGTGCACTCGTGGAGCGACGTGCCGCTGTCGATCTTCTCTGCCGCCGACGTGACCAGCTGGTACGACGAGACGAGCATCGCGCAGGCCGTGCTGGGCGAGAGGCTGGCCGGATTCGGCGCCGACTATCCGGACGTCGAGGTGCAGCGGGTGGTGGTGCAGGACAGCCCGCAGGAGGTGCTCATCCAGTGGGGCGAAATCGCGCAGCTGCTGATCCTGGGAGCGCGCGGACGCGGCGGGGTGCCGGGGCTGCAGTTGGGGGCCACGGCGGCCCGCGTGCTGCGTAATGCCACATGCCCGGTGCTCATCGGGCGGCGTCGGGACGAAGCGTGAATACAGGTCGTAGTTTCGCGTGTCCGGTGCATTCGCGAAAAGCGGCGCTGCCGTAACGATTCGGTAACCGTGGTTGCACGCGGCGACGCGTTCCCGATCCTTAGGATGAAGAGCCGACGGGGACGTTCGAGGCTTCGGCCGTCGGAAACGTGGAGGGAAGGTGCCGGCGATGAGTGATCCGCAGGATCCGCAGGACGGGCAGTCCGATCGCCCACGCGGTGACGACTCCTCGGCCGACAGGTCGCAGGAGCGTCCGGGGCAGGGCGGGCAGGCGGCGCCGGGAGGTTATCCGCCGCCACCGCCGCCGGGCGCCGGGCAGGGGTACCCGCCGCCGGGGCAGGGCGGCTATCCGCCGCCGGGCGCCGGGCAGGGCTATCCGCCGCCCGTGGGGCCGGCCTATGCGGGGCACGGGCAGCAGGCCTATCCGCCGCGCGGGGCGCAGGGGTATCCGCCGCCGGGGCAGCCGGGATACCCGCCACCGCCCGGATCCGTTCCGCCCGCGCCTCCGGGGTACGGGCCGTACGGCTACCCGGGCCAGCCGCCGACACGGCCGCCGCGCAACGGCATCGGCATCGCGGCGCTGGTCGTCGGCATCATCGCGCTGCTGTTCGGCATCATCCCGTTCATCGGGCTGGGCGGGATCGTGCTCGGCGTCATCGGCGTCGTACTCGGCATCGTCGCGTTGTCGAAGGTGCGCAGCGGAGACGCGGACAACAAGGGCGTATCGATCGCGGGGCTCGTGCTGTCCGGACTGGCGATCCTCGCGGGCATCGTGACGTCAGTGCTGCTGTTCCTGGTGATCGACGCGGCCGTGGACAACGCAACCGGGACTACGCCGGTCACCTACCAGGCCGATTCATCAGGCGGCCAGGCGACCGTCAGCTACGACGTCGGATCGAACTCGGGCACGTCGCTGAGCAACGACGTGCAGACCCCGTGGTCGAAGGACGCGGACGCGTCGAACCTGTACGGCGCGTTCCTGTCCGTGATGTCCGGTGCCGACGGCGGGAGCGTCACCTGCCGGATCCTCGGCGACGACGGCGACGTGCTCGCCCAGAACACCGCGCAGGGCGTCTTCGCAGTGGCCATCTGCAATGCGGACGTGGGGGGCTGAGGGCGAACTGAAGCCCTCGGTAGCCCCGCGAATTTGGATGACGTCCCGATTTGCGGGGTGCGGGGCAGGCGTCGCCCATGAGATCATCCCCGGGTTCGCGAGGAGTACCCGGAAGCCCAAGTCCCAGAGCAGCTGCGACCAGGATCATTCCCGCGTTCGCGGAAAGCACGCCTTGCCCTGCACGAACGGATCCGGGGACTTGGGATCATCCCCGCGTTCGCGGGGAGCACTCGGCACCGAACATCGTCTGGGATCCGGCAGGGGGATCATCCCCGCGTTCGCGGGGAGCACCCCAGCACACCCGGCAGGGACCAGGCGTTCACCGGATCATCCCCGCGTTCGCGGGGAGCACGCGTACGCGCGCGTCGCGAACCGGTGCCGCAGCGGATCATCCCCGCGTTCGCGGGGAGCACCGGATCGGCTCGGACTCGAAGAGTGTCGGACTGGGATCATCCCCGCGTTCGCGGGGGCACCGCTTGGCCGTGGTGCTACGCCCGATTACGTAAGGATCATCCCCGCGTTCGCGGGGAGCACCCACGACAATTGTGCTAATGCGGACTCATACGAGGATCATCCCCGCGTTCGCGGGGAGCACGCAAGCGTGGACGCAAGTCAGCAATTGACTACAGGATCATCCCCGCGTTCGCGGGGAGCACGTCAACCAGGTGTCACCCGCGACGACCCAGTAAGGATCATCCCCGCGTTCGCGGGGAGCACTTGGACGACTACAGGACTCCGTCTGGTGTGGAGGGATCATCCCCGCGTTCGCGGGGAGCACCACACGCGTGTAGTTCGCCGACCAGCGGGTTTCGGATCATCCCCGCGTTCGCGGGGAGCACATTGCCGCGCTCACCTCCAGTACGGGGATCAACGGATCATCCCCGCGTTCGCGGGGAGCACGGGTCACGAAGCTTACCGGCCGGATGCCGCCGCGGATCATCCCCGCGTTCGAGGGGAGCACTTTGCAATTCCAATTAACGATAACTAATTACAAGGATAATCCCCGCGTTCGCGGGGAGCACTGGACTTGAAGCACGCGGATGATGTGGCCGCGAGGATCATCCCCGCGTTCGAGGGGAGCACTCTGATTCGGGCATCACGAAGGCGGGCACGTACGGATCATCCCCGCGTTCGCGGGGAGCACTTTCCTGCGCGCCGAACGGACAACACGCGGACCGGATCATCCCCGCGTTCGCGGGGAGCACCCGGAATGGTCGCAGCTCCTCTGGGACCTCGGCGGATCATCCCCGCGTTCGCGGGGAGCACATGCCCATCGCGCACACATGCAGGCCACGGTGGGGATCATCCCCGCGTTCGCGGGGAGCACATTTCCGCGCTCACCACGAGTACGGGGATCAACGGATCATCCCCGGCGGTGTCATAGCGTCGTAGCAATGATGCTGGTGACACGGTAGGAGTGGTGGGTTGGGGCGGCGGCAGCTGACGCTGGACGACAGAGTGCAGATCGCGGTCGGGATCAAGGCCGGTCTGTCCGACGCGGAGATCGGTGAGGACATCGGCCGGAACCCGACGGTGATCTGGCGCGAACGCAAACGCAACGCCAGCGCGGCCGGCGGCTACCGGCCAGTGGCCGCCGACCGCGCAGCACGAGGGCGCCGTAGCAGACCACAGACCCGCAAGATCGACGCGGACCCGCAGCTTGAGCTGCGGGTCCGCACCGATCTGCGCCACTCACGCACGCCCCGCCAGATCGCCGGCAGGTTGCACCGTGAAGCTACCGACGACAGCGTGGACACCATGGTGCATTCCCCTGACGCCGGAGGCCGAACCATCTCACACGAGGCCATCTACCAGTGGATCTACGCGCTGCCCAAGGGCGAGCTCGCCAAGTCCGGGATCCTGTTGCGCTCCAAGCGCACCCGCCGCAAGCCCCGTAAGGCGCTCGGCGAGCGCACCGGCGCGAAGATCGTCGGCATGGTCTCGATCGACGACCGGCCCGAGCAGGCCTCCGACCGCAGGGTTCCTGGATCGTGGGAAGGCGATCTGATCATCGGGAAGGGCGGCAAGTCCGCGGCCGCCACCTTGGTCGAGCGCACCAGCAGGTTCACCCTGATCTGCGGTCTTCCCGCAGGTAAGAACGCCGACGGCCTCGCAGATGTGCTCATCGATACGGTCAGCGGCATGCCCCGGCACATCCTCGGTTCCCTGACCTGGGATCAGGGGACCGAGATGGCCCGGCATGCCGCGCTGACCACGGCCACGGACCTGAAGGTGTACTTCGCTCATCCGCACTCGCCGTGGGAGCGCGGCACCAACGAGAACACGAACGGGCTGATCCGCGAGTACCTGCCGAAGGGCATCGAGATCACCGACCACCAGCCCTACCTGGACACGATCGCCGACGAGCTCAACGACCGGCCACGCGCGGTACTCGGCTTCCTCACCCCGCGGGAGGTGTTCACGAAGCTACTGGCCGAGCCGATTGCTTCCACGAGTTGACACTGCCCCCGCGTTCGCGGGGAGCACCCGTGGGGTGGTGAAGCGCAGTGAGTGACTACCGGATCATCCCCGCGTTCGCGGGGAGCACGTCTTTGAGTTTCAGAGTCCCATCACCACGGACGGATCATCCCCGCGTTCGCGGGGAGCACTACCCGTTGCGCGTCGACGGTTTGATCTTGTGCGGATCATCCCCGCGTTCGCGGGGAGCACAAGAACATCGCGCGCGCACGGGCTCTCGGCGACGGATCATCCCCGCGTTCGCGGGGAGCACGGTGCCACTCCCGATTACGTAATTGAAGCCTGGGGATCATCCCCGCGTTCGCGGGGAGCACCGTATCGAGAAGATAGTCGGCGCCCTCAAGATGGGATCATCCCCGCGTTCGCGGGGAGCACCGTCGGATGATCGGTGCGATGATCTTGTCCGTCGGATCATCCCCGCGTTCGCGGGGAGCACCTGGAGCGGACGCAGGTCATCGAAGAGGCCGCGGGATCATCCCCGCGTTCGCGGGGAGCACACTTGCTGACCAGTACGAATTCTATGTCATTACTGAATCGAGGAGCAGTTTGGATCTGCTACGAGTGGCGACGTCGTCGGGATGCGGTGCTCCATCCACGGCGAACCCGGCCTCGAGTTGCTTGAGTGTCCATCGGGCGGCTCATCAAGGTGATGCCGTCAAGGTCGACCGGCGTCCATTCGTGCCGGTGTGTCCGGAAGGCAAGCCCTTGCTCGTTGTCCTCGGGATAGACCATGATCACCTTCCCGTCTTTGACCAGATCGACCACTTGGCTCCACAGGTGTTCGCGCACGCGGTTGGAGACATGCCCTACGAACACGCCGGCACTGACCTCCATGAGCCACCGGGTCAGATGCCCCCGGAGGCCGGCAGGGCAGGCGGTGAGGATGAAAACTACCAAGGCACGTCTTCCTCGTAGTTGACTCCGCCCGCGACGCGGCCGACCCTGTCATCCCACAGTTCGAGGATCTCGGCCTCCGCTCCGGCACCGTCGTCGTCCGGCAGCAGAAGACGCCGTAGGTCGGCGACGCAACGGGAGATCACACGGTGTCCCTTCATCGCGTCACGCACTGCGCGTCGGGTGGCCGATGGAACGTCGATCGCGCCGGTATCTGCGTCGTCCCTTCGCGCTAGCAGGTCCGCGACCACCGAGAATGCGATCGGAATCGTGACGTCGGCCTTGTACAGATCAGCGATGTCGTAGACGAATGCGCGATCGTGCCCGGTGTGGACGAAGCCGAGCCCCGGCGAACAGCCCAGGCCCACGATCACCGCGTGCACCACGCCGTACAGGCTCGTATGCGCCGCCGACAGCGCCTGATTGATCTCGTCTGACGCAGCGAAATCCGCCGGGTCGTAATCGCGCCGATGCCACTCGACGCCGGTCCGCTCGGACTCGTCCCGGTAGATCCTCCGTACACGTGCATCCTCGCGGCCGCGTAGCTGGTGCATGCTGAGCCTGCCGACGTCTTCGCCCGGGAACCGCATCGAATACATCGCTCGTGCCACGGCAAGGCGCGATCGCGTATTCGACACAGCAGCAGCCTGCGCCTCCGGCATCCGGGTGGTACGCGAGAGGCCACGGCCATGCGCGTAATAGCGGATGCCGTGCTCACCCACCCACACGGCGGTGCTGCCGCTGTCGGCAAGCAGCACCATGGCTTGGTGAGTCACACGGGTGCCGGGGCCGAGCAGCAGTGTGCCCAGTGACGCTGCGGGGATGTGCACTACGCCGCGGTCGTCCGTCGCGGTGATCGCGTTCGAATCGCGTCCGATCGTGCATCGTTCCACGTAAACGAACGAAAGTCGATCTTCGACTCTGGTCAGCTCCTGCGGCCGGGCGGGCCTCATGCCGGGTGTGTTCACTGCCGCCTCATCCGACCGGGGCCAAGGTCATCAGGCCGCAGCCGTAGGCCTTCGCCCGGCCGATGCCGTGACAGAGCGCCATGCGCAGCGCGTCGGGATCAGTGACTTCGAGAACGCCGTCGAAGCGCGCCGTGCCGACCTCGACGCTGGATCCGGAGCGCCGGAACCGCCGCGTCTGCCGGTCGGCGACCATCATCGGCCCCGGAAAACCCGAACCGTCCCCCTCGGCGGCGGGCGCGGTCAGGCTGAACCCGTGCAGCTCTGCCTTGCGCAGCAGCCAATGCTCCTGCTGCGCCACCGTCACGTGCGCGAAAACCTTGGTGACACCACGAGAATCCTTGCCGCGATGGGTCGGGTTGCCGACGAGACGGAAGTTGTACTGGTCGCCGGCACAGAGCCCGTCGAGCAGGGGGCGGTAGTCGCGGGTGTGCCAGGCGTCCGCGGTGCTCCACCCGGCCTGCTCTTTGAGGTGCACGAGGCACGGCTCGTGTGGGCTGGCGATGAAGAGCGCCACCTGCTCGGGTGCCGGCCTGTCGACCCGCCACAGCACGCGGCCCCGAGGCGTCGTGGTCTCGGTGCCCGGAGGGAAGCCCGCCATGACCGCCGCGTGCATTGCCTGCGGAGATCCGAGGAGCTTCATGGCTCCGCGCCGGCGTGGATTGAGGAACATGCGGGTCAGGTACATCAGGCTCCCCCGAGGAGTGCGAGTGGATCGTGGACGGCGCGCCTGCCGAGCGGGTTGTCAAACTGGTCGGTCCGCTCGTGATGGACCTCCCGCCAGCCGTACTCACGGTGCCGCGGATCGAAACTGAAGGGAAGGTCGCGCACTACCTCGTGCTTGTCTTCTTCCGGCAGCGGATCGCGGACGATCGGCAGTGACACCTGCCTGGATTGGCGTCTCCGATACCACTCGGCGGCATGCCACGGGTGCGTACGCAGGAGCTCGGGCATCGGCGTGTCGACGACCTCGCCGCGGATCGGCCCGGCGGGCGGGTAAGACCTCCGGCCGAGGAACAGCGGGAACTTCGGGTTCTGGAGTGCGCCTGCGAGCCCGCCGATGACCTCGTCGGGGCCCTCAACCGCGGCCAGGAACAAGGCGTCTGCGAGGTAGAAGCGGTAGGAGAGCTTCGAGTGCGGCTCGCCGTGCGGCTTGGCGGTTTGGAAATCGCGCTCGAGCGAGCCCTGCTGGTCGGTGCGCACGCCGAAGCGCAGTTGGGCGAGGTCTTCGATCGGGTCGGTGCGCCGACGACCGAGCGCTGCCCCCAGCAACCCCACGATGCCGCTCTTGGTGGGGACCGGTCCGGTTTCACGCCGGGAAAACCGGCTCGACCCGCCCCACGCTTGCATCGGTCCGCGCAACGGGATCACCAGGGTGGTCACGCCGGCACCGCCGCCCGGTCGCCGATCGTGGCGACGGTGCGCTCGATCATTGAGGGAAGATCAACCAGCTCGGCCCGCTGCGCGAGTGCCTCACTCAGCTCGTCGGAATCGGCCATGCCCACAGCGAGGGCGTACTGGGCGTGCGGTGCGGTGCGGTATGCGTCGTCCTGCCGCGCGGCGTACTCCACCAGTGTCTGGGCGGCGCGGAGCATCCGGCCGTCGTTCGACTCGATCGGCGTCTCGAACGCGCCGACGAGGTTGACGGGCTGATCGTCACGGATCGTCACCATGACGAAGTCGGGACGGGTGCGGTTGGCGAAGGTGTTCTGCTTGCCGGTAGGCATCGAGGTGACGAACGCGGTGAGGAACGCGTCCACGGCGCGTGCTGCCGCCTCGACCGAGCCGAGGGACTTCGCCAGCTCATCGACATCGATGGTGGCGTACCGGTAGAGGGTAGACGAATTGAACTCGACGGTGCCGATCATCCCGGCGCCGGCGTGGTCCTCGCTGCCGTTGTCATCGACTGCGGTGAAGTAGTCGAACTCGTTCTGTACGCCGTGCACGCTGATCGCGTGTGCCACCTGGCAGCACGCGTCGACATTAAGATCGGGCGCATCGGCCACCATTCGGCCGAACAGCGCCAGGTCGATGCTGTTGCCCTCCTGGAGTACCGCCTTCGCCGCCTTCTTCTCGATCCTGGCGCTGGACGCGCCCGCCTCGACGGCCAGCGCGGCCAGCCCTTCGATCTGGCGGCGAGCGAGGAACAGCAGGTAACCGGTGGCGGCCTGCTCTTCCTGTTCCTCCGACTTCTTCGCCTTCTTGGCGGGCGTAACTTTGATGCCGGTCGCAGCCAGCACCTCCTCAGCGAGCTTCGGCGCGTTCTCCAGGTGGGGGGAGAGCTCGGTGATTTTCATGGCGATCTTCTCGACGACGAACTTGGTGCGCTCGCCCAGCTCGGACTCGTCGAGATGGTCGTGGAAAGCCTGGCGGGTCGCGCGCTTCCACGCCTGGCTGGACACGCGGGCACGCCGCACGCCGCCATAGACGGCGCTCTTGGGGCTGCCGGTGTCGTCGCGGTTGACGTTCGACGGCGGCAGGGTCTGCAGGATGTGGACGTCGATGAGGCTGCGGTTCATGATGTTTGGCTCCTGTATGCGGGTGAGTCGGGTGGTATTCGGTCAGGCAGGCTGCGGTGCGGACTCCGTCTTGTCGGCGCGCGCGGCAGGCCGAATGCTCCGATGGAACTGGCGGGCCCACCGGAGCCGCACCGCGTCGGCGTGGGCGGGGTCTTGCAGCCGGGCCAGGTCTTCGGCGAAGGTGCCGTAGTCGAAACCGATCGACTCACGGCGCATCAGCTGGACCAGCCCCCGTGCGTGATGCAGCTGCTCGTCGAGGTTGTCGGCGGTGGCCAGCGCGTTGAAGCGGCGCAGCACCGGCATCGCCAGTTCGGCCGCGTCTTGCGGATTGGCCAGCCGGCGGATCGCCGTGCCGAATCCCTCGCCGTCGACGTGCATCGGACGGTCCTTTGACTGCTGGTGAACGGCGTACAGAGTTGCCGCGGCGTGGACGGCACGCTCGTCGGGTGACGGGTCGTCACCTTTGCCGAAACAGTGCTCGGGGAGGTCCTCGAAGAGGAACTCCCACACGGCCGGGTCGGCGCCCACAGGATGCTGCACCGCGCGGCGAAGGCGCGCCAGCGTGGCATTGGACCAGGAATCGCCGCCGCGGGCGAGGGCACGCTTCTGCAGGACGTGGATCAGCCGGGAGGCGTGCCGGCCAAGGTCGGTGCGCGGCTTTTGCAGGCGCCGCACCTTCTGCGCGATGTCAGCGGTGCCGAGTTCTGCCGATTTGCCCGTCGACTGGGGCGATGGTGATGTCATGCGGGACGCTCCTCGGTGGGGGTGAACGGTAGGATCGACGCGAGCGTCCTGCGGAAACGGGCGTCGGCGTGGCCGACGGTGAGAGGTTTTCCGTCGTGCTCACGGCCGATCCAGGCCGCCGGACCGGCCGCGGCGATGATGACGTCGGACTCGGCGCGGATGAGCGCGCCGCAACGATCGGACCACTGGCGATCCAGTGCTGCGACGTCCGAGTCGGGGCGCACCGTCGAGACCCATTCGCGGAATGCGGAATCGAGTGCGTGATAGCCGCTGGCGCGCGCCCGTTGCGCTGCGGGTCCACGCTCGCCGCCCGATGCGATCGCGATGTCGCCGCCGAGCGATGCCAAGGCACTGACGGCCCTGTCGGCGTGCTCGACGGCCTGGAGGACCGCGAGCTTCTGCGGTACATCACCGGGTTGAGCGATCACGGGGTGGAAGACGAGGTCGTCTGCGATGAGATTGCCGTAGCTGGAGCTCTGCGCGCCGTATTCGATGCCCACCGCGCAGGCACGGATGAGCATCTCGCGGGGGAGGATTCCCGCCGCGACGAGATCGCCGGCCCAGGTGACCACGGTGGGCGGCACACTGGCTGCGACGTGAGTCTTGTTCTCCCTGCCGCTGCGCTCCCCTCCGCTGAGAATCGTTGCCAGCCCGCGCCAGAACGAGCGCTCCGGATCATGCGCGCGCGGCATGTAGACCGTCGACTTGAACTTCTTCGACTGCGGTTCGGAGTAGCGCCAGGCAGTCATCGGCTCGTTGCGGATTTGGGAGGTGTAGGGGACGGGGTCGCCGTTGCACACGAGCACCGCGTCGACCGCGTCGTCTGTTCGGAAGAGCCGGATGCGGCGCTGCGGCCAGGTGAACAGCCCGGCCGGGCCCCGCGGCCGTATCGCGTGCGGGGGGCGCGGCGCGGCGGTGAGGGGCTTATGTTCCCACACCGGCAGGTCGTCGTCGCGCAGCTCGTCCTCGAGTACGAGATTGAGCAGCAATGTGTGGTGCAGAGAGTCGCCTTCGACGACGACTCCGCCCAGCCAACCGGCCCATCCGATTCCCATCGGGTAGCCTTTGCCACCCTTGACTCGTGGGTCGCCGACGGCGCCCGTCTTGATTCCGGAAAAGTCGTAGGCCTGGCAGTGCGCCAACCAGCGGGCGGCCTCGGCGAAGGTCAGGGAGTCGACGGCCGATCGCATCGTGAACAGCGGCTCGCCGCGGGGCGCGTCCGGCAGGAGCAGTCTGACATCGCCCTGTGCACCCGACGGTGAGGCGAGGTCGGCTACCTGCATGAAGGGCGCATGGTCGTCGAACAACTCGAACCGGTCATGCCACTGGTCGAGGTAGGCGTCGACCTGATCCAGCGGAAGTCCCGGGGCCTCCCAAAGTTCTTCGGCTACCGTGGTTGGCGCGCTGTCGATCTCGTATGCCACCGCGCGGTACAACACGGCGAGCGCGATCCGCAGCACCGCGAAGTCCTGGGTGGGCAATTCCCCGGCGAGGCGACGAATGCGCGGCGCCTCCGCGAACAGCGTCCGCAGCGAGACGGTGTCGGCCTCGCCTCCGATCCGTCGTACGACGATCCACGGTTCGTCGATGAGGTTAAACGTCACTGGTCCTCCTGCATTTTTTCACGATGAGCCCACGGCGCACGTCGTAGGCCACGTCGAAGCCGGCGACTACGGCACGGAGATCCTCGTCCAGCACCAGCGCGAGTGCGCCGCCGAGCCATCGCGAGTTCTGCCAAGAGTCGATCTTGTTCTCTTCGAGGGCGTCGATGACGGCGTCACCGAGCTTCCCGTCGCCCATGTAGGCGGGGAAGCGCACAGTCCATCGGGCGATCGTGCGGGCGAGGTCGTCATCGACGACGGTCGCCGATTCCAGCGGCATACCGGCGAGCTCGCCCGCCCACGGCGGGCCCACGATGGCGCCGGAGATGCGCTGCACCACGATCACCTCGAGCGCGTCGGCGGCGTCGCGCACCTGCGCCTGGCTGAGCGCGTCGTCGGAGCCTTCGGCGCCGCGCAGGCTGTTCCATCCGCGCATGTTCCCGCCGCGTTTGGGGGCGGCGATGCGGAAGACCTTCGCCCTGGAGACCTGGTCCGCCACGCGATCGCGATCCCGGTCCTCGGCCTTCGCCCAAGCTGCCCGCCAGTCGGCAGGAGGCTCGAGCCCCTCGTCGTAGGCGAACCGAACCAGCCCGGGGACATCGGCGGGCGAGAGGATGAGCGGCCCGTGTGCGTCGAGGCAGGCGACGGAACGCAGCAGTGCGATCGTCGGGTAGACCGAAGTGAGCCCAGGCGCGAATCGTGGGTCTCCCTGCACGGAGCGGCGTGTCCCGGTGATCACGAGCCGAGCACGCTCCATCCCGCGGGGGCGTGACTCCCGTGCGTGGCGGTGGAGCCGACCTGCACGCTGGATGACGAGATCGAGCGGCGCGATGTCAGTGAACATCAGGTCGAAATCGAGGTCGAGCGACTGCTCCACAACCTGCGTCGCGACTACAACGAGGCGTTTGGGGCGAGAGTCGCCTGCGTCTGGCCCCAGCCCGGTCCGCAACCGGTTCTCAATGCGGGCGCGCTCCTGCGCGACGAACCGGGAATGGAGCAGTACGACATCGTCGCCGAGTACGGTCTGGAGGGCGCCGAAAACAGCCTGCGCGCGCCTGACTGTGTTGCACACGACCGCGATGCACCCGCTGTCGGCTGCCGCGACGGCGACGTCGGAGGCGAGGGCGGCAGCATCGTCGGCGCCATCCGAGTCGTTTGCCTCGTGCCACTCGACTTGGTACTGGACCCGACGGGACGAAGGTTCGACGGCGACGGACGCGGCTCCTGCCGGGGCGGTGACCGTGATCAGCGGATAGCCGGCGGCGTCGGCGCTTGCCTGGTAGGCGCCGCTGGGAACCTTGCGCCCGCGGCCCTTGTTGTAGGCGGTCAGCAGCTCGGTGCGTTGAGCGGGCGGAAGGGTGGCAGAAAGCGCGATCACCGGCACCCCGTAGGCGGCGAGCCACTCCAGCGCCCGGTGCAGGTACTGGGACATGAATGCGTCGGCAGCATGGATTTCGTCGAGCACCACAACCTTGCCCGCCATGCCCAGGTGGCGCAGCATGACGTGCCGGGAGCTCAGGGCCGAAAACAGGATCTGGTCGATGGTGCAGACGACGAAGTCGGCGAGCGCCGCCGACTTGCGGCCCGACAGCCACCAGTGTGCGACGACTTCACCGCCGCAGCGGTCCGTGCCCTCGCCGATACCGGTCGAGCGGAATCCACGCCGCCCCAGCAGACCCTGGTACTGATCGTTGAACTGGGCACGGCCGTGCGAGAGGGCGAGCGATGCCCTCGTGTCGGAAGGCATCGTCGTCGGCAGCCATCGGGCGATGGTCGGGAACATGCCATCCGACGTGGCGCAGGTGGGCAGGGCGAACTGGAGGCCGCCGAGACCGAATCGCGCCGCGAGAACTTCGGCAGCCGCGAGTGCCGCGAATGTCTTGCCCTCGCCGGTGGGTGCCTCGATGATCATCAGCTCGGCGCCGGCGCATGCTCGAGCGACGTCGACAGCCGCAGCCTGGACCGGGCGAACACGGCCGGCGGAGAGGCCGAATCGGGACCTTAACAGCTCGTCTGCTTCGTGCGGTGGTTCGGGCGACCAGGGGGCAGGGAAGCGGAGGTCGCGTACCGCAGCATCGGCGCGCTCTTCGGAGGTGCGGGCCCCGTCGGTGAGGGGGAACCAGCGCTCATTGGAGGCGAGCCAGTCGGCCATGATCGTGAATCCGGTGAGCAGCACCTGCACCTGCTGGGGAAGCGGCTTCTTCGCGAACGTGGCGATGTCGTCCACAGTGATTCCCGCGAGAGTGGTCGCAAAGTCCGCCAGTTCCCATTGCGTGTCGCGCCAGGTCTGGGACTCGCCGGTGAAGAGGGTGCCGGGCATCGCCCGAGTGTCGTCGCCGCCGTCGGGGTACACACCGTGATGGCCGCCCGATGCGGCCGCATAGGTCCATGCCCGGGTGGCCTTCACGCCGCGCTCCTCGAGCCACGCGGTCCACAGCGTGAAGCCGGCGAGCGAGTGCGGCACGACCTTGCGTCCGCCGTCCCCGATCCCGATGCGGACCTCGAGGTCCATCTCGATCATGCGGTCGCACAGCGCCGGGGCCTGGATCGCGAAGGCGGGGGTGCACTTGCCGAGGTCGTGGCCGCCCGCCATCCACACCGCGACCCTGCGCGCGCGGTCTTCGTCGCCGATGGCGTCGATGACGAGCCGCCGCACCGCGGGAGAGAGGAACTCATCCCAGAGAAGCCCGGCGATCGCGGCGGAGTCGGCCATGTGGCGGGCGAGTGGAGCCCAGTTGCCGTCACGATCGGACTTCGCCCACGCGGAACTCGCTGGGGCGGAAAGAGTCGAACTTGTCGTACCCGGCTGATACATCTGTGACCTGCCTCTCTTGGGGGCGTGAGATCACGGTATAGCGAGTAGTCAACTAAGTCAATGGATTGAGCCTGGATAGGGAAAACATTATTTGTCAGGACGATGACTGCCGTCAAATTGCCGCTTGGCTACCGCGGGATCTCAGGGGAGGATGGGATGGCTGTAGTAGTAGCCCTCTCCCCGGACGCCTGGGGGTGATCCGGTTTTTCCCATGCAGGGCCACCAGGAAACAGCGTGTTCCCCGTCACGGCGGGGATGGGCCGCCAAGGCGATAAGGGCGAACGGGACGCTGCGTCACAAAGCGAGCCAGTTAGCTACTGCCAGTGCACGGCCCCGGGTGAAGGTCGGCTGCCAGTGCCTCGACGTGACCACCGGCCCCCTGGCATACCGCCGCGCAGCACCCCGACAACCCCGTGCCCGGCGATCCTGGTGCGCACCTCGGCAATCCCGGCATCTCTCAGACGGTCGGCGACGTGGCTGCGGTGTGCGTCTGCCGATTCGACAGTTTCATGAGCGTCGTGCAGACGATTTAGTCAGCGGTCTGCCTCATCCCCTACACATGCGGCGAGCACCTCTGTCGCTCTCCCGCGGCACGCATTCGCCTACCGCGCCACGGGAATGGGCGCGGTGGTCGGGCCGGCGTCGTCGTCCGGCGGGGTCGCCGCCCGTGCGCGGGCGATCAGCAGCCGCGCCGGCTCGTAGCCGCCGGTGGTGATGGCGACGTCCACGGTGGCCGTCACCCCCGCGCGGCCCAGCAGTGCGGATGCCAGCTCGGCCGCACGCGTGATGATCGTGGCCGGCCGCGCGATGGTGAGCACCGCGTACTCGCGCCGGCCGAGCCGCCCGAGCACGTCGCCGTCCCGCATGTGCCGGGTGATCACGGACGCCTCCGGCGGCTGCAGCGACGCGGGAGCGGAGGGGCCGCCGTCGCGCGCGGTGCCGACCCAGGAGACGTGGATGATGCCCACCCTGTCGAGGGCGCGGGCGGGCGGCTCGAGCGCCGTCTCGACGCACTCGAGGAACCGGCGGGCGGAGACGGGGTGCCGCGCGCTCATCGAGCCACCTCCAGGATGCGCCCCACCTCAAGGGGTGCCACCTGCGATTATAGGCGCGCTTTGCCAGGGCGGCCCCGTCCCGCCGCTACAGCCCGCCGCGCGCCACCAGCTGCGCGCTGATCACGTTGCGCTGGATCTCGTTGGTGCCCTCGCCGACGATCATCAGCGGCGCGTCGCGGAAGTAGCGCTCCACGTCGTACTCGGTGGAGTACCCGTAGCCGCCGTGGACGCGGACGGCGGACAGCGCGATCTCCATGGCCGATTCGGAGGCGAACAGCTTGGCCATGCCCGCCTCCATATCGCAGCGCTCGCCGGCGTCGTACTTCTCGGCGGCGAAGCGGGTGAGCTGACGCGCCGCGGTGAGCTTGGTCGCCATGTCGGCCAGCAGATTCCCCACTGCCTGGTGCTTGTGGATGGGCACGCCGAAGCTCTCCCGCTGCTGCGCGTAGGCCAGGGCGTCCTCGAACGCGGCGGATGCCACGCCGAGCGCCCGCGCCGCCACCTGCAGGCGCCCGGTCTCGAGGCCCTTCATCATCTGCCCGAACCCGCGGCCGGGCTCGCCGCCCAGCACGGACGAGGCCGGCGTGCGGTACCCGTCGAACACCAGCTCGCACGTCTCGACGCCCTTGTATCCCAGCTTGGGCAGCTCCCGCGAGACGGTGAGGCCCGGCCCGTGCTCGACGAGCAGCACCGAGATGCCGGTGTGCCGCGGCACCGCCGCCGGGTCGGTCTTGCACAGCAGCGCGATGAGCCCGGACCGCTTGGCATTGGAGATCCAGGTCTTGGCGCCGGAGACCACCAGCTCGTCGCCCTCGGCGCGCGCGACGGTGGTCATGGCCTGCAGGTCGGATCCGCCGCCCGGCTCGGTGAGCGCCATCGTCGCGCGCAGCTCGCCGGTGGCCATGCGCGACAGGTAGCGGCGGCGCTGCTCCTCGGTACCGAAGAGGTCGAGGAGCTTCGCCACCACGGTGTGCCCGCCCATCGCCCCGGCCAGGCTCATCCAGCCGCGGGCCAGCTCCTCGGTGACCCGCACGTAACACGGCATCGAGACGGGGGTGCCGCCGTACTCCTCGGGCACCGCGAGCCCGTAGATCCCCAGCTCCTTCATCTGCTCGATCCACCGCTCGGGGTACTCGTCGGCGTGCTCCACGTCGCGCACCGAGGGTTTGACGTCGCGGTCGATGAACCGGCGCACGGTGTCGACCAGCATCCGCTCGTCGTCGTCGAGGTCTGCCAGGTACTCGGACATGGTCTGCTCCTCCGGTGCGGTGAGGCGGGATGCGGCGGCGTACGTCAGGCGCGCACCTCGGCGCGGGCCGCGTCCACCAGCGCGGTCTTGCGCTCCTGGTAGGTGGCGCTGAACGCCTCGCCGTCGGCCACCCCGTCCATGGCGCTGTACGTCACGTGGGTGAAGACGGACTCCGCGGCGTCGAGTACGGCCTTCGGCGCCCGCACGCGCAGCTCGTTGTGGATGCCCGCGAGAGTCATGATCGACTCGGCCAGCCGCCGCATGGCCGGCTGCCCGGACTGCAAAGCGTCCTCGAGTTCGGTGTCCGCCAGCTCCTTCTGGTCGACGGCCAGCAGGGCGTTGTGCGCGGTGTCGGCGGCGTCGATGAACCGCACCGTCGCGCCAGTGACGTCGGCGCCCGGGTTCGTGCTGCGCGTCTTCCCGTGGCCCGCCGCGCGCCGGTCGGCGCGGCGCCGACGTCTGCCGAGCACGAGCCCCAGCAGGACGCCCACGATCAGCCCGACGACGATGCCGATCAGCCCGGCCGCCCACAGCGTGGTGGAGGTCTGCAGCAGATCGGTCAGGGCGTCCATGGCCGCATGGTAGCAACACGCACGTGACCAGTGTGAACAGTGAGACCAATGTGATAGAGCAGTGTCGCGGTCGGCGCCAGTGGGCGAGCGCTACCACAACTCCAGCGCGCGTTCGCTGACGAACCGCCGCCGGGCCCCGGTGAACGGGTCGGTGAACTCCAGGGACCGCGCCAGCAGTTGCAACGGGCGTGAGAAGTCCGGCCGCGCAGCGTCATCGCCGTCGGCGGGATCCGGGTCCGGATCGGTGCCGTACAGCGGGTCCCACATGATCGGTGCGCCGATCGACGCCAGGTGCACCCGGATCTGGTGCGTCTTCCCCGTCGCGGGGCGCACCCGCACGCGGACGTGCTCCCCGCCGGGTGCGCGCTCCACCGCGGTCTCGGCGTTCGGCGCGCCCGGCGTCTCATAGGCGCGGTGCACGCCGCGGTCTTTGACGATCCGGCTGCGCAGCACCGCCGGCAGTGGGACGGACGGGGGCGCGGCGCACACCGCCTCGTAGGTCTTGCGCACCTCTCCGGCCGCGAAGAGCTCCTGGTAGGCGCGCCGCACGCCGGGATCCACGGTGAACACGAGCACCCCGGCGGTGAGCCGGTCCAGCCGGTGCGCCGGGGCCACGGCGTCGATCCCGGTGCTGCGCCGCAGCCGCACCAGTGCCGTCTCCGCGATGTGCCGGCCGCGCGGCATCGACGCCAGGAAATGCGGCTTGTCCACCACCAGCAGCCGCTCGTCGCGGTGGAGGACCCGCAGCCCGAAGGGCACCGGGTCTTCGCGCGGTGGGTCGCGGTAGTAGAAGACCTCGGCCCCCGGCTCAAATGGCGTCCGGGCGGTGACCGGCACGCCGTCGGCGTCGACCACCTCGCCGGCGGCGATCTTCTCCGCGATCCGATCGGCGTCGACGGGGAAGCGCGCCGCCAGGTATGCGGCGATCGTGGCGGGTGGGGCGGACTCGGCGGCGGCCCCTGGTGCCCGTCCGATCTCCGGCGGCATCCGCACCCGGCTGGGGCCCGTCCCGTCGCGCACGGGCAGGGGCGGCCTGCGGCGCTGCGAGCGGGGACGGCGGGGCACCTCGTCAGGGTAGATGCCGGCGTACCCGCCGCGTGCGGTCGTCGACTCGGCGCCCCTTGACGGATCCGGCGTGACGGGGTTCACTAAGAGTGAGTGAATGGGCATTCACCTCAAGTGAGCGCAGGTTCAACATGGCGGATGACGATGCGCCGCACGGCGCACCCGACTCGGCGGATCAGGAAGGGGCACCATGGATTACTCCGACTACAACCAGCTCACCTTCGAGCGGCGGGACAACGGCGTCCTGCTCATCACCCTCAACCGGCCGGAGAAGTACAACGCCACCGATGAGGAGATGCACGGGGAGCTGGCCCGCGTGTGGCACGACGTCGCCAAGGACAAGGAGACGCGCGCGGTCGTGGTCACCGGCGCGGGCAAGGCGTTCTCCGCGGGCGGCGACCTGGCGATGGTCGAGCGTCTGGCGGGCGACCACGATGCCGTCGCGCACATGCTCGACGAGATGAGCGAGATGGTCTACGGGATCGTCAACTGCGACAAGCCGGTGGTCTCCGCCATCAACGGCGTCGCCGTGGGCGCCGGCACCGTGGTGGGCCTGCTGGCGGACATCTCCATCGTCGCCGAGGACGCCAAGATCGGCGACGGCCACGTCAAGCTTGGCGTGGCGGCGGGCGACCATGCCGCCATCGTCTGGCCGCTGCTGGCCAGCCTGGCCAAGGCCAAGTACTACCTGCTCACCGGGGAGATGGTCACCGGCGCGGAGGCCGAGCGGATCGGCCTGGTCTCCAAGGCACTGCCGCGCGAGCAGGTGCTGGACGAGGCACTGCGCGTGGCCGACGTGCTGGGCACCGGCTCGCAGAAGGCGATCCGGTGGACCAAGCGGGCGCTGAACAGCTGGGTGCGCGACGCCGGACCCATCTTCGACCAGTCCGCGGCCTACGAGATGCTCAGCTTCATGACGCCGGACGTCGTCGAGGGCTACACGGCGCTGCGGGAGAAGCGCGCACCGCGGTTCCCCTCGGCAGCAGCGGATGCCGAGGAGGGCCAGCGATGAGCGAACGCACCGTTTCGGACAGCACCGCCCCCGACATCGCCGTCGTCACCGGAGCGGGTTCCGGCATCGGCCGCGCCATCGCCCTGCGGCTGGCCGCGGGCGGCGCGCGGGTGGTGGCCGCCGACCTCGACGAGGCCGGCGCCGCCGCGACGGCCGAGCACCACCCGGAGCTGATCACGGTGATGGGCGTGGACATCGCCGACCGAGGCAGGGTCGACGCCCTGCGTGACAGGGTGCTCGACGAGGTGGGCGTGCCCACGATCCTCGTCAACGCCGCGGGCTGGGACGTCGTCGCGCCGTTCCTGGAGGCGGACGCGGAGTTCGCGCAGAAGGTCACGGCCATCAACTATCTGGGCCCGGTCAACATGTGCAGCGCGTTCCTGCCCGCCATGTCCGAGGCCGGCCGCGGCCGCGTCGTCAACCTGGCCAGCGACGCCGGGCGCGTCGGCAGCGCGGGGGAGACCATCTACGCGGGTGCCAAGGGCGGGGTCATCGCGCTGACCAAGTCGCTGGCCCGCGAGATGGCCCGCTCCGGCATCACCGTCAACTGCGTGTGCCCCGGGCCCACCGACACCCCGCTGTTCGGTTCGCTGCCGGAGAAGCTGCGGGGCGCGCTGGTCAAAGCGATCCCGTTCCGCCGGCTCGCGCAGCCGGAGGAGGTCGCCGCGGCGGCGGCGTTCTTCGTCTCCCCCGAGACCACCTACATCACAGGCCAGACGCTGAGCGTCAGCGGCGGCCTCACCATGGCCGGGTAGAAAGAGGCGAGCACGATGGCAACTCAGCAACAGGCGCAGGCGGTGGCGGCCGACGGCGGTTACGACGCGCTGGCGTACCGCACGTACTTCGAGAACGCGTTCACCTACATCACCGGATTCCGCCGCAACCTCCGGCGGTTCGCGGACCGGCCCGCCATCGACGATCCGGCGTCGGGCCGCTCGTGGACGTACCGGGAGCTGGGCGGGGCGGTCGACCGGCTGGCCGCGGGCCTCGCCGAGCTGGGCGTCGCCGCCGGCGATGTGGTGGCCTACCAGCTGTTCAACGGCCCGGAGTTCGCGCAGCTCTACCTGGCCACCCAGGTGGCCGGGGCCGTCGGCTCGCCGATGAACTTCCGCCTGGCCTCCGGCGAGACCGCCTACATCCTCACCCGCAACCGGCCGCGCGTGTTCTTCTACGACACCGGCAACGCGGCGATGACGGCGGAGGCCCTGCGCCGCAGCGGCCACGTCCCGGAGACCATCGTGGCGGTGGGGCCCGGCGAGCCGATCGCGGCCCCCGACGGCGCCCGCGTGCTGCGCTTCGACGACGTCGCCGCGTCGACAGGTCCTGCGCCGCAGGTGGACCGGACGATCTGGGAGGAGACCACGCGGCTCTACACCTCCGGCACCACCGGCATGCCCAAGGGAGTGCCGATGAACAGCGCCATCGAGATCTTCAGCGCGCACGACGTGATCATGCAGTTCCCGCTCGCGCCGGAGGACAAGACGCTGAACATGTCGCCGTGGTTCCACCGCGGCGGGCTGTACTGCGCCGGCCCCAACCCGTCGTTCTACGTGGGCGCCTCGGTGGTGCCGCTGCGCACGTTCGACGCCGATACGGTGCTGGACCTGGTCGAAACGCAGGGGCTGACCTTCCTCATCGGCGCGCCCACCAACCTGGCGATGCTCTCGGACGCGCAGGAGGCCAGGGCCCGCGACCTCTCGACGCTGCGCGGGGTTGTCACCATGGGCTCGCCGCTGGACCGCGAGGCGGCGCTGCGGTACCAGCGCGTGCTGCACCCGCGGATCTTCAACGGGTACGGCAGCACCGAGGGCTTCTGGAACACCTTCCTGCGGCCGGTGGATCTGCCGGAGATGGCCGGCACCGCGGGGAGGGCGTGCATCGACGACGACGTCGCGGTGGTCAAGCTGTTCGACGACAGGCCGGCCCTGCCGCACGAGACGGTGGCCCGGGACGGCCGCGAGGTGGGCGAGGTGATCGTCCGCTCCCCCAAGAGCGCGGGGCAGTACGCGGACGAGCCCGAGCAGGACGCGGCGAAGTTCCACGACGGCTGGCTGCACATCGGCGACCTCGCCACCTGGGACGAAGGCGAGTACGTGACCATCGTGGGCCGCCGCGACGACATGCTGCTTTCCGGCGGCGAGAACGTGCACCCGGTGGGCGTCGAGGCGGCGCTGTGCGAGCATCCGGCGGTCGCCGACGCGCTGGTGGTGGGCGTCCCCGACGACACGTGGGGCCAGCTTGTGGTGGCGTACGTCGTCCCCCGCGATGGCGCGGACGGGCTGAGCGAGCCGCAGGAGGCGGCCGACGCGCTGGATGCGCACTGCCGCGAGCACCCCATGCTCTCCCGGTTCAAAAGGCCCCGGGCCTACCGGGTGGTGGAGGCGCTCCCAGTGTCCGCAACGGGAAAGAAGCTGCACTACAAGGCGACCGCGACGGCGCGCGACGACATGGCCCGCGGGCTGTTCGCTCGGCCCGGCGGCGGAGACGGAGGCGAGTGATGGGCACGACGATCGATCCGGTTGCGGCGCAGTCGGTGCCGCCGACGCGGCTGGCCGAGACCGACGAGCACCGCGACTTCCGTGCGGCGGTGCGCGGATACGTCCGCGACCGGGTCGCGCCCGCACAGCGGCGGTGGGAGGACGCCGCGACGCTGCCGCGCGAGTTCTTCACGGGCGCAGGTGCACAGGGCATGCTGGGGTTCCCGGTCCCCGAGGAGTACGGCGGGCCGGGTGTGCGCGACTACCGCTACAACGCCATCGTCGTCGACGAGGTGGCACGCGTCGGCGCGGCGGCCTGCGCCATCGGGCTGTCGCTGCAGAACGACGTGGTGCTGCCGTATCTGACCGACCAGACGAACGATGAACAGCGGGCCCGCTGGCTGCCGGGCGTCGTCACCGGCGAGACCATCCTGGGCATCGCCATGACCGAACCGGGCGCCGGCAGCGACCTGGCCGGCATCCGGGCAGGCGCGGTCCGCGACGGCGACGAGTACGTGGTGGACGGGGCGAAGACGTTCATCTCCAACGGGCAGAACGGGGACCTGTTCGTCGTCGCCGTGCGCACCGGCGAGGATCGGCACGGCGGCCTGACGCTGCTCGTGGTCGAGGGGGACACCCCGGGCCTGGTGCGCGGCCGCAACCTGGACAAGATCGGGCTGCACGCGCAGGACACCAGCGAGCTGGCCTTCGAGAACATGCGCGTCCCGGTGGCGAACAGGCTGGGCGCCGAGGGCGACGGCTTCGGCATGCTGGTGCACAACCTCCCGCAGGAACGGCTGTCGCTGGCCGTCGGTGCGGTGGCCGCCGCGGAGGGGGTGCTGCAGCAGACCCTCGGCTACGTGCAGGAGCGCACCGCCTTCGGCGCGCCCGTCTCGCGGTTCCAGAACACGCGGTTCGTGCTGGCAGAGCTGGCGACGGAGCTGGACCTGGCGCGCACCTACCTCGACGACTGCATCGCCTCGCATGTGCGCGGCGAGCTCACCGCGGGGCGGGCGGCGCGGCTCAAATGGTGGACCACCGAGCTGCAGGTGCGGGTGGCCGACCGCTGCCTCCAGCTGCACGGCGGCTACGGCTACATGCGCGAATACCCGGTGTCCAGGGCGTTCGTCGATGCCCGCATCCAGACCATCTACGGTGGCACCACCGAGATCATGAAGACGATCGTCGCCAAGGACCTGGGGCTGTAGCGGGCGGCGGGGCGATGCGGTGAGCGGCGGAAGGAGGCGCGGAGACGATGGCACGAACGACGGGGATCGGCCCTGCGGCCGTCGACGAGGCGGTCCGCGCGGTCCGGGTGAGCTCGCGGCGCCGGCAGATCCTCGACGCCGCGGTGCGGGTGATGGAGCGCACCGGGTTCCATCAGATGTCCATGCAGGCGCTCGCCGACGAGGCGCAGGTGAGCGTGGGCCTGATCTACAAGTACTTCGGCGGCAAGGAAGACGTGCTGCTCGGGACGATCGTCGGCATCCTCGACGCGTTCCAGGACATGCTCGAACCCGCCATGGCCGGCGCCGGGGACGACCCGGTGGAGCGCTTCGCCGCGGGATTCCGCCGGTACATCGAGATCGTCGACGAAAACCTCGACGCGGTGGTGCTCACCTACAGGGAGAGCCGCACGCTCACCCCGGCGGGGCGCGCGCGCATCAAGGAGCTCGAGATCTCCACGGCCGCCCCGCTGCGGGACGCGCTGGCCGACGCGATCCGGGCCGGCACCGTCGGCGACGTCGACGTGGACCTGGTGACCTTCGACGCGATGATGCTCGCGCACGCGTGGGCCCTCAAGCGGTGGCACTTCTCGCCCCGGTGGGAACTCGGCGACTACGGCGCCGCGCAGCTGCGCCTGCTGCTGGGCGGGCTGATCGTGCCGGAGCACGCGCCGCGGTACGCGCACCTGCTGGGGTAGTGGGGTCCGCCGGGCGGGCTGACGTCGGTGTGCGCGGTGTTTCGACATGCCGCGCACCGTTTCCCGCGGCGGTTTCCTCTATCAGGTGCGCGGCTCAGTGACGGGGCGGCGCTGCGGGGCCGGGGACGCGGCGGGCGGCTCCGCGGAGCAGGTGCCCCTGCGGAACCGCCCGGCGTCGTGCGATCAGTTCTCCGTGATCACTTCGGTCTGATCATTGATGAACGTGATCCGCGCGTTCTCGAACTCGCTTTGCAGCCCGGTCTCGATCGGGTGCTCATCACTCGTCGGGTAGCCGAGAGCCTCGACCCCGCCGTCGGCGAGCCAGGCATCCTTGATCCTGCCCTGCACGAAGTGCGCGTCGGTCTGTGGGCTCCAGTAGATCGATGCGCCCTCGAAGTCGACGAAGTAGCCGCCGGCAGGACCCTGCTGCTGCTCGCCCACCGGGTTGCCGAGGTGGCCGCCCGGCCCGCCGACCTGCTGGTACTTGTCCGCGATGGGCTCCACCACGGTGATCTCGCCCTGCGGCCCCTGGATCTGCGTCTCGGTCGCCTCGCCACCGGACGCGTCATCGCCGCCGCCGTCCTGGCCGGCGGCGTCCTTGGCCTTGTCGCCCGCAGCGCCGGCGGCGTCCTTGGCGGAATCGGCCGCGTCGCTCGCCGCGCCGGCGGCGTCCTTCGCCGAATCGACGGTGTCACTGCTGCAGCCGGCGGCGAGTGCACCGGCGGCCGCGAGGGAGGTGATGGTCAGGGCGGTCTTGCGGAGAAGCGTCGAGTTGCGGTGTGTGAAGCGCATTCGCTTGCCTTTCCGTGTCGATGGTGTCGGCTTCGATCATCGGCGCACGTCCGCGGTCGATGATCGAACCGGTCGTCCTCCGGTCAGTGTAAAAGCGAAACGGAAATAGTTCAGTACGAGTGGGCTTCCGGCCGCGTGTCGCCGCGGGAACGCGACGGGATCAGGCGGCGCGTCTGCTCGGGGACTACGGCGCCGCGCGACAGCGACTGCTGCTGGGCGGGCTGATCATGCCGGAGCACGCGCCGCGGTACGCGCACCTTCGGGGGTAGCGGCTCACACCGCGGTGGCCGCCGGGGCGGCGTCGCCCTGGCCGGCGGCATGGCGGACGGTGCCGTCGTGCCCGGTCGCGGCGAGCAGTTCGGTCAACCGCGACGCCAACGACACCGGCCGCAGGACGTCGTCGCCGGGCGCCTGCGCGGCCAGCGACTCGATGCGCCGGTCCGTGCGTTCGATCGCGGCGGTGAGCGCCCCGTCGGGTTCATGGCCGCCGCCCAACGGCACGGGATGCGCCGCCGCGACCCGGGCCGCCTCCGCGACCAGCCGGTACACCTCTGCTGCGCCGGAGGCTCCCGGCGTCGCGGGGGCGCCCGATGCAGGAGGGCGCGGAAGCGCGACGACGGCCGCGCGGGCGGTGCGCACCATCGCCCCGTAGACCGTCAGTCGGTGCCGGGTGGTGCGCGGGCTGTTGTCCCACAGCAGCGGACGCGTCAGCGGCTTCGCCACCAGCTGCAGCCGGCGCAGGCGGTCGCCCAGTTCGATGATCAACTCGGGTGTCCCGCGCGGCGCATCGTCTTCCGGCCCGGCCGCCGGGTCCCGGGTGCCCCGCGGATTCCCCTCGCCCGCGAGCGCGGCGGCGTCGAGGAGGTCGGCCAGGGTGGTGAGCAGGTCGGCCCGGGCGCGTTCGACCGTGTCCCGGGTGCTGAGCGGCGCCACCACCAGGGCGACCGCGATCCCGCAGGCCGCGCCGATGATCGTCTCCTCGAGGCGCAGCATCAGCAGGTGATCCGAGAACTCGTGCAAGATGCCGTAGAGCTGGCTGACCATGATCGTGACGAAGAAGATCATGTACGCGTAGCCGACCCGCACCAGGTAGAGGCCGCAGAACATGCTCAGCACGATCACGGTGACCATCAGCGGGGTGTTCCCGGCGGTCAGGTGCGCCATCCAGATGCCGATGACGAGCCCGGCGAGCGTGCCGATGACGCGGTTGGCCGATTTGATGAACGTCTCCGACCGGGTACCGGTGCCGGTGAACGCGATGAACGCGGCGATCACCGCCCAGTAGTACCGGGTGGCGTCGAGCTCGCGGCCGATCCAGATCGCGAGGCCGCACGCCACCGCCACCTGCACGGCCTGCCGGCTGGTGAAGCTGAGCCTGCCCAGGGGGTTCCACCGGCGGACCCGGGGCGGCACGTCGCGCGCGACCGACGGGCTGCCGGGCAGGTTGCCCATGGCGAGGGCCACGGCAGGCTCGAACGCGCCCGGATCCTCGTCGTCGGCCGGGTCTGCGGGCGGCGGGCCGTCGTCCTCGACGAGGTCGAGGAGATCCTCGGCCGCCCCGGCCAGCCCCAGCGCGGCGACCCGCAGGCGGCCGGGCGCGATCGTCGAACCGGGCGCATCGGGCCTGCGTGCCGCGTCGCGCAGAGCGGCCGCCCCGGAGGCGACGGCGTCGCGGTCCTCCGCGGCGAGGGCGCGCACCAGGGATGCCGCCGCCGTGGTCAGTTCCGCCGGCCCGTGCGAGACGGTGCCGGTGCACCCGGCCAGGCTGTCGAGGGCCAGCGTCCACTCCAGGGTGCGCCGGCGCAGTCCGGACGCGGTCCAGCCCGCCGGCAGCGCGGAGTCCTCCGCCGACCAGGCCTCGATCATCAGCGCGGTCTCCTGCAGGCGCACGTGGCGGCCGTCGATCCGGTCGGCCGCGCGGCGCCGCGCGCGCTCCGTCTCCGCATCGAGCAGGGACGCGCAGCTCCAGAGCATCTCCACCGCGCGGGCCTCGAACGTGCGCCGGACGTCCGCGAGCACCCGCGTGGGGTTGGTGCGCAGCACCGTCGCCGTGAGCAGCAGCACCCACGCCGCCCCCACCGCCGCGGCGCCGATCAGCTCCGGCAGCATCCCCACCGTCGGGTGCAGGAGCGCGGCGAAGAAATAGCCGATCCAGAGCATGAACCCGTAGAAGAAGAACGGCAGGCCGAAGCGGCGGATGTAGACGGCGAGGAAGACGATCAGGACGAACACCGCGAGCATCGCGTCCGTGTGGTCGGCGAGCAGGGCGCCGACCGTCATCCCGGCGCCGATCGCGACGGGGAAGAACACCGCCGTGCGGACCTTGGGCCACAGCGCGCTGCCAGTCAGCGCCATTCCGCCCATCATCGCGACGATCGCGGCGAGGAGCATCGAGATGAGCCGCACCTTCGCGTCGGCCCCGATGAGCAGCGCGTACAGATAGCCGGGAATCAGCGCGGTGGCCATGGCCCCGGCGCCCGCGGCGGCCTGCCGCAGCCGCCCGTATCCGGGGTCGGAACCCCGCACCACGTTGCGCTGCCGCGCAAGGGATCGCCGTAGGTCGAGCGCCATCCACCAGGTCCTTACAGGTATCGGTATTATGCCGGTAATTGACTCCATGTTACCGGCGCCGCTCCGTGCGCGGCGCCGGGGCGACAGGGCGGAAGGGGGTGCGGGTCTTGGACGGCACAGGTAGGGACTCCGACACCGGGAGGGACTCCGACTTCGCGGCGGGTGCGGCCCTCGACGGGATCGAGGAACAGACGGCCGTGCTGGTGCGCAACTTCGAACTGCTGCGGCGGCGGGGCGGCGCGGCCGACGGGCTGGACCACGCCCGCTACCTGCTGCTGCGGAAGCTCGACGCGTCCGGCCCGTCCTCCATCGGGGCCCTGGCAGGAGCCCTGGGGCTGGATCCGTCGACCGTCGGGCGGCAGGTGTCCGGGATGGCGGCCGACGGTCTGGTCCGGCGCGGGGCGTCCGCGGAGGACCGCCGCCGGTCCGTCGTCGAAGCCACACCCGGCGGGCTCGAGCGGATGCGGGCCACGCGGCTCCGCCGTCGCCGCGAGATCGCCGAACTGCTCCGGGGCTGGACCGAGTCCGACCTGGCCACGCTCGCCGGAATGTTCGCCCGCTACAACGTGGCGGTCACCGACAAGTACGTGCGCGGAAACCCCGATCCGGCAGGCCCGCAGGGCGGGTGACGGGGTCAGGCGGAGCGGCGGATCGGCCACTCCCCGTTGACGTCGGAGGCGTCGCGGCCATTGCGCACGAGGTACTCGGCGAAGCTACGCTGGCGTTCCGCATGCCAGCGCGTCTGCTCGGCGACGATGTCGAGGGTGCGCAGATCGGGATACTTGCCCACCAGCGCCGAGAGAAGGTGCGCGGCCGCGACGGCATCCGCCTGTGCCTCGTGCGAGTTGTCCAGCGGCACACCGTAATGCCGGCACACGTCGCCGAGCGTCCGCTTGCCCCGCCGGTACCGGTCCATTTCGCGGTCGATCACGTACGGGTCCGCCACCAGCGCCGGCACGAGCGGGTCGAAGCCCTGGCGCCGGCCCTCGGCGTCCATCAGCGTGAGGTCGAAGCTGGCGTTGAAGGCCACCACCACCGCGCCCGCGTCCCACGCCTGCCGCAGCACGTCGCGGATCTCGGTGTACCCGCTGCGGTACTCCGCCCCGCCGGACCGCGCCGCCTCGGTGCTGATGCCGTGTACCGCCGTGGCCCCGGGCGGGATGGGGATGCCCGGATCCAGCAGCCACGTGCGTACCGACTCCGGGGCCGGGGACTCCCGCGCGGGGTCCAGCATGGCGACGCAGGCCGTGACGATCCGCGCCGAGGTGGGGTCGGGGCCCGTGGTCTCCAAGTCGAACGCGCAGACGGGCTGGTCGGACCAGTGGTTCATGGGGCCTCTTCCATGGGGGTCGAGCATGCGAACATCAGTTTGCCCCACCCTGCGCCGCGCCACCGACAAGTCCGGACGAAGGCCAGGTGAGCGGCGTGATTCGGGACGGCGAGGCGCGGCCGCGGATAGTGTGGTCACGTGGATGATCCGGACGCCTTCGCGCACAGTGAGCTCGCCGAGCGACGGCGGCGGGAGAAGGCGGTGGCGCTGGCGCGGTACGCGTGGGACCGCCGCATCGCGGCCGCGGAGCTCGCGGCGCTCGACGAGGCGACGCTGCGCCGCTTCGCGCGGGCCGCCGGCGTGCACCCGCCGAGCTCGCGCGCCACGTGGGAGGCGACGGTGGAACTCCTGGAGGGAAAACAGGCATGGGCCGAACGCAACCCCGATCGCGTGGAGGCGGCGCGCGCCCACCCCGAAGAACGGATCATGTGGGTCAAACCGCCGGTGCCCGGGTGGTGAGCGGCCGCTCCTGAGCGGATCGGCCCGCGGGCGGTGCACCTTCCGTGGGAACGCGCCGTCAGTACTCGGCGAGGCGCCGGAGGAGCTCGTCGACGATCGCGTCGGGGCTGCCGGTGGCGTCGACCGTGATCGCGGGCTCGCCCACGGACGGCGGTTCAAGCGTGGCCAGTTGCGAGCCGAGCATCTGCACCTTCATGTAGTGGCCCACGCGCACCTCGAGTCGCCTGCGCAGCTCCGCGCCGCCCACATGCAGGTGGAGGAAGAGGATGGGTGCCGGCCCGGTCGCGGCGGCACCGGGGCGTCCGTCGGCGGCCTCATCGTCCGCCCTTGTGCCCGCCTTGTCGTCCGCCCCGCGCAGCAGGTCCCGGTAGGAACGCCGGAGTGCGGAGCAGGCCACCACGCCCGGCGCCCCGTCGGCGGCGGAGGCGACGATCCACGCCCGGATCCTGCGCAGCCAGGGCCGGCGGTCGGCGTCGGTGAGCGCCCGCCCCGCGCTCATCTTGGCTACGGCCTGGTCCGAATGCAGGTCGTCGCCCTCCAGCATCGGCCGGCCCAGGCGCTCCGCCAGCAGCCTGGCCACCGTCGTCTTCCCCGAACCGGATACGCCCATGACGATCAGCGTCCGGCGATCCGGCGACGGCGACTGCGGGGCGGACCCGCCTGTGCGGGGACTGTGGGCCATAGTTGAGATCGTGGCACGCGCAGGGCCGTGCACGCACGTGCCGGAGCGCGGACCCTGTGCAGCACCGGCGCGCGGGGAGGGCGATGTTGCGGAACAGATCGACCGCCGGCGCGGAGCCGGAGCGCACGCGGGTGCCCCTGCCCCTGTCGATGGGGCTGGGCACCGGTTCGATGCTGCAGCCGCTCAACTCGTCGATGATCGCCGTCGCCGTCATCGCCATCGCCCACGACTTCGGCACGTTCGCCGGCACCGCCTGGGTGATCTCCGGGATGTACATCGCCACCGCCGTGGTCTCGCCGGCGGCGGGCAGGCTGGGCGCGTTGTTCGGCCCGCGGCGGATGTACCTGGCCGGGCTCGCGATCATCGCCGCGTCGTCGGTGTTCGGCGCCCTCGCCCCGTCTCTGACCTGGCTGATCGTCGCCCGGGCGCTGCTGGGCGTCGGCACCGCAACGCAGTACCCCACCGCCATGATGATCGTGCGCCGGGTGGCGGCGGAGACGGGCGCGGAGACGCGGACCGCACTCGCGGTGCTCACGGTGTGCTCGCAGTCGATGGTGGCGTTGGGGCCCACCCTGGGTGGACTGCTGACCACCGCCTTCGGTTGGCAGGCGATCATGTGGGTCAACCTGCCGATGGCGGCTCTGACCGGCCTGTGGGTGCTGCGTGTGGTCGCGCCCGACGGGCCGCGCGAACGCACCGGAGCGCGCGTCGTACTGCGCCGAATGGACCTGCCGGGCACCGTGCTGTTCCTCGCCTTCATCACCACCACGATGGTGTTCCTGCTGTCGCTGGCGGAGCGGCCCCGGTGGGTGATCCTGCCGGTGATGCTGGTTTCCGGAGCGCTGCTCGTGTGGCGTGAGCTGCGCGCCCCCGAACCGTTCATCGACCTGCGCGCGATGCTCCGCAACCGGCCTCTGGCGATGACGCTCGGCCGGACCACCGTCACCTACACCGCCTTCTACCTGGTGTACTTCGGGCTGCCGCAGTGGCTGCAGGGCGGGCGGGGCATGGACGCCGGCCACGCAGGGCTGATCATGCTGCCGCTGGCGCTCGTGAGCATCGCCTCCACGGTGACGGCCACCCGCGTCTACTCGAACTACGGGCCGCGGCCGGCGCTGCTCGTCGGCACCGTCGGACTCGTCGTCGGCGGTGCGCTGCTCGCGACGGTGGCGGATTCGACGGTCACGATCGCAGCCATCGTCGGAATCGCGATGATCCTCGGCATCCCGAACTCGTTCAACAACATCGGCAACCAGAACATCGTCAACGCCGTCACCACCACGGAAGAGGTGGGCGTGGCGCTGGGGATGTACCGGACGCTGCAGTACATCGCCGCCAACATCGCGGCCGTCATCATCGAGATCTGCATGGGCGGCGCGATCGACGACGCCGGGTTCCACCGCGTGGGCCTGGTGATGACCGGGCTGGGGGCGGCGCTGCTGGTGGGCGTCGTGTTCTCGCGGACGCTCCGGGGGCTCGGGCCGCGCGGCTGAGCAGCGCCGTCGCGGTGTGTCCTCCATGGCATCGGCCCCGCGCTGACTGTAGTGTCCTAGGCAATTCCCTGTGCTGAGGGACACATTTTGGAAGGATGCTGCCGATGACGACAGGACCCGGTGACCAGCGGCCGGACGGGGACGACGACCTGCGCGGTCCGAGCGGCCCCGGAGGCGATCAGTACGGAGGCGGCCAGTACGAAGGCGGCCAGTACGGGAGCGAGCAGTACGGGGCCGCGCCCTACGGTTCGCCCGAGTACGGCTCTCCCGGGCCGGGAGCTACGGAACAGGGAGCGCCGGACTACGGCGCCCAGCCTTACGGTTCCCAGCCCTACGGCTCCCAGGAATACGGCGCCCCCGGCTACGGCGCGTCGTCCGGGTACGGCAACGCCTATCCGCCGCCCCCGCCCCCCGGCGGCTACCAGAGCTACCCCACGGATGCCGGGGGGAATCAGATGAGCGGAGGCGGGGCGCCGGCGTCGCTGCTGCCGCGGTTCGGCGCGCGCTTCATCGACGGCCTGATCATCGCCATCCCCCAGCAGATCATCCTGGCGATCGTCGCCGCAGCGTTCGGCGTCAGCACGGGGACGCTCGACACGCTGGGCGCGTCGATCGGCTACTGGGCGGTCACGTCCGTCATCGCCGTGATCTTCGCCGGCATCTGGGTCTGGTACTACGTCTGGTTCGAGACCCACAAGGGTCAGACCTTGGGTAAACAGCTCCTGCACCTGCGGGTGCTCGGCGTACGCGGCGGCAATCCGACCCTGCAGGAATCGCTGCGCCGCAACGGTTACATCGTGCTGGGGTCGGCCGCGACCGTCATCGGGATCATCCCGTTCATCGGCTGGATCCTCCAGTTCCTCATCGGAATCGCGGTTCTGGTGTTCGTCATCGTCATCGCCGTGTCGATCAACAGCAGCCCCACCAAGCAGGGCAAGCACGACGAGATGGCCGGCGGCACACAGGTGGTCACCACTCAGTAGCCGGCCTCGACCATGCGATTCCGAGGCGCGTCCCGGTACTCCGGGCCGCGCCTCGGTCGTGTGCGCGGTCGGCTGCCGCGCGTCGCGCCCGAAGTTCGAAAGCGGGTGGGGTTGCGCTCGAAGTTCGGGGGCGACGGGCGATGGCGCACCCCCGAACCGAAACGCGCGTTACTCGCTGTGACACATGTCGCGCATGCGTGCGGCGTGGAGGGGTGGCCACATGCCCGATGCGAACGTATGGTCTGGTGCGTGATCATGGTCAGCACGGATGGGTCCTGCCTGAAGAACCCGGGTGGCGCCATCGGCTGGGCATGGGTGGACCACCGCGGTGGCGCGCATTCCGGCGGGGCCGCCGCGGGTACCAATCAGATCGCCGAGCTGCGCGCGGTCCTCGAGGCGATCAGCGCGCATCCAGGCGACGAGCCGCTGATGATCGAATCGGACTCCCAGTACGCCATCAAGTGCTCCACCGAGTGGTTGCCGGCCTGGAAGCGGCGCGGGTGGAAGACTTCCGGCGGCAGCCCCGTCAAGAACGTCGAGCTGGTGCGCGCCATCGACTCCGCCATCTCCGAGCGTTCGGGCCCCGTGCGGTTCCGCTGGGTGCGCGGGCACGTGGGCAACGAGTTCAACGAGATGGCGGACACGCTGGCGGGCAAGGCGGCCCGGGCTGCACGCGACGGGAAGATCGTCGCCACGCAGGCGCCCGGGACGGACCGGTTCGGCGCCGCCGACTCTGCACCGGACGTCGCCGCCGACGCCCCCGATGGAGTGGCGGATGCGGCCGCGCTACGGGCACGCGACCCGAAACCGGCCGACCGCGTGCAGGACCACGAGGCGGTCCGGGACGAACCGCCGGCGCAGGACCACCAGCCCGCATTGTTCCCCGCCGCCGAGAGCGAAGAGTTCACCCTGTTCTAGCCTGGGTGCTCCGGCTCGGATCATCGGCGCGGCGAGCCCGCGTCGCCTGGGCCAGGGGCACAGCCGCTCGCAGGAAGGATCGCAGTGAAACGGAGCGTCGTCGCAGTAGGTGGTGTTCTCGCAGCGGCGGTGCTGGCGGGCTGCGGGTCCGGCGGAGACGGCTCCGCGCCCGACGGCGAGTACCGCCCGCTCGGTTTCGGCACGGACAAGCGGATCGAGATGTTCGTGCCGCAGGGCTGGAGCATGATCAACCAGAACGACTTCGTGCCGTCGGACCCGGCCGAGGCCACGGGGCAGAGCGGAGTCACCTACGCACTGCTGGACCGCTCACGCATCCCGGAGGAGCTGGGGAGCAAAGTGGCCACCGACGACGCGGCCAAGGCGGAGTTCGCCGCCGAATCGCAGCAGGGCGCGGCGATCACGGCCCAGTTCACCGAGATCACCCCCTGCGACAAGGTGGAATCGATGCTGCAGGCGCAGCGCGACGCCGTCGACTTCGACTCCATCGAGGACGCGGACAGCGGCCTGGGCGACCACCGCAAGCTGGGCGAGTCCACGCGGGAGGTCGACGGCGTCCAGTACCGGTACGTCCAGTACTACTCGAGCATCCAGCTCAGTTCCACGCACTGCGTCGGCATGCTGCTGCAGTCCACCCTCAAGGCGCCCGACGACGCGGCCGTCGACGAGGCCCGCAGGACCATCACCGAGGTCGCCGACAACTCCAGGACCGATCAGCCCATCGAGAAGAACGAAGACGGAGACTCCGGCGGGAACTGACGTGGCCGCGGCCGGGAACCGGCGCTGTCAGGCCCAGCCCGCCACGAACCCCGCCACCAGCACCGCGGTGCCGCCGATCTCGCCGACGATGAGCGCGAGCATGAACCCGTGCGTGCCGCGGACGGGGTGGGAGAACTGGTTGTCGGTATCGCGCAGGAAGCCGTGGACGGTATAGCTGGCGATCGCGCCCACGAAGAACGCGATTACTACCAGCGCGGCGGTGAGATTGACTGCGGTCGGCCAGGAACTGAGCTCCGCGAACGCCGCGAGCAGCAGCGTGGCGAACGAGTACATCAGCGCGGCACGGTGGGCGATGTCGACGTAGGGGTGCGCCAGGTGGGTGGGGGAGACGGCCATCTGCCGGTACTTCCACACGCCGAGGGCCAGCGCCCACAGGAAGATCAGCCCCGCGCAGAGCAGCGTGATCCTGGTGTCGAGTCCCGGCGACCACTCGAGGGTGCCGGACGCGGCCACTGCAACAGGTTCGGTCATGCGCTGAGACTATCCGGCGACTACCCGGCGTCCTCATCCTCGGTGCGGCCGTTGCGCGGGGCGCGCTCGCCGTCGGCGCGTATCCACCGGGTCTTCCTGCGCAATTGCCGCGCACGCAGCCGGGAGTACCCGTGCACCTTCACCGGCCGGATCATGCGCGTGGACAGCCCGGTCGGCGGAGTGAGCTGCTGCGCCAGCGTCTCGTCGACCAGGACCGTGCCGGGCCGCGCCGCGCCGGTGAGGCGGGCGGCGATGTTCACCACCGCTCCGTACGCGTCGCCGTAGCGCACCAGCACGTCCCCGTAGGCCATTCCCACGCGGATCTTCGGCAACGACTCGGCCTCGCCGATCGCGTCCTGGAGGGCGATGCCGATGAGCGCGGCGGTGTCGGCGTCGTCCGCGGTGAACATGACCTCGTCGCCGACGTTCTTGATGATGCGCCCGTGATGCTCGGCGATGACCCGCGCGCAGATCGACTCGAACTCGTCCAGCAATGTGGCGAGGTCCGTGATGTCGATCCGCCTGGTCAGATGCGTGTAGCCGACCATGTCCGCGAAGCCGACGGCGAACGGGCGGCTGTCGTCCCCCTCGCGGGTGCGCAGCAGGATGCGCTCGGCCGTGGCGGCCAGATGCCGCCGCCACACGTGGTTCTGCAATTCGCCGATCATCGGCAGCAGCGCGTCCGCCGTCTCCACCACGATCGAAGTGACGGTCTCCTCGTCGAACGGCTCGGCGCCGACGTCGGCGCTGGCGGCGCCCGGATCCGAGTCGTCGGACCACTTGCCGGGCGAGCGGCGGTTCTCCATCAGCGCGTTGAGAACGAACTCGGTCACCAGCGACACCTGCCACTCGGCGAGCCGCGACATGGCCTGGCCGGTGGCGCGTGAAATGGGGGCGATCACGTCCGGGGCGAGCACGCCGGAGTCGGTGAGGCGTTTGAGCACGCGCAGCGCGGCGACGTCGGAGTCCGTGTAGTTCGCGGAGTCGGGGTCGGACGGGATGGCGAACCCCATGGCCGTCCACAACTCGGTGCAGCGTTCCACCGGCACGTCCGCGAGTTCGGCGACCTCGTAGCGGTCGTACCGACGCTCGCCGCCCAGCAGGGACGTCTCGATGGCCGCGCGGGTGGCGTCGACGACGCTGGGCGGCGCCAGCGACTCCGCGGCACGGGCCCGTGCGCGCGTGGCCTCGCGTGACCGGGAGCGGATGGGGGCCGATTCGTCGGGCGGGGACGGCTCGTCGCCGGGCCGCGAAGGGTCTTGTCGGCCTGCCACTGCGCTCCCTCCTGCGGTGCCCTCGTCCGGTTCCCGCGGTCTGATCCTATCGCCGGGGCCGGATCGACAGCGTCTGGCCGCCGCAACGTGGGAAGGCCGCCGCCCAGGTGCATCGCACACGGCCGACGATGCTGCCGCCGCAGGTGCTTATCATGTCTCGGGAGTCCGGCCCTCGGCTACGGAAGGAATGGGCACAATGGCAACGCGCTCGGCCGCTGCGGCGGTCTCGCTGACCGACGACGATCTCGCGACGATTCGATCGGCGCTCGCGGACGGCAAGAACCCGACGGTGTACCTGCGGGACCCTGTTCCCAGCCTCGAAGTTCCGGCAGGAGCCTCTGCCAAGGTGCAGTCGATCAACGGTACGACCCTCACCGTCAAGCCCCGCAGGATCGACGACGAGCTGCCCTACGAGGCCGACGAACTCCGCATGACCAGGAAGGCGCCGGCGGTCCCGGCGAAGAAGGTTCCGTCGGCCCCATCGGCCGCAAGGAAAGCCCCGGCGCGGAAGGTCCCGGCCAAGCGGACGCCGACCGCGCCTGCGAAGGCCGCATCTCCGGCCAGGACTGCTGCGCCGGAGCCGGATTCCGGCGGGACCGTGTCCGGCTCCGGGAAGGCCGCCGCCGCGCAGTCGGCATCGGGAGCGGCCGACGCGCCAGGTGCCACCGCCGCGCAACGGCGCAAGCCGCGGGGACGTGGCCCCACGTCGGTGACCGTCACCATCGAGGGCGCGGCCTCCGGCACCCCGCACGAGTGGACCGTCACCGTGGTGGGCGGCGGCGCCCGGTCCGGCAAGCCGGTCCCGGTGCGTGCGGAGTCGGTGGTGCAGTCGGTCGACGCACTCGGGGTTCCGGCGGCGTCGAAGGCGGTGGACGCGGTGCTCGTTTCGGCTCGGGCACAGGCGGAGCGGCGGGTGGAAGAGCTCGCGCGCGAGCTGGCCGAGGCCAAGAAGACCCTGCGCTCCCTGGGCAAGTAGCGCGCGGGAGCGTGCCGCGCGCCGATCATCACCCCGCGCGCGGATAATCCTCCCGCGCGCGGATCGTCCCGGCGTGTCGCGGCAACAGGCGCGCGGCACGGCATCGGGCGCGCGGCGCGAGAACGGGCGCGCGGCGCGAAAAATGGGCAGCAGGGAGCGCCGAACAGGCCCGCTCGCGCTACCCGCAGACTGCGCCCTCGGAGGCCGAGTGCACGAGCTTCGCGTACTTGGCCAGCACCCCGCGTGTGTAGCGCGCGGGGAGTGGCTGCCAGCCTTCGCGCCGGCGTTCCAGCTCGGCTTCGTCCACCCCCAGATCCAGTGTGCCGCCGGAGACGTCGAGGATGATCGGGTCGCCGTCGCGGACGAAGGCGATGGGCCCCGCGTCGACGGCCTCGGGCGCCACGTGGCCGACGCAGAGGCCGGTGGTGCCGCCGGAGAACCGGCCGTCGGTCAGCAGCAGCACGTCCTTGCCCAGGCCGGCGCCCTTGATGGCCGCGGTGATGGCGAGCATCTCCCGCATGCCCGGGCCGCCCTTGGGGCCCTCGTAGCGGATGACCACCGCGTCCCCCGCCTGGATGGTGCCGTCCTCGAGGGCGTCCAAGGCGGCCCTTTCACGGTCGAACACGCGCGCCGTCCCGCGGATCACGGAGTCGTCGAAACCGGCCGACTTCACCACGGCCCCGCCGGGCGCCAGGGTGCCCTTGAGGATGGTCAGTCCGCCGGACGGGTGGATCGGGTCGTCCAGGGCCCGCAGCACCTGGCCGTCGGGGTCGGGCGGGTTGATGTCCGCCAGGTTCTCGGCGACGGTCCTGCCGGTGACGGTGAGGCAGTCGCCGTGCAGCAGCCCCGCGTCGAGCAGGGCCTTCATCAGCACGGGCACGCCGCCCTCGCGGTCGACGTCGAGCATCACGTGCCGGCCGAACGGCTTGACGTCGGCCAGGTGCGGCACCCGCGCGCCCACCCGCACGAAGTCGTCGAGCGTCAGCTCCACCTCGGCCTCGTTCGCGATGGCCAGCAGGTGCAGCACCGCGTTGGTGGAACCGCCGTAGGCCATCACCACCGCGATGGCGTTCTCGAAGGCCTTCTTGGTCATGATGTCGCGCGCGGTGACGCCGTCGGCGATGAGCCTGACGACGGCCTCCCCGCTGCGGCGCGCGTACCCGTCGCGGCGGCGGTCCGATGCGGGCGGCGCGGCGCTCCCCGGCAGTGACATGCCGAGCGCCTCGGACACGCACGCCATGGTGTTCGCGGTGTACATCCCGCCGCAAGCGCCCTCGCCGGGGCAGAAGGTGCGCTCGATGGTGTCGACGTCTTCGCGGCTCATCAGACCGCGCGCGCAGGCGCCGACGGCCTCGAACGCGTCGATGATGGTGACCTCGCGTTCGGTGCCGTCGGACATCTTGGCCAGCCCGGGCAGGGTGGAGCCGGCGTAGAGGAAGACGTTCGCCAGGTCCAGGCGCGCGGCCGCCATGAGCATGCCGGGCAGGGACTTGTCGCACCCGGCCAGCAGCACGGAGCCGTCGAGCCGCTCGGCGTTCATGACGGTCTCGACGCTGTCCGCGATCACTTCACGGGACACCAGAGAGAAGTGCATGCCCTCGTGGCCCATCGAGATGCCGTCCGACACCGAGATGGTGCCGAACTCCAGCGGGTAGCCGCCGGCCGCGTGCACCCCGTCCTTGACCGCCTGCGCCAGCCGATCCAGCGACAGGTTGCACGGGGTGATCTCGTTCCACGACGACCCCACGCCCACCTGCGATTTGCCCCAGTCCTCGTCGCCCATGCCGACGGCACGGAGCATGCCGCGCGCGGCGGTCTTCTCCAGGCCGTCCGTGACGTCACGGCTGCGCGGCTTCACATCGTGCGACGCCGTCGCGCCCGCATCCGCCGCGCCGCCTGGCGCAGGCTTCTGCGCCGCGTTCTCGTCCGCCATCGTGGTCCCCTATCCGTAGACAGCACCGACACTCGTTGCCCACTACATAACCCGCAGTACGCGGTGCTAGGCAAGGGGCGGCCGGGGAGACGGGGTGTGAGAGGGGCTGCAACGCGGCGGGGCGGGGCACCCGTGCGGGCGCCCCGCCCCGTCGGCGGTGCTGTCGGGTGGGCCGGTCGCCCCCGGCCGGATCAGCCCTCCTGGGCCATCTGGGCCCGGACCTGCTCCATGTCGAGGTCCTTGACCTGCTGGACGAGCTGTTCGAAGGCCTGCTTGGGCAGCGCACCCGGCTGGGCGAACACCAGCTGGCCCTCGCGGAACGCCATCAGCATGGGGATCGACGAGATCTGCGCGGCCGCGGCGAGCTGCTGCTCCGCCTCGGTGTCCACCTTGCCGAACACGATGTCCGGGTTCTGCTCCGCCACGGACTTGTAGGTGGGAGCGAACTGCTTGCACGGGCCGCACCAGTCGGCCCAGAAGTCGACGAAGACGATGTCGTTGTCGGTGATGGTCTGCTCGAAGGTGTCGGCAGTGAGGTCCTGGGTGGCCATGGCCGCTCCAATCGGTCTTCCCGCCGTGAGCGGGTCGGTTTCACTCGGCGTGGCCCCGCCCCGGCGGCCGTGACGGTCGCTGCGGCGGGGTCGTGCTCTCACCACGGCATAACATATCGCGTGGCGGCGGCATTCCCCGGCGCGGTGCGGCTTAGTCCGGCTGTGACCGGTCCCACCAGGCGTTCTGCTCAGAACACCGCGCCGGGGTTGAGCAGCCCCTTCGGGTCGAGCGCCGTCTTGATGCGGCGGTTGAGTTCCATCTCGTCGGGGCCGAGGTACTGCGGCAGCCACGCCTTCTTCATGCGCCCGATGCCGTGCTCGCCGGTGATCGTGCCGCCCATCGACAGCGCCAACTCGATCACCTCGCCGAAGGCCTGCTCGGCGCGCGCGGCGACGGCGGGATCGTCTGCGTCGGAAACGATCAGCGGGTGCGTGTTGCCATCACCCGCGTGGGCGACCACGGCGATCGTCACGTCGCGGCGGGCGGCGATGTCCGCGATGCCCGTGACCAGCTCGGGGAGCCGCGTCATCGGCACGCCCACGTCCTCGAACAGCAGCTCGCCGAGGGCCGCCACCGCGGGGAAGGCGGCGCGCCGCGCGGCGCAGAAGGCCTCACCCTCGTCGGCGTCGTCGGTGTGGAACACCTCGGTGGCGCCGGCGTCCTTGCACGCGGCCACCATCTGCTCGAGCTCGGCCGCGGCATGCCCACCGGGAGCGTCGGATTGGGCGATCAGCATGGCCTCGGCGTCGCGGTCGAGGTCCATCCTCAGGTGGTCCTCGCACGCATTGATGGACACCTTGTCCATGAACTCGAGCATCGCGGGGCGCATCGAACGGGTGATCGCCAATACCGCGTCGGCGGCCGCGCGGAGGGATGCGAACGTGGCGACCATCGTCACGGCCGGGTCCTGGCGGGGGATCAGGCGGACCGTGATCTCCGTGACCACCCCCAGGGTGCCCTCGGAACCCACGAACAGCTTGGTCAGCGACAGCCCCGCCACGTCCTTGAGCCGCGGCCCGCCGAGCCGCACCAGGGTGCCGTCCGCCAGAACCACGTGCAGCCCCAGGACGTAATCGGTGGTCACGCCGTACTTGACGCAGCACAGCCCGCCCGCGTTGGTGGCGATATTGCCGCCGATGGAGCAGATCTCGAACGACGAGGGGTCCGGCGGGTACCACAGGCCGTACTCCGCGACGGCCTTCTTGACCTCGGCGTTGAGCAGGCCCGGCTGCACCACGGCGGTGCGGGTGGCCGGGTCGACGGTGATGCCGCGCATCTTCTCCAGGCTCAGCACCACGCCGCCGTCGACCGCACTGGACCCGCCGGACAGGCCGGTGCCCGCGCCGCGCGGCACGACGGGCACGCCGTGCGCATCGGACCAGCGCATGACCGCCTGCACGTCCGCGGTGCACGTGGCCCGGACGACGGCGGCGGGGGAGCCGGCGTCGGGCTGCTTGGCCCAGTCCTGGCGGTAGCCGGCCGTGGTGTCGGGGTCGGTCAGGAGCGCTCCCGCGGGCAGCCGGGCGGCGAGTTCGTCGAGGAGCTCCGACGACGCGACGGCCGGCTTCGCGTGGTGGGCGGTGGGCATGGGGCGGCTCCCGGGTCGGACGGCGGACTCGACGCCCACTGTAGGCCGACGCGGCGACGACGGCGGCCGCGTCGTCGGGCCCGCGCTAGTCCACGGGGGTGAGGAGCGCGCCCCAGGCGGAGCGGATGAAGCGGCCGATCTCGGCGATCGCGTCGTGGCCCTCGGGGATGACGTCGGCGAACACCTGGAACACGTGTGGCTGGTGGTCCCACACCTGCAGCTCGCACGGCACGCCCGCCGCTGCGAGGCGCTCGGCGATGAGCGCGGAATCCGGGTAGAGCATCTCGTGTGAGCCCACCTGGATGAGCGTCGGCGGGAGCACCGTGAGGTTCGCGTCCACGGGGCACACGCGGGGGAGCTGGCCGCGTGTGGTCATCGCCTGCTCGTCCATCCGATCCGACAGCTTGGCCAGGGCGGGGACTGCGCGCCGGGGGAACATGGAGCAGTGGCGGGAGTTGCGGTGGGCCAGTTTGCGCGTGGGGTCCATCTCCGTCAGCGGTGACAGCGCGACGATGCCCGCGGGCCCGGGCAGGCCGGCCGCGGCGATGGCAAGCGGGACCTCGAAGGCCAGGTAGCCGCCGGCCGAGTCGCCTGCCACGAGGATGTTCTCAGCGCTGTAGCCGCTGGCCAGCAGCCACTTGTAGGCGTCGACGCCGTCGGAGATCGCGTCGCTGATGGTGTGGTGCGGCAGCAGGCGGTAATCGACGGCGAGCACGGACGACTGGCTGACCGCGGAGATGCGCGAGACCATGCGGCGGTGCGTGCGCAAACCGCAACACAGGAAGGCGCCGCCGTGCAGGTAGAGGACCACGTGTTCGGCGTTGGCGCCGGGCCCCTGGATCCATTCGGCGTCGCAGTTCTGCAGCCGGACCGGCTGGTGCTGGGTGCCGTCGATGGCGGGGAGGGCGGTGGCGGCGGCGTCGAGCATCCCCACGGGCCAGCCCAGGCGGCTGGTGTAGGACCACACCGAGAAGGTGGGACGCGCCGTGACGCTCAGCGCTCGCGAGACCAGTTGTGATTGGAGGCTGGCGCCGCGCATGTGCTGGCGGCGGACAGTGGTGGCGACGCCGGCCGCCGGGGCCGTGCTGCCGAGCGCGGAGGGCCTGTGCGCGGCGGTATCCGCGCGGCGCGCAGAGCCTCCACCAGGCTCGATGAGCCGTAGAACACTACTACGAGTCATGGCGTCCTCCTCCTGCAACGTCGTACCGGTTCACGGATCTCGGAAAACTGCGTCGTTCCAGTGCCGCGAGCAAACGATGCCACACTGACACGTGTTCCGCATCACATCGTTATCAAATTGTTTGACAGGCGTTCACCGTCTGCATTGATGACTATCGCGTCTCCGCCGGCGTGCGCTACACATCGCAGGCCGCTGAACGCGGTGACCGGGGGGCGTGAAACGCCGCGGGGCGGCCGGAGAAGTCGTAGCGAAAGGGGTCGCTGCGCGTATCGGGCCCGGTAGTGGGAGGATGGAATGCACGCGATAGGCCGCTCTGGTGGCCCGCAGGAATTGTTGACGGCCGGACCGACCGAGGTGGATGAGAATGCCGACACAACCGACCGGACCCGACCCCCGCGTCCCCGGGGTGGCCAGGCGGCGCGGTGCGATGCGCCGCATGCGCGCCGGTCTGCTGCGGACGGGTACAGCACTGGTGGCGGCCGCGGGGCTGGCGTCTGGCATTGCACTGGTCGGCGGCACGGCCACCGCGCAGCCGCTGGGTGGAGCGGGCTCCGTGGAGCTGCCGGAGATCGCCGCTCCCGAGCTGCCGCAGATGCCGGCCGTCCAGGTGCCGGACGTCCCGCTGCCCGGCGGGCAGGACCTCGCCGGAGTGCTCGAGCAGGTGGGCGTCCCCGTCGCGCACGGGCCGGACGGCGCCACCGTCGGGCAGACCGGGCCCGCGCCCCTGGAGCCCGCGAACTTCGGCACGCCGCAGATCACGCCCGCAGAGGGCGCCGTGGTGGGTGTGGCGCAGCCGATCATCATCAACTTCCCCGAGCCGGTGGGTGACCGCGCCGCCGCCGAGCGGGCGATGCGCGTGACGACCGACAACGGCGTCACCGGCGCGTTCCACTGGTTCGGCGACTCGCAGGCGCGCTGGCGCCCGCAGAACCTGTGGCCCGCACACACGCAGGTCACCGTGGAGGCGGGCGACGCGGTCCGGCACTTCACCATCGGCGACGCCCTCATCGCTACCGCCGACGACGCCACGAAGACCATCACCGTCACGCGCGACGGCCAGGTGGTGCGCACGATGCCCACGTCGATGGGCAAGCCGGGCCACGAGACCCCCAACGGCATCTACACCGTGGGCGAGCGCTTCCGGTCGATGATCATGGACTCGTCCACCTACGGGGTGCCGGTGGATTCGCCGGAGGGCTACCGGCTGGAGGTCGAATACGCCACGCGGATGTCCAACAGCGGCATCTTCCTGCACGCCGCCCCGTGGTCGGTGGGTGACCAGGGTAACACCGACGTCAGCCACGGCTGCCTCAACGTGAGCACCGCGGATGCCAAGTGGTACTTCGAGAACGCGCAGCCCGGTGACCCGGTGATCGTCGTCAACTCGCAGGGCGGCCAGCTCAACGGGCACGACGGCCTGACCGACTTCTCCATGCCGTGGGGCACCTGGGCGGGCTGACCCGCCGGGGCGGACGGGCCGCTGAGCGCCGTAGTTGCCGATGCGCACCGGTTCACCGGGGATTTCCGGGTGGCCGGTGCGCTTCGCCGTTCCGGCCGTTCCGCGCCCGCCGAGCAAGGGTTATTCTGTGCGTCCATGCCCCGCGGGCGTGCACTTTTCGCTTGGTCGGAGGCAGCAGGTGGTCGGCGGCAGCGGACCGGCCGGAGGATCAGCGACTGTCCACCGGGGCGGCACTGTCCGACTCGATGATCTCGACGGGCCGGATGCCAGAGGCGCGGCGGCCGCGCAGCCGGCGCCAGCGCGTCGGCTCGAGATCGACGGGCGTGGGCCCGGAGTCGGCGTCGCGGGCGGCGGTTCGCCGCGGCTCGAAGGCCACCACCGCCACCGCGGCGATCACGACGACGCAGCCGAGCAGCTGTGCGTGCGTGGGCCGCTCGCCCAGGATGGCCATGGCGAACACCACGGCGAGTGCGGGCTGCAGGAGCAGTATTGACGCGCCCACCTGGGACGGCAGCTTGGGCAGCGACGCGCCCAGCAGCACCCACCCGAGGATCTGGCCGACCAGTGCGAGGGCTGCCAGCCAGCCGATGGCGCCCCAGCCGGGGGTGAGGTCGATGCCGCCCCATGCGGTGCCGGACGCGGTCCCGACGATGCCGGCGGTCACCGTGGCGACGAGCACCTGCGAGTTGGGGCCGCCGCCGCTCGACTTCCCCGTGCGGCCGATGATGATGATGTAGCCGGCGAACGCCACGCCGGAGAGCAGCCCCAGTGCAGTGCCGGCCAGCGGATCGGATCCGGCGGCGGAGTCGCCGCCGAGCACCCCGCCGGCCAGCGCGATGCCGAGGAACATCACCGGTACGGACAAGACGAACCGCATCGGGATCTTGTCGCGGAAGAACGCCCAGGCCAGCAGCGGTACCACGAGTACCTGCACGTTGTTGAGGATCGTCGCGATGCCCGCGCCGATCATCGCGATCGACTGCGTCCACAGCGCGAAGTCGAGCCCCAGGAACACCCCGCCGAGGGCGTGCAGCGCGACGGTGCGGCGCGACGGTGCGCCGTTCCTGCGGATCTCGGCGTAGGCGAGGAACGCGAGGGGCAGCACGGCCAGAAGGCAGCGGTAGAACACCACCGTCGCAGTGGAGGCGTCCACCAGCTTGGTGAACACGGCGGTGAGCGAGATCGAGGCCGCTCCGGCAGCGGCGACGAGGCGCGGATCGAAGCCGGGGCGTGAAGCGGGAGTCCCCGTCGCGGGGGCCAGGGCGGCCGACGTGCTCGGAGCGCCGGGGGCGAGTGTGCGCGACGGGGAACGGAAGGCCATGCATCAATAATGTCGGCGTGAACAATACAGCACAAGTGACGTGTTGTCAGCAATATGCATTAGTAAATGTAATGTATCATGGGACACATGCTGAACGTGGAGCGACTGCGGGCGTTGTGCAGCGTCGCGGACCTGGGATCGCTGGCCGCTGCCGCTGAAGCGCTGCACGTCTCGGCATCGGGCATCTCCCAGCAACTCGGCCGTCTGGAGAAGGAGCTGGGCGTGGCGGTGGTCGAGCGGCAGGGGCGCGGGGTGCGGCTCACCGACGCCGGGGCGCTTCTGGCCCGCCGGGGGCACCGGATCCTGTCGCTGCTGGAGCAGGCCGAATCCGAGGTGGCGTCCATGCACGGCGACGTGGTGGGCGCGCTGCGGCTCGGGGCGTTCGTCTCCGCCAGCCGCACGGTGCTCCCGCGGGCCGTCGCCGCGCTGCAGACGCAGCATCCCCACCTGGAGGTGACGCTCGCCGAGGGGGAGGCGGAGTGGCTGATCCCGCACGTGCTGCGCCGGCAGCTCGACCTGGCGGTGGTGGACAGCTGGTCCACGCTCCCGCTGGAGATACCCCAGGACGTCTCCATCCACTTCCTGCACCGTGACGTGGCGGACCTCGCCCTTCCCGTCGATCATCCGCTGGCGTCGAAGACGGTGGTGAACCTCGCGGACCTCTCCGGGGTGCCGTGGGCCGCGTGGAGCGAGGGGACGGGGTTCCACGATTGGCTGGTGCAGTCGCTGCGCGGCCAGGGGGTCGAACCGCGGATCGACTACCGCGTGGCCGAGTTCGCCACGCACCTGCAGTTCGTCGCGAGGGGGCTTGCGGCGGCGCTCATTCCGCGCCTGGCGCACCTTCCTGTGCCTGCCGGCGTGCGTGTGCTGCCCACGGAGCCGGAGCTGTATCGCGAGGTGTTCGCGCTGTCTCGCCGCGACAACGACCGGCCGACGGTGCGGGCGGGGATCGCCGCGCTGCAGGGCGCCTTCGTCGAGACGTGATGCGCCCGCCGTGCGGAACGGGGATGCGCGTTAGCAATGAAACTGCTAACGTGTTAATCACGCGGGGTAGAACCGCACCACTCGAATCGGACTGAGGAGCATTCCATGGCGAACACCGACAAGACCGCGACCGTGATCGACGGATCCGTCGACTCCGATGGGAACGTCGCAGGCAGGATCGTGTCCGTCGTCAAGCAGGCGGGGCTGTACGGCGTCGACACCTACGAGAAGTCGCTCGAGCGCGGCTTCGGATTCCAGAAGAAGATCGCGGGCATCACCGGCGTCAAGCCGTTCGGCGCCCTGGTGGAGACGCAGGAGAAGGTGGTCATGGGCGTGAGCGGCGCCGCCACCAACGTGCTCCGGGGAGTCTTGTCCTGACGCGACGTCTCCTGAGGCGTCCTCTGACGCGTCTCCGACGTCACCCGTCCGACGCAACGGCGCGGGGCCCGCAGCGACTGCGGGCCCCGCGCCGCTTTACGTGTCCGCCGATCCGGAGCCGTCGTGGACGGCGGCGGCCCGTCCGGTGCCGCGGCCGCGTCGACGGTTCTCGGTGGTGACCTGACGGAAGGTCGAGTACATCTCCTCGAGCGTGGCACGTTGGGCGTGCGTCAGGTCCGGGTCGCGCCGGATCGCCGCCACCACCTCGGGCTGCCCCTCCGGATCCGACGGGCGCGCCGAGTTGAACAGCATCTCGGATGACAGCTTGAGGTTCTCGGCGATGGCCTCGAGCACCTTGTCGCTGGGTTCGCGCAGGTTCCGCTCGATCTGCGACAGATACGGATTGGAGATCCCCACCATCTCCGCGAGTCGACGCATGGGCAACGAGGCCATCTCACGCTGGGTGCGGATCAGCTCGCCCAGTGTGGGCCGCCGCTTTTCCCCTTCTGCCATACCCTGATGATAATCGGCCGTCGGGCGGGGAGACCGCTCGACGGGCGGGCACACCAGGCGGACCCGATGGAGCACGCGGGCCGGGCGTTCAGTTGGGCGGGGCGGCTTCGTCCATCACCAGGATGCCGACCCGGCCGGCGAGCGCACGCATGGGCCGGGGCAGGGCGTTGCCGCCGGAACCGTCGGTGACGATACGGGGGTCGGTGAGCTCGAGGATCCGGCCGCGGCGGCGCAACCGGCAGCCCTGCGCGGCGAAGATGTTGCGCACCCAGTCCGAGCGCGCGCCGTAGGGGAGGGCCACGCTGACAGTGCCCTTGCGGAGCAATGCGAGCACCGGCGTCTCGTAGGCTCTCCCGCTGTTGCGGCCCACGTGCAGGATGACGGCCCACGGCGGCACGTGCGGTGCCCACACGCCCTGGACCCGGTTGGTGAACCGCCGGTTCACCCGGGGAAGCCAGCGCGGGGCGATGACGGGGGTGGCGGGCGGCGTCCGGCGGGCGACCGGCTCGTTGTTCCCGGTGCTCTCGCTGGTTCCGGTGCCGCCGTCTCGCGAGCCGTCGTCCATCTTCCGCACCTCCGCCTATCGGCCGCGCGCAGCCCGGGCCACGCCGGGCTCCGGCGGCGCCCTCTCACGTGCGACGCGAGTACTCCCGTGCCCGGCGGACTTGATCGTCGTCCGGGCGAGTCCCCGTGTACAGCCGGAACTGCTCCGCGGCCTGCAACGCCATCACCGCATCGCCCGTGACCGTGCGGACGCCGAATTCCTCGGCCAGCGCGATCAGCGGCGTGCGGGGCGGCGACGCCACCACGTCCACCACGGTATGCGCGGCCGACACCGCGGCGCGCGGGAATGCCGGATCCGCCACGGCGGCGTCCGGGTCCGCCCCGGCCATGCCGATCGGCGTGGCGTTGACGAGAACATCCGCCCGGTGCCCGCCGGGATCCGGTACCCACCGGGCGCCGCACCGTTCGGCGAGCGCCGGGCCGGCCTCCTCGTTGCGCGCGGCGATCACGATGTCGTCGAACCCGGAGCGCCGCAGCGCCGCCACCACCGCCGACGCCATGCCCCCGCTGCCCGCGACGAGCGCGCTGCGGCCCGTGCCGACTGGCAGCAGCGCCTGCACGGCGAGAACATCGGTGTTGTAGCCGGTGAGCGTGCCGTCATCGTTGACGATGGTGTTCACCGCGCCGATCGCCTCGGCCGAAGGATCCAGCCCGTCGAGCATCGGGAGGACGTCCTGCTTGTAGGGCATCGACACCCCGCAGCCGCGGATACCGAGCGCGCGGATGCCCGTGACGGCGCCGGCCAGATCGCCCGTCGTGAACGCCTTGTAGACGAAGTTCAGCCCCAGCTCCGCATAGAGGAAATTGTGGAACCGGGTGCCCACGTCGCTGGGCCGCGCCGCCAGTGAGATGCACAGGCGCGTGCGGCGGTCCAGGCGGTTGACGCCCGCGTCGGCGGCCGGCGGCCCGGCGCCGTACGGACCCGTCGCCTTGCGCGGCGCACTCACCAGATGCCGACCCGCTCGCTCGGCGGCAGATACAGCGCGTCGTCCTCGGAGACCCCGAACGCCTCGTAGTACGCGTCGATGTTGCGGATCACGCCGTTGCAGCGCAGATCCGGCGGCGAGTGCGGGTCGATGGTCAGCCGACGGACGGCCTCCGAGTCGCGGACCTTGGTGCGCCACACCTGCGCCCAGCCGAAGAACACGCGCTGCACGCCGGTGAGCCCGTCGATCACCTGTGCGTCGCCGCCAGTGCGCTCGAGGGCGATCCGGTACGCGGCCAGCGCGATCGACAGGCCGCCCAGGTCGCCGATGTTCTCGCCGATCGTCAGCTCGCCGTTGACCTTGTGCTCGGGCAGGCCGCGGGGGGAGAGCTTGCCGTACTGCTCGATCAGCGCGCGGGTGCGCACGCCGAACTCGGCGCGGTCGTCGTCGGTCCACCAGTCGACCAAGTTGCCGTCTCCGTCGTACTTCGCGCCCTGGTCGTCGAATCCATGGCCGATCTCATGCCCGATCACCGCACCGATGCCGCCGTAATTGGCGGCGTCGTCGGCGTCCGGGTCGAAGAACGGCGGCTGCAGGATCGCAGCGGGGAACACGATCTCGTTCATGCCCGGGTTGTAGTAGGCGTTGACCGTCTGCGGCGTCATGAACCACTCGTCGCGGTCCACCGGCCCGCCCAGCTTGTCCAGCTCGAAGCGTGACTCGGCCAGATTGCCGCTGCGCACGTTGCCGAGCAGGTCGTCGGCCGTCACCGTGACCGCGGAGTAGTCGCGCCACCGGGCCGGATAGCCGATCTTGGGCGTGAACTTCTCCAGCTTGGCCAGCGCCTTCTCCCGGGTGGCCGGTGTCATCCACTCCAGCTCGGAGATGTTGCGGCGGTACGCCTCCAACAGGTCCTCGACGAGCACCTGCATGCGCTCCTTGGCCTGCGGCGGGAAGTGGCGCTCCACGTAGAGCCGCCCCACGGCCTCGCCCATCAGCTCCTCGACCAGCGACACGGCGCGCTTCCACCGGTCGCGCAGCTCCTCGGCGCCGGTGAGGGTGCGGCCGAAGAAGTCGAAATTCTCGGCGACGACGGCGTCGGTCAGATACGGCGCCCGCGCGTGGGCCAGCTGCCACAGGGCCCACTCGCGCCACTGCTCCAGCGGGCGCTGCGACCACAGCTCGGCCAGGCCGGCCAGGAAGCTCGGCTGCCGGACGATCAGCTGCTCCGGGTGGGCCGAAGCATCCGCCCCGGTGGCGTCGACCGTGGCGGAGAGCCACTCCCGCCAGGGGAACCCCGGATACTGTTCGGCCAGTTCGGCGATCGTGGTGGCGTTGTAGGTGAGGTCGGCGTCCCGGTTGCGCACCCGGTCCCAGTGGGCCTCCGCTATCGCCGCCTCGAGTTCGACGATGCGCGCCGCAGCGGCCTCCGCATCACCGCCGCCGGCGAACCCCGCCAGCGCCAGCATCCGGCCGACGTGCGCGGCGTACTGCGCGCGGATCCCGGCGTGCGCGTCGCCGCGGTAGTACGACTCGTCCGGCAGGCCGAGCCCCGACTGGTTGAGGTGCAGCAGGTAGCGGCCCGAATCCTTGGCGTCGGTGTCGACGAAGAGCCCGACGACGCCGCGCACTCCGCCGGCCTGCAGGCGGGCGACGGCCACGGCCAGCTCGGTGGGGGTGGTGGCGGCGCGGATGCCGGCAGACTCCTCAGCCAGCGGCGTCGTACCGGCACGCTCGGCGGCCTCGGAATCCATGAGGCTGCGGTAGATGTCGCCGATCTTCCGCTGATCCGACCCCTCGGCGGCGGCGCCGGTGCGCGCAGCCTCGACCGCCTCCTCGATGATGACGCGCACGTCCTTCTCGGCCTGGTCGTAGAGGGTGCGGAAGGCCCCGTCCACGGCGCGGTCGGCCGGGATCGCGTGCTCGTCCAGCCACTTGCCGTTGACGTGGGCGAACAGGTCGTCCTGGGGGCGTACGTCCGGGTCCCGGAACGAAAGGTCGATGCCCGACGGGAGGTCTGCGGGGCGCTGCGAATCGCTCATGGGCCCCATACTTCCATCGCAACGCCGGATCGCGCACGGACGGCGCGCAGCCGCAGGCCGGCGGCTCAGGCGTCGATGCCGAGGTTGAGCGCCGTCAGCATGGAGCCGTCGGCCGGCCTGCTCACCGACAGGCCGGTGGGGTCGTAGATCGAGTCGGAGTCGTTCCGCGTGTCGCGCTCCCCTCGGCGGTCGTACGGCGCGGTGTCCTGGTAGACCGCGTCGGTAAGCGCGTCGTCGAAGAACAGTTGCGTGGTCAGCACCGTCTTCTTATCGATGTGCACCTTGATGTGCACGTGCACCGCACGCCCGCGGTACCAACCGGGGAAGATCGAGGTGAACCGGACGACCCCGTCCGCGCCGGTGACCTGGGCGCCGCGCAGGAAGGTGGCGTCGTCGGACGGCGTGGATTCGGGGTCGCCGACGCTGTATCCGCCGTCGGAGAGCTCGCCGGAACCGCCCGGCTGAGCGGCGCCGTCCGGCGGTGGGCCGCCCGCAGGCGGGGCGCCCTGCGGGGGCGTCCCGGCACCCTGTGGCGGTCCCTGTTGAGCGCCGGGCGGCGGACCGCCGGCTGCCGGCCCGCTCGCGAAGCCCGAGTACACGCCCACCGCGTCGCAGTGCCACACCTCCACCACCGCGTTCGCGACCGCGCCGGACGCCGGATCGGCGGTGCACTGGGCGAGATTCTGCACCCGCAGCGCGAGCTCCATCGGCAGCCCGGTGCGGTCCTCCCGGATGTCGCTGCGGATCGAGTCGACGTCGAACCAGTACGGCCCCTGCGTCTCCTCGGCGGTCATCACGCACTGCGGCGCGGAGTCGAGCATCGCCGTCAGCTGCTCGCCGACCGATCCCGTGACAGCCCCTGTCGGTGTGGCCGCGGTGGCCTCGGCGGTGCCCGCCGCCTGCGATCCGCACGCGGCGAGCAGTCCCGTCGCGCCGAGCAGGCCGCCCAGTCCGAGCGCGCGCCGCCGGGTGAACCGCGCGCCCGGCGAATCGGAGCGGGGGTCCACCCCGCGGTGGTGGTTGTCCGGCGTCAACGGCGTGGGCACGTGTTCCTCCTTCGGCGGGCGACGCAGGGCACGGTCGGGTCCTGGGCGGGCGCCCGGAAAGGACGTTACGAACCGCGGTTGGCAGGTCGCTGTGGGGAGCCTGTGAAATTCCTGTGAGCCGGTCCACTTCGGTGCGAATGTCCTGCCGCCGCGCGCCGATTGTCGCGCCGCGCGCCGGTTGCCACGACACGCCGAGAGAATGCGCGCGCAGGAGGATGATCGGCGCGCGGCGCGGGGGCAGGCGCGGGGGCAGGCGCGGGGGCAGGCGCGGGGGCAGGCGCGGGGGCAGGCGCGGGGGCGGGCGCGGGGAACCGGCGGAACGGCGACCGGGCCCGGCGCGAAGTGCGCCGGGCCCGGTGGTGCGTCTGCGGCCTACTCGGAGGCCCGCTTCATGCCGCGCTCCACGGCCGCGATCAGCTGGGGCCGCAGCTGCTCGGCGCTGACGATGGTGTGCACCGAGCCCACCTCGCGGGCGCGCTCGATGTTGTGCACGGCCTCGAACTCGGAGGCCACCTCGCCGAGCTTGGCGGAGCGCACCTCCGTCCAGGCGGCGGACAGCTCGACGCCGACCCGCGCCTGCTCGGCCTCGGTGGTCGCCGCGGCCAGCTCGGCCTCCAGCCGGCGCACGGTCTCGTCGGCCTTGGTGCGCTTGTTGACCTCGCGGGTGAACACGACGGCCGCGGCGGGCGCGCCGCCGAGCACCGACGCGTAGGAGCCCTCGACGGCGAGCACCTCCATGTTGTCGTTGAGCGCTCCGGAGAACACGACGAACGCGCCGCCGTGGTACCGGGAGACCACGCAGAACACGATGGGCCCGTCGAAGTTGACGATGGCCCGGCCGATCTCGGCGCCGTACTGCAGCTGCAGGTTGCGCAGCGACTCGGGCGAGCCGTCGAAGCCGGACAGGTTGGCCAGCACGACGATCGGCCGCACGCCCGACGCCGCGTTGATGGCGCGAGCGGTCTTCCACGAGGACGCGGGGAACAGGGTGCCGGCGGTCCACGTGTCGGGCCCGTCGGCGGGAAACCAGCCCTTGCGGGGGATGGCCCGCGATTCGATGCCGATCACGCTCACCGGGTTGCCGTCGAGGTGCGCGTCGAACACGACGGACGTGTCGGCGTCCTTCATGTCCGCCCAGCGCTCGAGCGGCGCGTGGTCCTGGTCGACGACTGCGCGCATGACGGTGCGGATGTCGAACGGCTTCTTGCGCTCGAGGTTCTTCTCGGCGGAGAAGATCTCGCCGACCGTCGTGAAGTCGCTGCCCGGGTGCACGTGCGGGTAGCTGCGCACGTCGCGGTCCACGGGGTCGGTGCTGACGGCGCGCCGGGGGAACCGTTCGCCCGGCGCCACGTAGGAGTGCTCGTAGTGGGCGACGAGCACCTCGCATGCGGCGCTGAGGTTGGGCGCCCAGTACTGGGCCTGGCCGTTGGGGCCCATCACGCGGTCGTAGCCGCCGATGCCGAAGTTGTCCTCGGCGGACACGCCGCCGGAGTAGTCCAGCGACTGCTTGCCGGTGAGCACCATGGCACTGTCCGGCGTCATCACCAGGATGCCCTTGGTGTGCATGAGCATCGTCGCCTCGGCGTTCCAGTACGGCTGGGCGCCCACGTTGATGCCGGCGACGACGACGTTGATCTCGCCGCCGTTCTGCGTGAAGGTGATGATCTTGCGCAGCGCACGGGAGACCCAGTCCATGTTTTCGGTGCCCGAGTCCATGGCGATGGTGGCGCCGGAGGACAGCGTGAACCATTCGACGGGCGCGCCGAGCTCCTCGGCGAGGGTCAGCGCGGCGACCACGCGGGAGCACTCGGCCTCCGCGACGGTGCCGAGGGCCCGGGTGGGGTCGCCGAACAGGGCGACGCGCTTGACGCCCTCGGGGTACCGCTCGGTGGGGATGGTGACGACGCCGGTGATGATGCCGGCCTTGTTCTCGCCGTACGGGCGGTCCACCGGCGCCAGCGTGAGCGTGCCGTCGTCGGCCAGGTCGTGCTCGACGAAGGTGCCGTCGGGGCCGGTGAGCAGCGGGATCAGCTCGTACGGGTACACCGTGCCGCGTGCGCGTGAGCGCTGCACCTTCTGGGTGTAGGCGGAGACCGGCTGCATCGGCCGGGCGGGAGGCTCGGTGATGGACATGACCACGCCCGCGCCGGAGCGGTAGGAGAAGCGCACGGCGACGTCGCGCGTCCCGGCCTGCCCCGCGCCGCCCTGGCCCGGTTCGGCGGCGTCGCTGATCGATGCCATGAGGATGATCTGCTCGATGCCCGCGCCCTGGGTGATGGGCGCGATGTTGCGGGCGATCTGCTCGATGCGGTCGGGGGCCAGCGTGATGGTGGGCCAGATGTAGAGGACCACGCGGTTGGCGTCGAGGCGGCGCTTGCCGGCCCGTGCGCCCTGGGCCCGGCGGATGCCGTCCAGGCAGGCGGTGAGCGTGCGCTCGATCTCCGGCATGCCGACGACCTCGCCGGCGGCGTCGAACTCGGGCGTGGCGTCGCGGACCTCGGCGAGTGCGATCAGCCGCTCGTCGCTGGGGTTCTCGCGGCCCTCCAGGTGGTACAGGTACGTGCCCGGGGCCGCGGGCATGCGGGTGCCCACGAAGTTCTTCAGCCGCCACAGGTCCAGGCGCTGCGCGGTGAGCGGGTGCAGGTCGCGGATGACGACCTCCTCCTGCGGGGCGCCGTCTGCGTCGGGGCGGAAGGTGAACTGGTGGTTGGGGCCCGTGTCGGAGCACACCGTGAAGGTGACGCGCCGACCGTCGCCGGTGGTCTCCCGGCCCGCGAGCAGCGTGCGGAGTTCCTCGCCCACGGCGTCCGGGTCGGTGATGGTCTCCGGCCAGGTGATGTACAGGTCGGTGACGAGGGTCCGCGTGCGCTCGCCGTCCGCGCCGCCCGCGTACACGCCGGCGGTGATCCCGTCGACCTCGTCGAGCAGCTCCGAGATCGAATCGTGCGAGCCGAGCGCGGACACCAGCCGCAGGGTGTCGCCCTGCAGCGTGTAGGAGCCGGTGACGAAGTGGTGGCCGCCCCGGCTGGTGAGCTCCACCCCGGTCAGGTCGCGGATGTCGTAGTAGCGCCGGGTGATGACGTCGAGCAGCGGGCCGGCCTCGGCGGCGTCGCGCGCGACGTGGGCGGCGAGCAGGTCGGTGAGCGGCTCGGGCGTGGAGATCAGGCGCGCGATGCGGCGGGTGTAGTCGGTGGCGCGCGGGTTCTCCGCGAGCCGCGCGAGCACGCCGCGGATGCGGTCGAACGAGTCCTGCCGGGTCTGCGCGATGCGCGGCTGGTCGTAGAGCCGGAACCGCAGGTTGCGCGCCGCGTCGCCGATCACGGGGTAGCGCAGCTGGGTGGCGACGATGAGGCGGTCGAGCACCTCGGCGAGCTGCTCGGGCGGGGTCGCGGCGGCGTCCGCGTCGGCCAGGGCGAGCGGGTCGGCGTCGTGCGTGGTGCCGGCGTCGGCCGGGCGGGCGGATCCCGCGGCGTCGCTGAGCCAGCGCTCGAGCAGCGCCGCGACCACCGGGATCTGGTTCTCGGTGCGCTGCTGCGAGAGGAACACGCGGTAGACGGCCTCTTCGAGGGTCTGGCCCTGGCGGTCGGACGCGTCGCTCTCCACCTCCTTGGGGGTCACCCCGTAGTGGCGCAGCGCGCGGGCCAGGTTCTCCTGGAACGACGGCGGCAGGCCCTCGCGCTCGGAGTCGAGCGAGTAGAGGAACGCGTGGAAGTGTTCGCGCGGGCTGTGGACGGACTCGTCGCCGGACTCCTCCTCGTAGGTGGGCCGGTTGCGGGAGAGCTCGCACACGTCGGCGAACGTCGTGAGCAGGTTCAGCTCGGCGTCGACGATGGCGGAGTCGTCCGCCAGGCCCGAGCGCAGCTGCTGGTACTCGTCGAGCAACGCCTGCGCGCGTTCGCCCGGCACGTCGTATCCGGTGATCATCGAGGCCATTACCTCGATGAGGTGCAGCGCGCGTTCGCGCGGGTCCTGCCCCGCGTCGGTGCTGGCGGTCGACGGGGTGAACTCGATGCGCGGGGCCGCGGCCGTCGCAGCGCCCTCCTCGCCCTCCGGCTCGACGCGGATCAGGGCGGCGCCGGCATCCACCTGCGAGTTGACGGTGGCGACGACCTCGCTGACCCGGCCGGCGATGGGCGCGCGCACGGCCGTCTCCATCTTCATGGCCTCGAGGACGACGAGCTGGTCGCCCGCCTCGACCTGGTCGCCGACCGCCACGGGCACGGCCACCACGACGGCGGGCGCGGGCGCGCGGACCACGCCGGCCTCGTCCTGGCTGATCTGATGGCTGACGCCGTCGACCTCCACCAGGTACTGCGCGGGCCCGGCGACGGTGACGACCTGGTGCCGCCGGCCGTGCACGGTGAGGCGCGACTCGTAGAGCCCCAGCCGGTCCACGCCCACCTCGACCTCGCCGAAGTCGCCCTCGATCAGGTAGCTGCGGGGGCTGATCTGGCCCACCGTGAGCTTGTAGGCCTGGCCGAGGTAGCTGAGTTCCACGGTGCGCCCGATGGTGTGCGAGGCGCGGGGGCGGCCGCCACGGGCGGACGACAGGAAGTTGGTGCGCTCGACGGACTCCTCGACGTCGTAGGCGTGCGCGGCCGCGGCCAGCAGCGCCACCTCGGCGGTCTCGCCGGGGGCGCCGCCCACGCCGGCGCCGGTCTTGTCCAGCCAGCCGGTGTCGGCCGCGCCGCTGATGAGGTCGGGCTCGTCCAGCAGTGCGAGCAGGAACGACTTGGTGGTGGTGCCGCCGTCGAGGACCACCGTGGTCTCGCGCAGCGCGGTGCGCAGGCGGGCCAGGGCCTCGTCGCGGTCGCGCCCCCAGGCGATGATCTTGGCGACCATCGAGTCGTAGTCGGGCGGGATGACATCGCCCTGCGCGATGCCGGTGTCCACGCGCAGGCCGGATCCCAGCGGGAACTTGCACAGCTTGACCGTGCCGGGGGCCGGGGCGAAGCCGTTCTCCGCGTCCTCGGCGTTGAGGCGGGCCTCGACGCCGTGCCCGAACTCGGGCGGGCAGTCGCCCTCGAGCTTCTCGCCGGCGGCGGTGAGGATCTGCAGCTTGACCAGGTCGATGCCGGTCGTGATCTCGGTGATGGGGTGTTCCACCTGCAGGCGGGTGTTCACCTCGAGGAACGTGAAGATCTGCTGGCTGGGCTGGTAGAGATACTCGACGGTGGCCGCGCCGTGGTAGCCGGCGGCGTGGACGAGGTCGGCGGACACCGTGCGCAGGTGGTCCTTCTGCTCCTCGGTCATGAGGACCGAGCTCGACTCTTCGATGACCTTCTGGTTGCGGCGCTGGATGGAGCAGTCGCGCACGCCCGGGGCCCACACGTTGCCGTGCTTGTCGGCGATGATCTGCACCTCGACGTGGCGGGCGTCGGTGACCAGGCGTTCGATGAACACGACCGGGTCGCCGAAGGACCGCTCGGCCTCGCCCTGGGTGCGCTCGAGGGCCAGCTCCAGCTCGTCCTCGGCGTAGACCTTTCGGATGCCGCGGCCGCCGCCGCCGCTGCGCGACTTGATGATCAGCGGGTAGCCGATGGCCTGGGCGTGGCGGCGGGCGTCGGCGCGGGTCTCGACGGGTCCGCCGCTCCACGGGGCGACCGGCACGCCGACCTTCTCCGCCAGCAGCTTGGCCTCGACCTTGTCGCCGAGGAGCTTCATCGCCTCCGGCGACGGGCCGATGAACGTGATGCCCATCCGCCGGATCATGTCGGCGAAGGCGGGGTCCTCGGCGACGAAGCCCCAGCCCACCCAGACCGCGTCGGCCCCGCTGCGCCGCAGCGCGTCCGCCAGTGCCTCGTGGTCCAGGTAGGCGTTGCCCGGCCCGGTGGGGCGGATGCAGACGGCGTCGTCGGCCTGGCGGACGAACATCGCGCGCCGTTCGGCGTCGGTGTGCATCGCGATCGACTGGATGCCGTAACCGTGCTCGGCGTTGAGCTCGCGCACGGCGCGGATGAGGCGCACTGCAGACTCGCCTCGGTTCACTACCGCAATCCGCTTGAACATCGTCATCTGAACCATCGCTCTCGTCGTCGCCGTGTCCTGGTCCCGCATGGCGGGCGCGCGCTCTGCCCGTTCCGTGTCGCTCCCCGCCCGTGCCGCCGCGCTCCGCAGAGTCGTCTGCGGAGGCCGGCGGCCGTTCCCCGTGGTCCGCGCAGCGGTCCGCAACCCCATTGTCGGCGATCCGCCCGTGGTGGACGGCGGATCGGCGCCCGCCGGGTGCCCGGGGCGGGGTTCCCGTGGCGGGTTCGCGCGCCGGCCTCCCCGGGCGCCGGGATTCGGCCCGGCCGGGTCGCCGACGCGGGAGACCACACCAATAATGCACATTCCGGTGGCGCGTGTCATATCAGCGTCCTAATGCGCATTGGCCTGCGCAACGCCCCGGATTTCGGTGTCAGGAGGGCGTCGTGGACGGTGGGAAGAATGCCTGTGAACTGCCGTTCCGGCAGCGTCCGAAGGGTTCGGGATTCCGCTACCAATGGGTAATGGAATTGTTACCGGCAGGTATGGGAAAAGCTACCGACGGGTATGTGGCGGCGTACTCGTGGGTAGTGATTCGGCGACTGTAATCGATGACACATCGCGGGCCTTCCTCCGGTGCGGCGGAGGCGCCGGGACGGACGTCCGACACGGTGCGTGCGCCCCCGGGGCGCGGGGGCCGCCGCCCGCCCCGGCATAGATTGGGAGCGTGAACGCCGATGACTCCTCCGCTTCCGGTCCCGCACCCGCACCCGACGTGATGGGTCCGATGACCACGGCGGTGCACGTGGGCAACGAGATCGACCAGGGCACGGGTGCGGTGCGTACCCCGCTGGTGCTCGCCAACTCCTACGCCCTCCCGTACGACCCGTCGCAGATGAGCTGGTCGAACACCGAGGTGCCGTTCTACACCCGCAACAGCGGCGTCAATCAGCTGGCGCTGCAACGCAAGCTGGCGGCGCTCGAGGGTGCGGAGGACGCCGTCGTGCTGGCCAGCGGGGTCGCCGCGCTGCACGGCATCTTCTTCGCCCACCTGCAGGCCGGCGACCACGTGGTGGTGGCCGACGTCAGCTACGAGGCGATCTTCCGGCTGTTCTCCGACCTGCTGCCGCGCAAGTACGGCATCGAGGCGGACTTCGTCGACGCGTCGGACCCGGAGGCGGTGCGCGCGGCGATGCGCCCGAACACGCGGCTCGTGCACCTGGAGACGCCGGCCAACCCCACCACGAAGATCACCGACATCGCGGCGGTGTCGTCCATCGCGCACGCCGCCGGCGCGCTGGTCTCGGTGGATTCGACGTTCGCCACGCCGCTGCTGCTCCGCCCGCTGGAGCTGGGCGCGGACTTCGCGGTGCACTCGCTCACCAAGTACATCAACGGGCACGGCGACGCGATGGGCGGCGCGGTGCTGGGGTCGCGAGCGCTGATCGAGCCGATCAAGGCGGACGCGATGGTCGACGTGGGCGGCGTGATCAGCCCGTTCAACGCGTGGCTGATCGGGCGCGGCGCGACCACGCTGCCGCTGCGCATGCGGCAGCACTGCGCCAACGCGCAGGCGATCGCCGAACTGCTGGAGTCGGACGAGCGCGTCGCCTACGTCTACTACCCGGGGCTGGAGTCGCACCCGCAGCACGCGCTGGCGGCGCGGCAGATGCGCGGCGGATACGGGGGGATGCTTGCCTTCGCAGTCGACGGCGACTCCGCTGCGCAGAACCGCTTCGTCGCCAACCTGCGCATCGTCACCTCGGCGGTGTCGCTGGGCCACGACGAGTCGCTGATCGTGCACGTCTCCGGCGACGGCCCGCGGGTGGCGCCGTACCCGGAGGAGTTCAGAAGGTACGGCCACCTGCGGTTCTCCGCCGGCATCGAGGACACGGAGGACCTGCTCGACGACGTCCGCCAGGCGCTGGACGCCACCTTCGGGGGCTGATCCGGCGCGCATACCGGAAAACGCGCCGCGCCACGCCGTCATTCGGAGGAAACTGCAGGTGGCGACGCGGTTCCGCGATCCGCCCGGGCACCCTGCGCCTGTGCGGGGGCATCGGCATAGGACAATCGTGATGTGAGGAGGACATCGACGGTGAAGACCCGGGGGCGCACGCGCCGCACGCTGGCGGTATTGGCGGTGACGGCCGCGCTGGTCGCGGGCCTCGTCGCGTGTGCGGACACCCCGTCATCGGCGGAGAACATCGTCCGGCAGTTCACGGCGTCGATGAACAGCCGCAATGCGGCGTCGGCCGCCAACCTCACCGACAATCCGGCGGCCGCGCGTCCGGTGATCGAGCAGATGCTCACCGACCTTCCGGCCAAGGACATCGACTATTCGATCGAGCAGGTGGCGACCACCGGCGGCCGGTCCGGGAACGTCAGCCTCGAGGCCAAGTGGGACTTCGGCGACGGACGCACCTGGCGGTACACCACAGACGGCCAGCTCACCCAGCTGTCGATCGGCTGGCGGATCGTGTGGTCGCCGGGCCTGATGGTCCCCAATCTGGGCGTGGGGCAGTCGGTGCACCTGAACCGCACCGATGCCGCGGCGCCCACGGTGCTCGACGCCGCGGGCAAGCCGTACATGCAGGAACAGAAGGTGCACGAGGTGCGCCTGGACCCGGCGAAGGTGCGCGACCCGGCGGAGACCTCCCGCAGGCTCGCCGCGGCGCTCGCCCCGGTGGCGCCGCTGGTCACCGAAACCTCGCTGACGGCCAAGCTCGCGGACGCGCAGGGCAAGCCGGTGGACGTGGTGGCCCTGCGCGACGGCGATTACGCGGTGCTCAAGGGCACCCTGGACGCGATCCCGGGCGTGGCGGTGGCGGAGGAACCGCAGCTGGTGCTGGTCAACAGGCTCGCCACCTCGCCGGTCACGTCGGCGATCGCCGAGCGGTGGCAGGCCAGCCGCGACGCCACCGCCGGGTGGGAGATCACCATCAACGACCCGGACGGCACCCGGCACCGGGTCGCCGGGGAGCAGGGGCCCCCGCCGCCCGATCTGGCCACGTCGGTGGACCCGCACGTGCAGATCGCCGCGCGCAACGGCGTCGTGGGGGTGGCCCAGCCGGCGGCGATGGTGGCGTTCCGGCCGTCCACCGGGCAACTGGTGGCCGTGGCGCAGAACAACCAGGCGCAGCAGGAGAAGGGCATCGTCGCGCTCGACCAGGCCGACGAGCCGGGCGTGATCTTCCAGGCGTTCCTGGACGCGGCGGGGGTGGACCCCGGTGACAAGGACGCCGTCGCGAAGGCGGCGCGCCAGCTCGGCATCGGCGTCGACGTACCGGTGCCCGGGCTCGACGTGAGCACCGGCAGCGCGGGCGACGACGGCGTCACCGCCACCACCTACGGCATGGCGGTGGCCGCCTCGACCATCTCGGTGGGCGCGCTCCCGCATCCGGTGCTGTTCGCCGGCGACGCGGGGGACCCGCAGGGCGACCCGCCGGCGCTGCCCGGCGAGCTGCGCGACAAGTACCGCGCCATGATGCGCGAGTCGGTGCAGACGGGCGCCTTGTCCTCGCTGAAGCGTCACGAGGGGCTCGACGCGCTGACGGGGCAGGTGGTCAGCACGAAGCCCAACCCGCCCAGCTGGCTCATCGGCATCAAGGGCGACCTGGCCTTCGCGGTGTACGTGGCGTCCACCGACGGCGCCTCCAACGCGGTGATCGTCGCCGACCAGTTCCTGCGGTGGCTGGAGCGCCCGCCGTCGGAGTAGGGGCTCCGCCGGCGGTCAGTGTTCCGGCGAGTACTGCGGCAGCCGCGATCGCCGGGCCAGGTTGACCAGGTCGCCGGCCGGCCCGCCGAGCGTGCGCGGCGAACGCCACACGGCACGCAGCGTCCTGCGCAGGTCCAGGTCCTGCACCTGGACCTCGTGCAGCGCGCCGCTCGCGATCCACGGCGCGGTGGCCAGCGTCGACAGGACCGCGGGGCCCACGCCCGCCAGAACGCTCGTGCGCACGGCCGCGCTGCTCCCCAGCTCCAGAAGCGGGGACGGGCGCTGGTAGTCCGCGAGGGCGATGTCCAGCGTGGTGCGCGTCCCGGAGCCGGTCTCGCGCACCACCAGCGGTGCCGCCGCGAGCTCGGTGACGGTGAGGGGGCGGCGCAGCCGCGCCCAGGGATGGCCCTTGTGCACGATCACGGTGAGCCGGTCCTGACCGACCACGGCGGAATGCAGCCCCCTGGCCACGTGCGGGGACTCGATGAACCCCACGTCGTGCTCGCCGGCAAGGACCGCCTCCGCCACCTCGGTGGAGTTCTGCACGCGCAGGTGGACGTGCACCTCGGCGTGCTGCTCGCGGAAGGCCCCCAGCCACGACGGCACCAGGTGCTCGGCGACCGTCATCGACGCGCCGATTTTCAGTTCGGACTCGCGCTCGCCGCGCAGCGCGGACGCGGCGTCGAGCAGCCTCTCGGCGTCCGCGAGAAGCTCCCGGGCCCAGTGCGCGACCACCGTGCCCTGCGGGGTGAGGCGGGAACCGCGCGGGTTGCGGTCCAGCAGGGGCAGCCCCAGCTGCGTCTCGAGCCTGCGGACCCGGCGGGTCGCGTTGGGCTGGGCCATCCCCACGCGGCGCGCGGAGGCGCCGAGGCTTCCGAGGTCGTCGATGCCCACGAGAAGCTCGAGAACCGTGAGGTCGGGCCACTCCAACGTCATGCGTCGATCGTATGCCTCGGCTCTCGGTCATGCCGTAGAGGCATGGGCCCATCCGGGTTTGGGGGCTACTGGCGGGGGCGGAATGGCAGCACTGTGGTGGCATGACCCAAACAGATGTGGATACCGAGGCCGACGAGCCGCGTCGCCCCCGAACCGGCGCCGCGACCGTGCCCTCCGGTCCGGCGAGGGCGAAGCCGCCTGTGTCGCAGCGCTTCGCGTCGTGGGGTCGGGATGCGCTGCCCGGGCTCGCCTTCGTGGCGGTGTGCACGGGGCTGTCGATGCTGATCGGCCAGTTCACCCCGACGGTCAGTCCCCTGCTCATCGCCATCGTGCTCGGTGCATTGATCGCCAACATCGTCCCGCTGCCGCAGCGCATCGAGCCCGGGCTGACGTTCTCGGCCAAGAGGCTGCTGCGCGTCGGCGTCGCACTGCTGGGGCTGCAGCTGGTGGTCGGGGACATCCTCGACCTCGGCTGGGGCGTCATCGGCCTCATCGTGGCGGTCGTCGGCCTGGGCATCGTGTTCGGCATGTGGGTGGGCAAGCTGATGGGGCTCACCTGGACACAGCGCCTGCTGATCGCGTGCGGCTTCTCGATCTGCGGCGCGGCAGCGGTGGCCGCGGCCGACGGCGTGGTCGATGCCGAGGAGGAGGAGACGATCACCGCCATCGCGCTCGTCGTCATCTTCGGCACGCTCATGATCCTGGTGATCCCGCTGCTCACCGACCTTATCGGGATCACCGACGAGCAGGGCGGCATGTGGGCGGGCGCCTCGATCCACGAGGTCGCCCAGGTGGTGGCCGCCGGCGGGGCGATCGGCGGCGGCGCGCTGGCCATCGCTGTAGTGGTCAAGCTGGGGCGCGTGCTCATGCTGGCCCCAGTCCTCACCGCCATCGGGCTCATGCGCCGCCGGGCCGACAAGGTGCGCCTTGCCGCCGGGGGCACCGATGCGGAGACCGTCAGCGATCCCGCCGCGGTGAAGCGCCCGCCGCTGGTGCCGCTGTTCGTCGTGATGTTCATCGTGTTCGTGGCGATCAGCTCGACGGGGATCCTGCCCGACGGGGTGCTCTCGGTGGGCAAGACCGTGGAGACGGCGCTGCTCACGGCCGCGATGTTCGCGCTGGGCACCGGGGTGCGCGTGGCGACGATGAAGAAGGTGGGGCACAAGCCGTTCGTCCTCGCCACGATCCAGACGGTCTTCGTCGCGGCGCTGGCACTGGGCGGTGTGCTGATCCTGACCTGAGTGCAGGCGGCTCGGACCCGGGGAGGGGTCGCGGCGGGGCGGGTGCCGGAGCGATCCGGGCACCCGCCCCGCCGTCGCGTGATGGGGCGGTGCAGGAAGCGGCAGCCGGCGAGAACGCGGCCAGGTAACGCCCGACGGCTGCGGAGTCCCCTGCCGGACAACCGGTGCCGCGACTGCATACGCTTCCATCAACTCCCTCCCTGTCAGCGCGGGGGGTCGTCCAGGCCGTCGATGAAGTTCCGGGCGGTGCCGGCGATGGTGTCGGTCTCGTAGTCGTGGACGTAGTGTCCGGACTCCAGGATCACCTGGCGGCTGTCGTGCACCTTGTCCAGGAACGCGCGTTGGTATCCGCGCCAGGTGTCCGTGTCGATACCGGTCCCCTCGCCGTTCGAGGTGAAGAACAGCATCGGCACCTGCGGCGGAGGTGCGGCCCCGACCTTCTCGGCGTTCTCCTTCACAGCCTCGATCTCGCGGATCATCGGCGTGGTCTCGGTGCGCCGGTACAGGATAGCCCGGTAGACGTCCTCGTCCGCGGCGCTCAGCCCGCCCGACGCGATCGCCGGCCGACCGTCGGCGAACGACGGAGCCAGTCGCGTCAAGCCGAGCTTCGCCGCCACGGAGAAGGCATGCAGCAGAAGGCTGTTCGGAATCGCGATGTGGGAGTACGACTGCGGAACAGCTGCGTCCAGCCCGACGATCCCGGCGACCTCCTCAGGCTGCAGCTGTGCCCAGCGGATCGCTGCCAGGCCGGCCATCGAATGGGGGAACAGGACGTACGGGCCGTGCACACCGGCCTCACCGAGCGCCTGCCGCGTCTCGCTCAGAACCGTGTCCACGTCCCTCGGTTCGTCCGCGACATCGCTGAACCCGTACCCCAGGCGCTCGACGACCGCGATCCGGAAGTCGCCCGACAGCCGTGAGAACAGCGGCGTGAAGTCCAGGACCGGCGACGCGGTTCCCCCGCCGGAGAGAAACACGAGGGTGGGCGCATCCGGCGCCGCCCCCTCGCCGCCCTCGGTGTAGACGTGCATCCGATGCCCGTCGACGGAGACCATCGTGCCCGGCGGGTCGAGTAGCGCGTCCTCGCGATCCAGTGCGTTGCGGTGGTGGACGAAGCTCGCGGCGAGCGCGACGCAGACCGTGAGCAGCAGGGCCGTGCCCGCGACGGCCGCCCACCGCAGGACGCGTCTCATCGGCCCTCGGCCGGTGGATCCGGTCGTGCGCTGCGCGGCGCCTGCGCCGATCACGATCGCCTGCCCGCACGGTCGGCGACCGGGTCCGGGGACTCCTGCGCCGTGGCGTCCTCGCCGCCCCGCGTGATCGGTGCCTCGGTGAGGTTCGCTTCCAGGGCGGCGAGAGCATCGAGCGCGGCGGTGCGCTGGCCTGCGGTCCATTCGCCGATAGTCGAGGCTTCGAGCGTGGACCAGGCCCGCTCTACCTCGGCACGCAGCGCTCGACTCTGCCCGGTCGCCTCGACGATGACGACGCGGCCGTCTTCGGGGCTCCGCGACGTTCGCACCAGCCCGGCCTTCTCGAGGCGCTTGATCGTGCGGGTCATGGTGGGGGCCTCGGACTCCAGCATGCGTACGAGGTCGACCTGGCGCTGCGGCCCCTCGGCCCACAGGCGCATCATGACGAGTTCCTGGTTGGGGTACATGCCGACCTCCCGCAGGAGTTGCCCGGCCAGCGTCTTGTGCAGCCGCGCGACACGGAAGATCGCGTGGCTGACCGGCGCGAGCCGGGCCAGGATGTCGTCGCTGCCCTCGCCGGCCCGCGGCCCAGGCGTCTCGGCCGGGCCGGTCGAGTGCCGGACCTTCCCATCCCGCCGTCCTGGCTGCTCAGCCCGGTCGTCCATCCTGACCCTCTCGTCTCATTCCGTCGTCTCGAGGTTCTCGATCCGATACTGCGGCCCCAGCTCCACAGCAGTCTGCAGCCGCCGCCGGGACTCATCATCGTCCAGGTGCGGCAACTCTGTGCGGGTGGGCAAGGGCATCCCCCAGGCGGCGAAGTACCGATCGAGGCCGGGCGGCGTGATCATGCACAGCACCCGGGCCTGCACCCTCGCATTGTTGCGGAAGAAGTGCGGCGCCCTGGCCGGTACGTTGGCCGTCTCCCCGGCGGCGAGGGTGTGCCGCTGCCCGCGGAACGTGATGTCGATCCGCCCCTCGAGCACGTGGAACATCTCCTCGAAATCATGCCGGTGCGGCGGCGGGCCTCCGCCCGGCGGGATGAGCATGTCGATCAGCGCGTAGCGCCCGTCGGTCTCCTCGCCGGTGAGCAGGATCGTGTAGTTGTCGCCGACGACGCCGTAGTGCGGCAACTTCTCGTCGGAATCCGGGCGGGCGACGGCCAGGCCGCGTGCCGGGTCGTCGTGGCCGAGCGGGGCTGCGGTCATTGTCCACTCCTCTCTGTCGGACCAGGCCGGTCCTCGCGGCCGGCGCGGGTCACCAGGATGATGCGTCCGTTCGTGTCGCTATGCGTAGTCATGGCGTGTCCTTCCTGGGGGTTCATGCGGGGTCAGACGGCGGCGGCGGCCGGGTCGGCGGCACCTGTCATAGCCGGGTAGGTGGTGTAGCCGTGGTGGTCGCCGGCGTAGGCCTGGGACATGTCCGGGACGGCGAGCGGGGCGTCGGCGCGCAGCCGCGCGGGGAGATCCGGGTTCGCGATGAAGGACTGCCCGAACGACACGAGGTCCGCAGCGCCGCTGTCGATCAGCGCGAGGTGCTCCGGGCCGGTGCGCCCTCCCGGAGTGGCCGGATTGAGCATGAGCTGTCCACTCCAGGCCCGCCGCAGTTCCGGCGTGAAGTCCGGGTCGACAGATTCGAGGATGTGCAGGTACGCGAGGCCCAGGCCATCGAGGGCGTGCAGGATCAGCGGGTACACCTGCCGGTGGTCGTCCTCGACGATGTCGTTGAGCGGATTGGCGGGCGAGAGGCGCAGCGCCGTGCGCGGAGCGCCGATGGCCGCGGCGACGGCCCGCGTCGTTTCGATCACCATGCGTGACCTGTTCACGGCCGTCCCGCCCCACCGGTCGGTGCGCCGGTTGGCGTTCGTCGACAGGAACTGGTGCAGCAGGTACCCGTTCGCCCCGTGCAGTTCGACGCCGTCGAACCCCGCCGCGATGGCGTTGCGGGCGGCCAGTGTGAAGTCCTCGATCGTGCTCTCCACCTGTGCTGCAGTGAGCTGCCGCGGCTCGACGAAGTCCTGCATGCCGGCACTGGTGAACACCTGCCCCGCCGCCCGTACCGGTGAGGGGCCGACGGGACTTTGCGGCGTCGGGAAGGTGGAGGGGTGGCCGACACGGCCGGTGTGCATCAGCTGCGCGAAGATGGTCCCGCCGCGGGAGTGCACGGCCTCGGTGACGCGCTGCCACGCGCGGACCTGCACGTCGTCGTGCAACCCGGGCGTGTACGGGTAGCCCTGTCCGATGACGCTGGGCTGGGTCCCCTCGGTCACGATCAGGCCGGCTCCGGAGCGCTGCGCGTAGTAGGTCACCGTGTCCGCAGTGGGGCTGTTTCGGTCTCCATAGGCGCGGCTGCGGGTCATGGGCGCCATGGCGATGCGATTGCGCAGGGTCCGTCCTCCGAGATCGATCGGATCGAATGCGGTGGTCATGGGAATCGCCTCCCTGTCGAAGTCAACGTCATTACTTAGCCGAACAACTAAGTGCCGTCAGTATATTCCTTGGCCGAGCAACTTTCAAGGATGCGGCGTGGTTCGGGTGCGAGGATCCGGGCATGCTGCCCCGCCGTCACACTCGAAGTTCGAGCGTGGCGTCCATGTCACGCCCGGACTTCGAACGCGGTGATGCGTCGCGCCCGTAATTGTTTCAATCAGCGTGAAGTTGCGGACCACATCGCACGGTTGCGGCCGCGAAACGGCCGTGGCGTTCGAACATCGAACGTCACGGCCGATGGGGGCGCGCGTCCACGTCGCGGCCCCGGCGAAGGAGCCCCCTACTTCACCCCGCTCATGAGCTTCTTGATCCCCGGCGATGCGATCGCCAGCGCCACGCCGACCGCCACGGCGACGAGCCCCAGCGTGGCGAAGTAGGGCGCCTCATTGCTCTCGTCGTAGTAGCGGGCCAGGGTTCCGGACAGCGCCGTCCCGAGCGCCACCGAGAGGAAGAACAGCGCCACCATCTGGGTGTGGAATGCCCGCGGCGCCAGCTTGGTGGCCAGCGACAGGCCGACGGGGGAGAGCATGAGCTCGGATGCCGCGAAGACGCCGAGGATCAGCACGAGCGCCCAGACCGGCGCGGTGTTCTGCCCTGCGGGCATGAGCAGGAACAGCAGGAAGGCGACGCCCATGCCGCCGGTGCCCAGCGCGAACTTGATCGGGGTGGCGGGCTGGCGTTCGCCCATCTTGGTCCACATCGCCGCGAAGGCGCCGGCGCCGACGACCACCCAGACGGGCTCGATCGACTGCACCCAGGACACGGGGAACTCCCAGCCGAACAGGTTGCGGTCGAGCCGCTTGTCGCTGTAGATCGTCAGCACCGTGAAGATCTGCTGGAACAGCGACCAGAACACGACCGAGGCGATGAACATCGGCACGAAGGCGACCACGCGCCGGCGTTCCACCGGGGTGACCTGGCGGCTGGTGAGGATGACGAGGAAGTAGATGATCGTGGCCGCGGTGGCGATGCCGACGACGATGTCCGAGAGCCGGTCGGCGGTGATGATTCCCGTGACGGAGAGGACGGCGACGATCACGACCACGATCAGCGCGCCGCCCGCGTAGGCGAGCCGCTGATTCCGGCCGAGCGGGTCGCTGGGGCGGCCGCCGACGCCGTGGAGGTTCCTGCGGAACACCGTGTACTGGATCAGCCCGAGCGCCATGCCGATGGCGGCGAGCCCGAAGCCCCAGTGGAAACCGGCGTTGTCGCGCAGAAGTCCGGTGAGCAGCGGACCGACGAGTCCGCCGATGTTGATGCCCATGTAGAACAGCGAGAATCCGGCGTCGCGCCGCTCGTCGTCCTCGTCGTACAGGTCGCCGACGAGGGAGGTCGCCGTGGCTTTGACGCCGCCGCTGCCGAACGCCACCAGGATCAGGCCCACGCCCACGCCCAGCAGGCCGGGGAGCACCGACAGTGCGATGTGCCCGCCCATGACGAGGATGGCGCTGTAGAACAGCGTGCGTTCGCCGCCGAGCACCCTGTCCGCGATCCACCCGCCGACGATGGTCGAGATGTAGACCATGCCTCCGTAAGCGCCGACGATGCCGGTGGCGGTGTGCTCCGAGATGCCCAGTCCGCCGTCGGTGGTCTGGTAGTACAGGTAGATCAGCAGGATGCCCTGCATGCCGTAGAACGAGAACCGTTCCCACATCTCGACACCGAACAGGTTGGTCAACGCCAACGGCTGTCCGAAGAAGGCGCGGTCCCGGCGGGCCTCGCGGGTGTCGTCCCCTGGCGCGGGTGGAGTGGAACTCATGTGGGACAGCCTGGCATCCCGCGGCACGCGGCGCGCGTTGTGCACGCGATTATGTGAATCGCGCCCCGAGCCACTCTGCGAGATTCAGTGCGGTAGGAGACGGCCTGCGGCGCGCGCACGGGGCTCAGCGGGTAGTCGACTCAGGGTGGCGGCGGGCGGCGGATCGTCACCGCCGGCGGGCTGCGGCCAGCTGGGCCAGCAGCCGCCAGCCCACGAGGGTGAGCAGGTTGAACAGGGTCGCCACGATGATGAAGGCGAAAGCGGTGCCCTCGCCGGTGGCGGCGCGCAACAGCATCCCGCACAGGACCGTCGCGACCCACAAGACGACGCCGGCCGGCCAGGCGCGCAGCGGGTGCGGAGCGGTCCGGTTGCGGCGGGACGCAGCGAAGACCAGGGCCCAACCGACCGCGAGGCCGACGAGGAACGGCCACGCGGTGGACAGGGCTCCCACGACGCCGTTCGTCTCGTCGTGGGATTGCCGGCCGATCGCGGCGAAAATGATGACGAGCAGCGCGTCTGCCACGACTGCCAGCGCGACGGTCGACGGGCCGGCGGCCGTGCCGCGGGGGCCCGCTTCGGGTGTCTCGGTGCTGGCGGGTGCTCCGGTATCGCTCACGTGGACCACCGTAGTCGGTGGTGGGGCGGTGCTGGTCGGAAGCCTGCGCGCGGCCGCCCGGGGGCCGGGGGCCGCGCGCAGGCGGGGTCGGGGGCCGAGGGGGATGGGAGCCCCCGACGTTCGGGGGCCGGTCAGGCGGCCTGCCGGGCCTGGGCGTCGATGCTGATGGTGATCTTGTCGCCCACGGCCGCGCCGCCACCGTCGAGCGGCATGTCGAGGGTGATGCCGAAGTCCTTGCGGTTGAGGACCGTCGACGCCTCGAAGCCCGCGACGGGCCCGTCGCCGGTGCCGGGGTTGACGCCGGTGAGGTCCAGGTCCATCTCGATGGGCTTGGTGACGCCGCGGAGCGTGAACTCGCCGGTGAGCACGTGCGCGTCGCCCTTGGCGCGGATGCCGGTGGAGCGGAAGGTGGCGACGGGGTGGGTCTCGACCTCGAAGTAGTCGGCCGAGCGCACGTGCGCGTCGCGCTGGTCGTTGCCGGTGTTGATGGAGCCGACGTTGATGTCGGCCACCACGGTGGCCTCGCCGTCGTCGCTGATGGTGATCTGGCCGGTGAACTCGTCGAAGTTGCCGCGGACCTTGCTCACCATCATGTGCCGGACGCTGAAGCCGATGCTGGAGTGGACGGGGTCGATGTTCCAGGTGCCTGCGGTGAGTCCTGATTCGCGAACGGATGTCGTCATGGTTTGTTTCCTCCGCAATGATTGACGTTGCAACAAGGCTAACGACGGCGGGCGCCGATGTAATCCCGGAGTGGCGAACGCCACAGGCGGCGCTGTGTGTTGTCGGCGGCCGCGCCGCGCGCCGGACATCCCGACGCGCGCGCGTTGTCCCGGCGTGTCGTCGCAACAGGCGCGCGGGGCGGGGCGGGGCGCGGGCCAAAAGCAGCGGCCGCGGCGGGGCTCCGTGCCCCGCCGCTACCGCACCTGCAGCCCGACGAGTTCCGGCGGATAAGAGGAGCGCCGCGGGGTCGCCAGCCGCGTGCGGGCCCCGCGCCCGCGCAGCAGCACCCGCTCGCGCAGTCGCCAGTGCGCCTGCTCCGAGGGGCCCGCGGCGTCGATGGTGCGCTGTGACGCGAGCACCCGCCCCGGGCGCTTCTTCGCCAGGTCGGTGAGCCTGGCAGCCTCGTTCACGGGATCGCCGATGACGGTGTACTCGTACCGGTTCGACGCCCCCACGTACCCGGCGACGACGGGGCCGGAGGAGACGCCGATGCCCGCGTCGGCGATGCCGAGCCGCATGATCTCGGTGCGCAGCTCGCGCGCGGCGCGCAGGGCGGCCCCGGCCGGGTCGTCAAGGTGCTGGGGGGTGCCGAAGATCGCGAGCGCCGCGTCGCCCTCGAACTTGTTGATGAACCCGCCGTTGCGGTCCACCACGTCGACGGCGACGCGGAAGAACTCGTTGAGCATGCCCACCACGTCCTCGGGCCGGTGCACGGTGGCCAGCCCGGTGGAGCCGATGATGTCGGTGAACAGCACGGCAACGTCGTCGATCTCGCCGCCCAGCGCGGTGCCCTGCTCCACCGCATGCCGTGCGACGTCTTCGCCGACGTGCTTGCTCAGCAGGTCGCGCACCAGCTCGCGTTCGGCCAACCCGGCGACCATGCGGTTGAAGCCGGCCTGCAGCTTGCCGATCTCCGAGCCGTCGTACACGCTCACGCGCGCATTGGTGGACCCGTTCTCGACCTCCCGCATCGCGTCGCTGACCTGCCGGACCGGGTCGGCGATGGAACGCACCACGTAGAGCATGCCCACGCCGCCGACGGCGATCGCCAGGATGCCCAGCACGAACACCGCCGAGCCGATGGGGCCGGTCTGCCGGTCGTTCAGGCCCGCGGCTTCGGGGAACGCCAGCAGCACGACGCCGAACACGGGCATGGCGGTGCTGAGCAGCCAGATCACCATGACGCGGGCTTTGATGCCGGAGGTGCGCCAGGTGGCGTCCGGGTCGGAGGCGGCGGCCAGCGCGACGAGCCCGCGCAGCTCGCGTTCGCCCATCACGTAGGCGATGGCGCAGGCGGTGGTGGCGCCCATCGTGATGGTGACCGTCACGAGCGTGATGAGCTGCGTTCCGCCCTGCAGGTTGGTGGCCAGGAAGACGACGAGGCCGACGGCCCAGGTGGCGACCTGCACCGTGAGCTGGCGCATCGGCTGGCGCAAGGTGGCGCGACGTTCCCGGGGCGTGGGCGGCCCGCCGCGGGCCGTCCACGCCAGGATGGGCCGCCCCGCGACGAGGCCGCCGCCGAGCAGCATCACGGCTGCGAACGGCATGAAGACGAAGAAGACTACGGCGTTGGCGCGGTCGAGGCGCAGCGGCGTGACGCCGGTGGGCAGCGGCAGCACCTCCAGCACGAGAAGGAACACCACGACGCCGCCGATGAGGTGTGCAAGCATGAGCTTGGCCGCGTAGGCCAGGACCGGCCGGCGCACCAGCTCGCGGACCTGCAATGCTTGCTTTTGCATACACCCAAGCTAACGGCTGCGTGCGGTGACCGCCACGGCCGGACCGGTGGGATGGTTCACGCCGGCCGCGTAGACCCGTCCGTCAACCGCACTGGGCGATGACCTTGTCGGAGAACTTCTGCAGCGCCGCGATCTTCTCCTCCAGCGGCTGGGTGTCCTGCTCCATCTGGTAGGGCATGCGGAATCCGACGGTCACGTCGGTCACTCCCTTGTCCTCGAGGCGCTTGACCCCGTCCACGGAGAACGCGTCGATGGAGGCCACGTGGATCTCGAACGGGTCGTTCTCCTTGCCCTCGGCCTTGCGCACCGCCGCCAGGCGCGTGAGGATCTCATCGAGCTCGTCGGCCTTGCCGCCGGCGTGCATCCAGCCGTCGCCCAGACGCACAGCGCGGCGCAGGGCGGCGTCGCTGTGCCCGCCGACCAGCATGGGGACGGGCTTGGCGGGCACCGGGTTGATCTTGATCGACTGCAGGTCGTAGATCTCGCCGTGGTGCTCGAAGTATCCGCCGGAGGTCAGTCCGCGGATGATCTTCATCGCCTCGTTCATCCGCTTGCCGCGCTTGGGGAACGGCACCCCCATCACGTCGAAGTCCTCCGGCCAGGGGCTCAGGCCCACGCCGAGGCTCAGCCGGTCGCCGAAGAGCGCCGAAATGGATGCCGCCTGCTTGGCCACCAGCACCGGCGGGCGCACGGGGAGCTTGAGCACGAACGGCACGAAGCGGATCCGCTCCGTCGCCTGTGCCATCGCCGTGATCAGGATGAACGCCTCGATGAACGGCTTGTTCTCCAGGAACTCGCGGCTGCCGTCCGGGGTGTACGGGTAAGTGGAGTCGGAGACCTCCGGGTAGCAGATGCTGTCCGCCACGGCGAAGGAGTGGTAGCCCGCATCCTCGGCCGCCTTGGCCAGGGGTACGTAGTACTGCGGGTTCGTCATGGCATCGGCAAAGGTGAATCGCACGCGCTGCTCCCGGGGTCGGAGGTGTGTCGCCGGAATTCCGGTCCGTCGCGTCATGCTAGGACGGACTGGTGTCCAGTGGGAACGCGGAATGTGATCAGTGGGACAGATGCAACCCATGGAATTCGATGAACCGATGTGACGGCGCCCACGCGCGCGCATAATCGGAGTCGACGTGGCTGGACTGCGCCCTCCGAGGAGAGACGATGACCGCATTCGACGAGCTGCCCGCCGCAGTGGACCCGGCCGCGAATCCGCACCTGCGGGGGTTGTTCGAGCCGCAGCGCGCCGAGGTGGACGCCGAACGTCTGGTGGTGGAGGGCGAGCTGCCCGCGGCGCTGCGCGGCAGCTACCTGCGCAACGGCCCCAACATGCGTTTCGACCCCATCGGTTCCTACCTGTACCCCATCGACGGCGACGCGATGGTCCACCGCATAGAGCTCGACGGGGGCGCCGCGCACTACCGCAACGCATTCGTCCGCACTCCGGCGCTCGTGGCGGAGGAGTCGGCGGGCCGGGCGCTGTGGCCGGGAATCATGACGCCCTACCGTCCGGGCCCGGAGCTGGTGGGCGACGCCCTCGCCTACAGCGACCGCGACCTGCCGGACATCAACGTCGTCCGGCACGGCGGGCGGCTGCTGGCCCTCGCGGAATCCGCCCCGCCGTTCCGGCTCGACCCGGCGGATCTGCGCACGGTGTGCAAGGAGACCTTCGACGGCCGGCTGCCGGCCGGACTCACCGCCCACCCCAAGGTGGATCCGGCCACGGGGGAGATGTTCTCGTTCTGCTACTCGTTCGAGCCGCCGTATCTCACGTGGACGGCGATCGGACGCGACGGCGTCCCCACGCGGGCGGCGACCCCGGTGGACGGCCTCGACGCACCGGTGATGATCCACGACATGGCGCTGACCGCGACGTACCTGGTGGTGCCGGTGTGCCCGCTCGTCTTCGACATCGCCGCGGCCATGACCGGCGGGTCGGTGCTCCAGTGGCGCCCGGAGGCCGGGGCGCGGATCGCGCTCATCCCCCGGGACGGCTCGCCGGTGCGCTGGTGCTCGGATGAGGCGTTCTGGATGTGGCACACCGCCAACGCCTACGACGCCGGCGACGGCACGGTGGTACTCGACTACGTGCAGTGGGACCACCCGGGCATCGTCACCGGCGCGGAGGAACCGACCGCCAGCACCCTGGTGCGGGCAGTGCTGGACCCGGCGACGGGCTTGATGACGCGCACCGAGGTGGCCCGGGCCGGAATGGAGTTCCCGCGCATCGACGACCGCCTCATCGGCCGCCCGCACCGGCAGGTGGCGACGGTGGGCGAGAGCCCGGGCGCGGACCTCGTCGGCGGCGACGCGGATCTGCTCCGGTGGTACGACCTCGACACCGGCGCGGGCGTTTCCTGGGGCGACGAGGCACTGTCGTTCGGCGAACCCGTGCACCTGCCCACCGAGGACGGCGAGCACTACTGGGGCGCGATCGTCACTGAACGGCGCGATCGGACCGGCTGGTTCTACGTGTTCGACGGCGAGGAGCCGGCCGCCGGTCCGCGCGCCCGGGTACGGCTGCCGCACCGGGTGCCCGCGGGGCTGCACGGGGCGTGGCTGCCCGGGGAGTGAGTGAGGGCCGCCCCGCCGGTCCGTTTCCGCGCCTACTCAGCAGTACAGGTACGGTTCGGCGGCGCGAACGTACCCGGACTGCTGAGTAGCCACCTTGGCGGTCGCTCGGCGGCTACCCCAGGTCGCGCGCCAGTGCCCGGCCCGCCGCCCGGCCGGAGAAGATGCACCCGCCCAGGAACGTCCCCTCCAGCGCGTTGTACCCGTGCATCCCGCCGCCGCCGAAGCCGGCCACCTCGCCCGCCGCGTAGAGCCCGTCGAATGCCGTGCCGTCGGGCCGCATGACCTGCGAATCCAGGTTGGTCTCAAGCCCGCCGAGCGTCTTGCGGGTGAGCAGGTGCAGGCGCACCGCGATGAGCGGGCCGTGGGCGGGGTCGAGGAGTTTGTGCGGCCGGGCCACCCGGATGACCTTGTCGGCCAGATAGCTGCGCGCGTTCCGGACGGCCATGAGCTGCAGGTCCTTGGAGTAGGTGTTGTCCAGCTCGCGGTCGCGGGCCAGCACCTCGCGTTCCACCTGCGCGTAGTCCAGATCGGGGCCGGAGCCGACAGCGTTCATGCCGTCGACCAGCGAGCGGAGGTCATCGCGCACCACGAAGTCCTCGCCGAAGCGCATGAAGCTGTCCACCGGGCCGGGGGCGCCCTTGCCCACGCGCCCCAGCAGCATTTTGAGATCCTTGCCGGTCATGTCGGGGTTCTGCTCGGAGCCGGAGAGCGCGAACTCCTTCTCGATGATCGACTGGGTGAGGATGAACCACGTGTGGTCGTGCCCCGTGCCCAGGATGTGCTTGAGGGTGCCGAGCGTGTCGAACCCGGGGAACAGCGGTGTGGGCAGGCGTTTGCCCTCGGCGTCGAGCCACAGCGAGGACGGTCCGGGGATGATGCGGATGCCGTGATCCGGCCAGATGGGGTCCCAGTTGACGATGCCCTCGGTGTAATGCCACATGCGGTCGCGGTTGACGATGCTGCCGCCGGCGTTCTCGGTGATCTCCAGCATGCGGCCGTCCACGTGCGCGGGCACCCCGCAGATCATGTTCTGCGGCATGCGCCCCAGCCGGTCCACGGGCCAGTTCTTGCGCACCAGCTCCTGGTTGCCGCCGATGCCGCCGGAGGTCACCACCACCGCCTGCGCGCGCAGTTCGAACTCACCGGCGGGGTCCCTGTTGGACTTGACCCCCCGCGACTCGGTGGACGGCGCCAGGACGGTGCCGCGCACGCCCGCCGCCGCGCCGCCCTCGACGATCACCTCGTCCACCTGGTGCCGGTGCCGGAAGGTGACCAGCCCCTTCTTGGCCGCCGCCATCACCGGCTCGGCGAAGATGCGCACCACCTCCGGGCCGGTGCCCCACGAGATGTGGAACCGGGGGACGGAGTTGCCGTGGTCCAGGGCGGTGCCGCGCCCGCGCTCCGCCCAGCCCACCGTGGGCATGAACCGCATGCCCAGGTCGTGCATGTAGGCGCGCTTCTCGCCGGCCGCGAACTGCACGTAGGCCTGCGCCCACTGCCGCGGCCAGCGGTCCTGGTCGTCGCGGTCGAAGCCGGCCGAGCCGGTCCAGTCCTGCAGTGCCAGATCGTAGGAGTCCTTGATGCCCATGCGCCGCTGCTCGGGGCTGTTGACCAGGAAGATCCCGCCGAGCGACCAGAACGCCTGCCCGCCCAGGTTCGCCTCGTTCTCCTGCTCGACGACGAGCACCCGGCGGCCCGCGCGGGTGAGCTCGTAGGTGGCGACCAGGCCGGCCAGGCCGGCTCCCACCACGATCACGTCGGCGTCTTGGGTCATCTGCGCTCCTCGGGATGGGGTGTCCAACATGCGGCGGTTCGGGTGCGACGAGTTGGGCGGGTGTCCGCCCGGTCATTGAAACGTATCGAGTTCGCCGGTGGAGGGGAAGAGGCGCTGTTCGCAGCGGCGGCTATCTTCGCGCCGAGTTGGTGGTTCTCCGGTGCTCCGGCCGGGCTCGGGCACCGGAGAACCACCAACTCGGCGCTACTCTCGGGGCATGGGCGACGACTACGGGGTGCTTGTCGACGAGGTGCACGCATCGGGGGAGCGGCTGCAGACCACGCTCGCCGGCATGGCGGAGAAGCAGGCGCGGGAGGCGTCGCTGCTGCCGGGCTGGACGCGGGGGCACGTGGTGACGCACCTGGCGCGCAACGCGGACGCGATGTGGCGCTTCGCGCGGGGCGTGCTCGACGGCCGGCCCGCGCCGGAGATGTATCCGGGCGGCGCGGACGCGCGGTCTTCTGCGATCGAGGAGGGCGCCGACCGGCCGGTGGAGCTTCTGCGGGCGGATGCCGCGTTCGCGGGCGCGCGGGCGACCCGGGCGATGGGGTCCATCGACGCGGGGCTTCGGGATGCCGAGATCAACTGGAAGCACACGGTGCCGGCCCGGATGATCCCGGTGCTGCGGTGGCGGGAGTTGGAGATCCACCACGTGGACCTGGGCCTGGGGTACGTCCCCGCCGACTGGCCGGCCACCTTCGTCTCGCGCACCCTGGACACCGAGCTGCCGGCGCTGCAGGCCACCGGATGGGACGGCGAAACGCCCGACCTGCCGGAGGCGGAATTGCTCGCCTGGCTGATCGGGCGCCCCACGCGGGAGGGTCTGCCGGCGGTGCCGAGCTGGCCCTACTGACGCGCCATCCGGCTCACGGCCTGCGGATCGTCACGCCCCCGGCTTGTAGACCATGAGGAACACGGTGGCCAGGAACAGGATGGCGATGACGCCGCCTGAGCCCGCGACCTTGCCGATCATCGCCGACGCGGACTCGCCCGCCTTGACCTTCTCGACGGCGGAATCCAGCGCGGGGACCACCACGATCAGCGCGATGACGATGGCCACGAACCACAGGATCAGCGAGATCCAGATCCACGGCTCGGAGAACGACGCGACCGTCTGATCGTTCCAGGGGAACTTGGACGACATGAGCCCGAACCCGAAGATCACGGCCAGGAACGACGCGTACGAGTAGATGCGGGTGGACTTGGACGACGTCGCGATGGCGCCGGCGTCGCCCGTGCGCAGGCCGCGGGACGCGGTGGTGGTGGCGTGGATCAGCGGGCCGATGGCGAAGATGGCGAACACCAGGTGCAGCGCCAGCATGATCTTGTACATGCCCTGAACGTTACGGGAACGCCGCGCCGCAGGATACGCGAGCGGTCCGGGACGTGCGCGGGCCCGCACGCGTGTCCACGCCGCGGCGGCGGCGCCCCGCCGAGTGGGCGCATTCCGGTGCCGCGGAGCGGGTGGAGCACCGAAGAACCACCGACTCGGCGCCGGGAGGCGGCGGAATCCCGGAAGCGCCTCGCAGGAGGGCCCGCCAGAGCACAATCGTCCACGTGGGTTCGGTAGCGGCGAGCATCCTGGCGACATTCGAAGACGTGCTGAAGGCGCCGTTGCCGCTGCGGTTGCAGGCCTGGGACGGCTCGGAGGCGGGACCGCCGGAGGCCCCGGTGCGTGTGGTGTTCCGCAACCGCCGGGCGCTGCGCCGCATCCTGTATGCGCCGGAAGAGCTGGGCCTGGCCCGCGCCTACGTCTCCGGCGACCTGGAGGTGCAGGGCAGCGTGTTCGACCTGCTGGACATGCCGCAGATCATCGAACGGGTCTCCAGCCACGGGGTCCGCGGGGTGGACGCGCGATCGATCCGCAGGGGCGTCGCGCGCATGATCCGCCACGGCGTCGTCGGACCGCCGCCGCGGCCGCCCGCGACGGAGCTGCGCAGGCGCGCGGGCGGACGCCACAGCGAGGTCCGCGACGCCGTCACCGTGTCCTCGCACTACGACATCGGCAACGAGTTCTACCGGCTGCTCCTGGGGCCGACGATGGTGTACTCCTGCGGGTACTGGGAGGACGGCTGCACCTCCCTCGACGACGCCCAATGGGCCAAGTGCGAGCACATCAGCCGCAAGCTGGGGCTGAAGCCGGGAATGCGGCTCCTGGATGTGGGGTGCGGCTGGGGCACCATGGTCATGCACGCCGCGCGCGAGCACGGCGTGCGGGCGGTGGGCGTGACGCTGAGCCACGCGCAGGTGGAACTGGGTCGCCGGCGGGTGGCCGAGGCCGGCCTGGAGGACCTGGTCGAGATCCGGCTGCAGGACTACCGCGAGGTGCACGACGGGCCCTTCGACGCGATCTGTTCCATCGGGATGGCCGAGCACGTGGGCCTGGACCACCTGCCGGTGTACGCGGAGGACCTGTACGGGCTGCTGCACGACGGGGGCCGGTTGCTCAACCACCAGATCTCGTCGGTGCGGCCCCTGCCGCCGGGGCACTCGTCGCGGGCACGTGCGCAGGGCGGCGCGCGGGTGATGTCTTCGCGGCGCGCGGCGGCGCGCACGTTCATCGACCGCTATGTGTTCCCCGACGGCGAGATCCTGCCGCTGAGCGCCACCGTCGACGCGCTCGAGCAGGGCGGCTTCGAGGTGCGCGATGCGGAATCACTGCGCGAGCACTATGCGCTGACGCTGCGCGCCTGGGTCGCGAACCTCACCGGGCAGTGGGACCGGGCGGTGGCGCTGGTGGGGGTGGAGCGGGCGCGGATCTGGCTGCTGTACCTGGCGGCCAGCGCGATCGGTTTCGAGTACCCGCACCGGCTGGGGCTCAACCAGACTTTGGCGGTGCGCCCGGGCCCCGGCGGCGAGAGCGGCATGCCGCACACGCGCGCGTGGCTTTACGGCTGACCTGGCGCGCGCCCCTGTTCCGAGCACCGTTTCCCCGCTGCGGCACGGGATCCGGCGCTCGGACAGCTCAGGAGGCGCTCGGACTGCACCGGTGGGCGCGGGTCAAAGGGGGTGCGGGGCAAGAGACGCTCGGATCAGGAGGCGCTCGGCTCGGCGTCGAGGTACACCCACTCCCCGCCGACGCGGACGAACCGGCTGTGCTCATGCTGCCGGCCACGCTGGAGGGATCCGTCGGGCCCGCGGGTCCGGTACTGCGCCACGAACTCCACGGTGCCCGTCTGTTCCAGCAGCCCGCCCCCGGTGGTGGCGAGCACGGTCAGCCGCGTCCACTGCACCTCCGGATCGAGCGTGAGGGACCGCGGCCGGGTGTCCGGATGCCAGGTGCGCAGCAGGTGACCGGCGTCGCCGGCGACGAACGCCGTGTACCGCGAGCGCATGAGCTTCTCGGCGGTGGGCGCGGCGGTGGGCTCGCCCCCGGCGGCACCGAGGAACCGGCCGCAGCACTCGCCGTAGGCGGGGCCGAATCCGCAGGGGCAGGGCGCACTTGCGTCGAGGGGGCTCTGATCATCCACCCGCCCATTATCCTGCGCTCATGACGGAGACGAAACCGACGGGCGGCGCCGCGGACTCGCAGGATCCCCTCGCCGCGCAGGATTCCCCGACCGCGCAGGATTCCCCGACCGCGCAGGGCCCGGGCCGTGAGCGCCAGAACCGCATCTACCGCGACGGGGTGTTCGGCCGGCGCCCCGCGATCCCCACCCATTTCGCCGCCCTCGAGAAGGCGGCCCGGCGCAGGATGTCGCGGCGCGCCTGGGCGTACGTGGCCGGCGGCGCGGGCGCGGGCGCCACGATGGAGGCCAACCGCGCGTCCTTCGACCGGCACCGGATCGTGCCGCGGGTGCTGCGGGACGTCTCGCGTCGGGACCTGTCGGTGGAGCTGTTCGGGCGCCGCATCCCCGCCCCGGTGCTGTTCGCCCCTGTGGGCGCCGCCGAGCTGGTGCACCCGGAGGCGGACGTGGCGATCGCGCAGGCGGCGGCGGAGTTGGGCGTGCCCTACATCTTCTCCAATCAGGGCTGCGCGCCGATGGAGGACGCGGCGGCGGCGATGGACCGGGTCGCCGGGGCCGGGGCGGCGCCGCACTGGTTCCAGCTGTATTGGAGCACCGACGAGGAGCTGGTGGACAGCCTCATCGGCCGGGCGGAGCGCAGCGGCGCCGACGCGCTTGTGGTCACCCTGGACACGACGATGCTCGGCTGGCGGCCGCGGGACCTCGACATCGGGTCGCTGCCGTTCGCGCGCGGCGAGGGCATCGCGCAGTACACCTCGGACCCGCGGTTCGTGCGCATCGTCAAGGACCGGGTGCGCGCCGCGGCCGGGGCCAAGGCGGACGTCGAGGTGACGTGGGGTGCCGTGCGGTCGCTGATCTCCATGAGTCGCCGCTACCCGGGCGCGCTGGCGGCCAACCTGCGCTCGCCGGAGCCTCGGGCCGCGGTGGAGACGTTCCTCGACATCTACTCCCGGCCGTCGTTGAGCTGGGCGGACATCGCCACGCTGCGCGATCGGACACGGCTTCCGGTGCTGCTCAAGGGCGTGCTGCACCCGGACGACGCGCGCCGGGCCGTGGACGAGGGGCTCGACGGCATCGTCGTGTCCAACCACGGCGGCCGCCAGGTGGACGGCGCGATCGGGTCGCTTGACGCGCTCGAGGCGATCGCCCCGGTGGTGGACGGCCGGTTGACGGTGCTGCTGGACAGCGGGGTGCGCGGCGGCGCGGACGTGTTCAAGGCCCTCGCCCTGGGCGCCGATGCGGTGACCGTCGGGCGTCCGCACCTGTACGGGCTGGCGCTGGGCGGCCGCGACGGCGCGCGGGAGGCGGTCGCGAACATCATCGCCGAGCTGGACCTGACCGTCGGGCTGGCCGGGCTCACGTCGGTGGGCGAGGTCACTCGCGATAGCCTTTCCTGAGACCCGGACCACAGTGAATCGAGGGCGGCGAAGGTGACACAGGCGAGCGACGACGCGGCGGAGATGCTCTGGGAACCGGACGCGGAGGCGGTGGCGGGCAGCGCGATCGTCGAGTTCGCGGACCTCGTGCGGCAGCTGAACCCCGACAGCCCCGGCGTGCCCACCGACGCCTCCGACTACGACCGGCTGTGGCAGTGGTCGACCGAGAATCTGGGCGCGTTCTGGCAGGCCGTGTGGGACTACTTCGACATCGCCTCCGACACCGATCCCGGGCCGGCGCTGGCGGAGGACCGCATGCCCGGCGCCTCCTGGTTCCCAGGTGCGCGTATCAACTACGTCGACCAGGTGTTCCGGCACGCCGAGCAGCAGGACGCCGCCGGCCGGCCCGCCATCGTCGACCTGGCGGAGGGCCGCGAGCCCCGCGCAGTCCCGTGGGGCGAGCTGCGCAGCCGGACCGCCGCGCTCGCACACACGCTCCGCGGGGCCGGGGTGGGCCCCGGCGACCGGGTGGTGGGGTACCTGCCGAACATCGCGGAGACGGTGATCGCGTTCCTGGCCACCGCGAGCATCGGCGCGGTCTGGGGCGCGTGCGGCCAGGACTACTCCGCCCCGGCGGCGGTGGACCGGCTCGGCCAGCTGGAACCGTCGGTGCTGATCGCCGCCGACGGATACGACTACGGCGGCAAGCCGCGCGATCAGCGCGCCGCGGTGGACGAGCTGCGCGCGGGCCTGCCCGGACTGGCGCTCACGGTGCTGGTGGCGCGGTCCGGCCGCGGCGAGGACGACGCGGTGGGATCGCTGGCGGCGGGCGGCGACCGGGTGCTCGGATGGAGCGCCGCCACCGCGGGTGAGCACCCGCTCGTGACCGAGCGCGTGGCGTTCGACCATCCGCTGTGGGTGGTGTTCTCCTCGGGTACCACCGGGCTGCCCAAGGGGATCGTGCACGGCCACGGCGGCGTGCTGCTCGAGCACCTCAAGGCGGGCGTGCTGCACTCGGGCCTGGGCCCGGGCGAGACGTTCTTCTGGTTCACCTCGCCCAGCTGGATGATGTGGAACTTCCAGGTGGCGGGTCTGCTGGCGGGTGCCACCATCGTCACCTACGACGGCAGCCCGGCGCACCCCGGGCCGGACGGCCTGTGGCGGATGGCGGCGGAGAGCGCGGTGACGATCCTGGGCACCAGCCCCGGATACGTGCTGGCGTGCATGAAGGCCGGCGCGCATCCAGCCGGGGACCACGACCTGACGGCGCTGCGCATGGTGGGCGTCACGGGGGCGACGCTGCCGGCGACGTCCGCCGAATGGCTGCGCGACGAGGTGGGCGAGCGCGTCCAGATCAACTCGATCAGCGGCGGCACCGACGTGGTGACGGCCTTCGTCGGCGCGGCGCCGAACGTGCCGGTATGGGCGGGCGAGTTGTCCTGCCGCCTGCTGGGCGTGGCGCTGGCGGCGTTCGACCCGGCGGGTGAGCCCGTGGTGGGCGAGGTGGGGGAGCTGGTGGTGACGCGGCCGATGCCGTCGATGCCCGTGCGCTTCTGGAACGACCCGGACGGCGCGCGCTACCGGGACGCCTACTTCGACACCTACCCGGGCGTGTGGCGGCACGGCGACTGGGTGACGGTGACCGCGCGCGGCAGCGTGGAGATCCACGGCCGCTCGGATTCGACGCTGAACCGCAACGGCATCCGCATGGGCAGCGCAGACATCTACCAGGCCGTCGAATCGATCCCCGAGGTCGCCGAGGCCATGGTGCTGGGCGTGGAGCAGCCCGGCGGCGGGTACTGGATGCCCCTGTTCGTCGTGCTGCGCGAGGGTGCCGATCTCGACGACGCGCTGGCGGACCGGATCAAGGCGGCCGTGCGCGATCAGGCTTCGCCCCGGCACGTGCCCGACGAGGTCATCGCGGCCCCGGCCATCCCGCACACGCGCACGGGCAAGAAACTCGAGGTGCCGATCAAGCGGCTGCTACTGGGCGCGGATCCCGCCACCACGGTCGACAGGACCGCGGTGGACGATCCAGGCCTCATCGACTGGTACGCGGCGCACAAGCGCGGGGTCTGAACGCGGGGTATGGGAGCGGAGCGTCATTCGCGGAGGCGGGCGCTCGGATATCGACGGACCTCGGTGGCGGGGTCGGTCGCCGGGGGGTGGGCGGCCTCCGGGGGATCCGCCGGGGTGCTGTTCTGCGGGGGGCCTTCGAGCGGGGGGCCTTCGCGCGGGTCGTCGGCGAGCGGGCCGTCGGCGAGCGGAGGGGGCGGGCCGTCGGACTCCTCAGGCGTGGTGGCGGCGGCACCGTCGTGCGCCGGTGCGCCACCGGGCGGCCGGTCATGGGCGGAGTCGTCCGGCGCGGCGCTCTCGTCGTGGGCGCCCGACCTCTCGTCCTCCAGCTCGGCCAGCTCGCGCTCGCGCAGGTCACGATCGGCGGCGAGGTCTTCATGGTCCTGGGTGCGGAAGAGCACGAAGAAGATGATCCACCCGACGATCGCCACCAGGATGAAGCTGACGATGCGGTAGACGAGCACCGAGGCCACGGCCTCGCCGCCCGTGAGCCCGCCGGCGGTCAGCGCCGCGATCAGCGTGCCCTCGACGAACACCAGCCCGCCGGGCATGCCGGGGATCGCGCCCACGGCCTTGGCCGCCGCGTAGGCGATGGCCAGTGACGAGATGCTGGGATGCGCGCCCACCGCCCAGCATGCGAACCCCAGACACGCGATATCGGCGATCCAGTTGTAGAACGACCAGCCGAAGGCGACCGCGCCGTCCTTGGCGCCCAGTTGGACGTACTTGAGCTGTTCGATGATTCCGCGCCAGCGGTCCATCCCGGTGGCGCGGGGCTTGCTGCGCGCCCAGTTGAACCAGCGCAGCGCCCACCGGCCGAGGTCCTCGAGCGAGTCGGGATGCTTGGCCACGTAGCGGCCCGCGTAGGCCAGCGCGAACAGGCCGACCACGCTGAACACGGCGGTGAACGGGTTGACCGCCGTGCCGACGAACAGCGCCCCGCCCACGCCCAGCACGGTGAGTCCGGCGGCGGCGAGCACGCCGGACATGGCCACCTGCCACGACGCCACCACCGGGCTGGCGCCCCACCGGCGGGTGCGCCGGTAGGTGAACGCGGTGGAGAAGACCTGCCCGGCCGGCAGGGTGAGGCTCATCGCCGTGCTGGCGTAGATCACGGCCAGCGACTTGAGCTGGCTGATCTTCACGCCGGCGGCGCCCAGCAGCACCTTCTGCACGCGCCCGAAGCTGCTCATCGACGCCGCCTGGGCGAGGATGCATGCGGCGACCCACCCCCAGTGGATCTCGCTGAGCGCATTCCAGGAGTTGTGCAGCGAGGGCCACAGGTAGAAACCCTCCGCTGTGAGCAGCGCGACCAGCCCGATGCCGAGCACCCAGCGTACCCACCAATACCGGGGGCGCTGCCGGGAAGCGGGCGCAGCAGTGTCGCGGGCGGGCATCATCCCAGCCTATCTGCCCCGTCCGCGAAGTCTGCGTCGCAGGTTGCACCGGCGTGCCTCGGAACACCTGCTCGGGCGGGACGTATGCACACGGTCAGGCGAGTGCGGCACGGCGGCCGGCGCGCGGAAGCGTCACGCGGGCAGAGCGTCACGCGGGCAGAGCGTCACGCGGGCAGAGCGTCACGCGGGCAGAGCGTCACGCGGGCAGAGCGTCACGCGGGCAGAGCGTCACGCGGGCAGAGCGTCACGCGGTTTCGTCGGGCCGCGGGCGGTACCGGGGCTCGGTGGCGGGGCCCGGGTCGTCGGCGACGGCCGAGTGCGCCTCGGCCTCGTCCCCTGCCGCGTCTCCGTCGACGCCGCCGGCCCCCGGCTCGGAACCGTCCGCAGCGGTGGGCGCGTCCGCCGGGTACGCGATCCCGGTCGGCATCCTGCGGCCGCGCAGCACCAGGCTGCGGCCCGCCGTCCACTGCGCGCGTTCCTCGGCGCACGCTGCGGTGACCGTGTGTTGCGCGGCGAACACCCGCGACGGGTGGATCTTGGCCAGTTCGGTGAGCCGCGCCGCCTCATTGACCGCGTCGCCGATCACCGTGTACTCGAGGCGCTCCGCAGCGCCCACGTTGCCCGCCACGCACACGCCCGACGACACGCCGATCCCCGCGTCGATCCCGGTGCGCCGCACGAGTTCGGTGTGCATCCGGCGTGCCGCGCGCAGCGTCGCCGTGCACGGGTCCGGCATCTCCAGGGGCGCGCCGAACACGGCGAACACCTCGTCGCCGATGAACTTGTTGATGAAACCGCCGTGCCGGTGCACGACCTCCACGATCACCTCGAAAAAGCGGTTGAGCAGGTCGACGACCTCGGTGGGCGGCCGGGCCGCGGCCATCCGCGTGGACGCGATCATGTCGACGAACAGCACGGCGACGAAACGGGTCTCGCCGCCCAATTCCGTGCCGTTCTCCAGCGCGAGCCGCGCGACGTCGTCGCCGACGTGCTTGCCGAACAGCGTGCGCAGCCGGCGTCGCTCGTCGACCGCGGTCACCATCCGGTTGAAGCCGACCTGCAGCATGCCCAGTTCGCTGCCGTCGTAGACGTTGACACGGGTGTCGCGGACGTCGTTGCGCACGTCGAGCAGCGCGGCCCGCAGCTGCCGTACGGGATCGGACAGGTGCGAGCTGGTCAGCAGCGTGAGCACCAGCGACGTCAGCCCCGTGAGCACGCACATCGCGATGACGGCGGCGGCGAACGTGGTGCTGGTGGCGTCGACCCATCCCGTGATCTGCCCGATGGCGAGGGTGAGCAGCCCGATGGTGGGCACCAGCGTCCCCAGCCCCCACGTGAGCAGCAGGCGCATGCTGATCGGCGGCGCGTACTGCGGGGCGTACTCGGCGTCGGAGAGGGCCCGGGCGGCGACCGGCCGCAGGATGCGTTCGCCCAGCATGTAACTGGCCCCGAACGTTCCCACGGAGACCAGCGCGAGCACGATGCCGCCGGTGATGGCGAGGTTCGGGGTGTCCGAGTAGTTGTAGGCGATGAAGGCGAGGGAGCCGATCAGCCACACGGCCGTGTGCACCAGCGACTGGCGCAGTGGCAGGAGCATGACGGCGGACTGTTCGGCGGTGGTGGGCGGGCCTCCGCGCCTGCGCCACCGTGTCAAGGGGCTCAGCAGCACGATGGCGGTTCCGACGCTGATCACGGCGCCGGCCACGAGGTAGGTCAGGGCCGTCAGGAAGATGACGTCGCCGCGGTCGGACACCTGGGCGTCCCGGGGTATCGGCAGTACCCAGAGGAGCAGGACCGCGGCGATGACGCCCGCGAAGACGTTGGCTCCCGCCATGCTCGCGATGTAGAGCATCCAGCGGTTCTTGACGCCGCGGGCGAGGATGTCGCGGGAGGAGGCCACGGTCTCACCGTATCGCCCGGTGGGGGCGGTAGTGGCGGCCGCTACCGTAGGGCGGTCGAAGGGACGCATGCCGCAACCCGCCCGCAGGGTGTTCGTCGTCACCGCCGGCGCGACCCGGACGGTCGACCGGGCCCGCGGGCGGTCGGCGTGACGCTCACCCCCGGTGGCGCCGCAGCAGCTCCTCCACGGTGACCTGGCCGGAGGCGTCGGGGCGCAGGTGCCGCCCACCGGTGGTCGCATCGGGATCGGTGGTCTCGTACTGTGCGGAATCCGGTTCCGGCGCACCATGTTCGGGTGCGGAGTGCGCACCGGGGCGGTCGGTGCCCGTTCCTGGGTGGGCATGCGGCGCGTCCTGCTCCGCGCGCATGCGCGGGGCGGTGGGGCGCTCCTCCCACGGGTATCTCGGCCGGGCGGGCCCGGAGCCGGAGGCGGTGGACGGAGAGGCGCTGCTGCGGCGCGGCGGCTCGGCACCCGAACGATGCGCGGGATTCGCGGCGGTCGACGGATCCGGTGCCGCGGGGGTCGCCGGCCGTGCCGGCCGTGCCGGGCGCCGCTGCGGCGCGTCGTTCTGCGGTGCCGTGCGCCGTTCCGGGCCCGGCCGCTGCGGCTGGGCCGGTGCTTCGCCTCGCCCGGCGCCCGCCTGCCCGCGGTCCGCGCGTGTCCGGCGCGTGGGCGGCTGGTCGGGTGCGCCTGTGCGGGAGGACTCCGTCCACTGGGGACCGCCTGCCGGGCGAGCGTCGGCCGATGCAGCGCCGCGTGCGGGCCGCGGGGCGGCCCGGCCGGGCGCGGGCTGCGCGGGGGCCGGGCTTGCGCGCCGGGTTTCTGCACGCCTGGGTTCTGCGCGCTGGGGTTCTGCGCGCTGGGGTTCCGTCCCCTGGGACTCGGCCCGCCGGGGTCCCCCCGCGGGCCCGGGGCGCGCCTGCGGCCGCTGGGCGGTACGCGCCTCCGCCTGCTCCGCGGCGTAGGCCGGCGTCTGCTCCGCCGTGATCCGCGGAATCACCGTGGTGGCGTCCGGAGGCGCGTCGGCCAGCGCGGCGCCGACCGTCGTCGCGGCGCCGGCATGGTGCTGAACGCCGGCGCCGACGCGTGCCGGGGCGGCCCTGACCGGGCTCGCCGCGCCCGCACCGGCCCCCGCGACGGCGACTCCGGTGGCGATATGAGTGGGCCGCTCGTCCGGCAGGTGCACCTCGCCGAGGCCGATGCGCTTCTGGATGCGCTTCATCCACTTGGGAGCCCACCAGCAGTCGTCGCCCAGCATCGTCATCACCGCGGGGACCAGCAGCATGCGGATCACCGTCGCGTCGAGGACGAGCGCCGAGATCATGCCGTAGGCGATGTACTTCATCATCACGATCTCGGAGAACCCGAAGGCGCCCGTGACGACGATGAGGATGAGGGCGGCCGCGGTGATGATGCGGCCAGTGTGGGCGGTGCCGATGCGGATGGCCTCCCGCGTCGTGGCGCCCCGTTCACGCGCCTCGACCATCCGGGATATCAGGAACACTTCGTAGTCCGTGGACAGGCCGAAGATGATCGCCAACAGCAGCACCACCACCGCCGGCATGAGCGGTCCGGGGGTGAAGTTGAGCATCGACGCGCCGTTGCCGTCGATGAAGATCCACGTCAGGATGCCCAGGGTGGACCCCAGGCCCAACGCGCTCATGAGAACGGCCTTGATCGGCAGTACGAGCGAGCCGAAGGCGAGGAACATCAGGACCGTCGTGGTGACGACGAGGAACAGGATCATCCACGGCAGCATGTCCACCAGCGCGTCGATCGTGTCCACGGTCATCGCGGGCACCCCGCCCACGAGCACTTCGACGCCGTCGGGCTCCGGAATGTCGCGGAGCTCGGTGATGGTGTTCCCCGGGCGGTCCGGATCCACCAGTCCGGCGGATAGCACCGTGACATCGTCGGCGGACTTGTCCACCTTGAACGGCCCGGTGAACCCGTCGATCTGGTTGGCCGCCGTGGCGATCTCGACGACCTGCGAATCGGAAGCGCCGGTGATGACCACATCGACCGGGTTGGTGCGGAAGGTGGGGAACAGCTCGTCGAAATGCTCCTGGGCCACCCTGGTGGGGTTGTCCGGGGGGAGGTATTTCTCGCTGAGGCCGCCGAACGCCACGTTCTTGAACGGGATGATCAGCAGCAGCATGACGATGACGATGGGCGCGGCGACCCACCCCGGGTGCTTGCCCACCCAGTCGGTGAGCCTGCCCCAGAAGCCCGCTTCGATCTGCGCGTTCGTCTTCTTCCGGTTGAGGAAGGGCAGGCTGAGCGAGTCGACGCGCCTGCCCAGGAGCCCCAGCAGCGCCGGCAGGACCGTCAGCGAGGTGAACGCTGCGATGGCGATGGCGAACAGCCCGCCGAAGGCCACTGATTTGAGGAACCCCTGCGGGAACATGAGCAGGCCCGTGAAGGCCACCACCAGCATGGTCGCCGAGAACACGACGGTGCGCCCGGCCGTGGCGACGGACCTGCGCACGGCGGCGCCCACGTCGTAGCCCTCGGCCAGCTCCTCGCGGAATCTGCTGACTATGAACAGCGCGTAGTCGATCGCCAGGCCCAGGCCGATCAGCGTCACCACCGGTTGGGCGAACGTGTTGACGTCCATGAAGTGCGTGAGCATCCACAGGGCTCCGGTGGCGCCGGCGATCGTGAGCACGCCGACGATCACCGGCAGCAGCGCGGCCACCACGCCGCCGAAGACGAAGAACAGCAGCACGGCAACGGCGGGGAGCGCGATCAGCTCGGCGCGTTGGGTGTCGTTGCCGGTGCCGACGCCGATCGCGTCGCCGATGGGCTGCAGGCCGGAAACCTCGACCTTGATGCCAGGCAGCGCGAACTGGCCCTTGATGTCGTGGTACTGCTCGAGCGTCTGGGTGTCCGTGCTGCCCGTGAGCTGGACGCTGGCGAACGCGTGCCGTTTGTCCTTGGTGGACAGCAGGGACTTGCCGAAGGTCTCCGTCCAGTAGCTGGTGATCCCGCCGATCTGCTCGGGGAATTCGGCCTGCAGCCGGGTCAGGCTGTCCTCGACCTTGGTGGCGAAGGCCGGGTCGTCCACGGTGAGACCGTCCGGCGCCGTGTAGAGGACGATCACGTCGGACATGTGATCGCGGCCGAACGTCTTGTCTGCGAGCTGCGCGGCCTGGGTCGACTCCGAGCCGGGGTCGTCGTACCCGCTCTGGCTGAGCTGACCCGTGAGACCCAATCCGAAGACGCCGCCCACGAGCAACAGGATCGTCGTCGCGACCAGCACCAGACGACGATGGCGGTAGGCCAACCGCCCCCAACTGCTGAACAACGCTAGCTCCTCCGGAAGATCTCGGGACTGGGTACAGATGCGAACGGCATCAATGGTGCGCCGCTGCTCACCTGCCGTCGAGCAGTGACGTGAGCGGGCGGAACGGCTGCAGCCATGCGCCGCCGACGGGCAGGTTCTCGAGGCTGAGGCGTGGCAGCGGCTCGCGGAAGACCCCGGGGATGTCCTCGAGGTCGACGAACTCGAGCTTCGGTGAGGCGACCGCCCAGCTGGCGTGCTCGTGGAAGCCGATCACCTGCACCGGGATCCCGGCGTCCGTCAACAGTTCCATCGGCTCGCGGAACGCCTGCCCGTCCGCGGAGGCCACGACGACGCCGGCAAGGCCCATCGTGGAGCGGCGCAGGGCGATGTGGTCGAGCATGTCCGAGTCGACGTCGCTGTGCTCGTCGGTCTTCGGCTTGGCGAACACGGCGAAGCCCACGTTGCGGAGCGCCTCCACCCAGGGGCGCACGACGTCCGCCGACCCGGCCGCGATGTTGGTGAACACGGTCGCCTCGGCGACGATGGGGTCGTCCTCCGCCGGGGGCGTGCCGCCGGATTCCTCCGCGGCCTCGGCCTCCTCGTCGGCGAGTTCCTGTGCGCGCCCCAACAGCCACCGGCCCAGCGCGTCGAAGCGCGGGCGGTGCGCGGAGGTGGGGCGGCCGCCCAGGATCGAACCCAGGCCCATGTCCAGGTTGGGGGCGTCCCAGACCAGCAGCACGCGCCTGCCGGGGATCACTGCGTGATGGTCGCTCATGAGTCGACTCGTCTCCAGATCATTTCGGTAATAGTGCTGCCCGCACGGAGCCCTTTGCCCTCGAACTTTGTCACCGGGCGTTCCAGACTGATAGGGGCAGTCGAATCGAGAGTACGCAGCATCGGCTCGGTGGCGCCCGCTTCCGTGATCCATTCGGCGTAATCGGCGTGATCCGTCGCCACGTGCAGGACGCCGCCGGGACGCAGGCGCGAGGCGATCAGCGAGAAGGTCGCGGGCTGCAGCAGCCTGCGCTTGTGGTGACGCTTCTTGGGCCACGGGTCCGGAAAGAACACCCGCACGCCGGTGAGCGAGGCAGGTGCGATCATGTTCTCCATCACATCGACCCCGTCTCCGCGCAGCAGCCGGATGTTGCCGATGTCCTCGCGTTTGATGCGGTGCAGCAGTTGCGCCAGCCCCGGCCGGTAGACCTCGACGGCCAGCACGTCGACGTCGGGCTCGGCCAGCGCCATCGCGGCGGTGGAGGTGCCCGTTCCGCAGCCGATCTCCAGGACGACGGGGGCGTCGCGGCCGAACCACTCTTCCGTGTCGATGACCTCGTCGCGGACGTCGCGCCCCAGCGTCGGCCACTTCTCATCCCAGGTCCGCAGCTGCGCCTCGGTCAACGTGCCGCGGCGGGTGCGGAAGCTCGTCACACGGGGATGCAGACGCGAACGCCCGAACCGGTCGCGCTCCACGCCGACGGCGCCGTCCGTGCCCTCGTCCGTCCGCTGCCACTGCGGTGCGGCGGCGCCGTCGCCCCGGGTGCCGGAGTCTCCGGCGGAGGCGGCGTCGGGAAGCCGCACGTCGCCGTCGCGCCGGGGGTCCTGTGTGCCGGGGGCGGGGCTGTGCGTCGGGTCCTGGGGGGTTTCCACCACACCATGGTCCCGTATCCGCCTCGGCCGACGCATCCCGGCCCGGACGCGGCGAGCGCGGAAGGTATCCTGCGCCGCAGACGGTGTCGGGGGACACACCGCGGGGGACGGGGGACCGATCGGATGGGGGAAGTGTCCGCGGACGCGGTGCACGATGCGCCCGAGCCTGTGTGCATCGGCGTCGGCGGCCGGGCGGGGATCGGCCGGAGCGCGCTCGTCGACGCGCTGTCCGCGCGGATGCACGGGCGCGGGCCGCTCACCGTCGGCGAACTTCCGGCCTGCAACGACCCGTGGGCGGCCGAGTCGGCGGCCGACGGCGCGGCACGCGGCGGCTGCGCGGTTCCCGTCGACATCGCGGTGCACATGGTGCTGGACTCGCCCGCTCCCGCGGACCTGAGTGCGATCGAGCGTCAGCACCGCCGCGGCGTTCCCGTCGTGCTGGTCCGCGCGCGAGCCGATGAGGGCGGCGCGGACGCGGGGCCGGACGCGGCTTCAGGCCAGGCCGCCGCGCGCGTCCCCCTCGCCGTCTCGCTCCCGCCCGGCGGGCGGCCGACGGGTTTGGACGAGCTCGCGGACTGCCTCTCCGCGGGGGTCGGCCGGATCCTCGCGGCACGCGCCGACGCCCACCGCTTCGGGCGCATGCGTGCGGCGATCGAGGGCCCCGACCGCGAGGCGGCCGAGCGCTACCTGCGCTCCGACGCGGCGCGGCGCATGCGGGCGGCGGGCTCGGGCACCTGGGCGGCGGAGGCCGACGGGCCGCGGGCGGCGCTGCGCGAGGCTGCACAGTGGCGGGCGGTGGCGGCCGTGGCCGCCGAGCCGGGCGAGCGCGCGCACGCGATCGAGTGGTGCCGCCGGTTCACCGACCGCGCCGTGGCGCTGGGCGCCGAGGTGGAGGAGCCTGCGGATGGCTGAGCGGGAGGAATCGGTGGCGGGACCGCCGGCCGGCCGGGTCCGGGTGTTCGCGGTGCCGGGCGCGACCGTGCCGGAGAGGATCGTCGCCCTCGCCCGTGGCATGGCCTCGGTCGCAGGCGGCGGGCGCGGGGCGGCGGTGATCGTCCTGCCCGGCCAGGTCCCCCTCGGCGTCGATGAGCTGGATCTCGTGGAACGGGCTGCGGCGCCCGGCACGGCGGTGGTGTTCGTGCTGGCCGGCCCGGCGGGCGGCGCGGGGTTCGGCGACGCGGCGCGGCGGCAGCGTGCGTTGCTCGGCGAGTTCGCCCCCGGCTACGAGCAGTGCCCCATCGTCTCCGCGGACGCGCCCGCGGAGGTGCTGCGTGCGGCACTGGCGGACGCGCAGTGCGCGGCGGCGGCCCGCGACGCGGATGCGGCGCTGGCGGCGGACAGGGCGGCGGCGGAACGTGCCCGCCGGAACCGGGGCTCGGAGCGGGCCCGCGCGGCGGCGCGCACCGAATCGTCGGCGCTGCGCCGGCACCGGAACGCGCTCGCCGGGCGCAAGGCCCAACTGCGCACGGCCGAAGGCCTTCCCGCGCGGATGGCGGCCCTGCGTACGGGGCTCTCGCGTGCCCGGGTGGAATTGGGTCACGAGATCGCCGCGCTCAGCCGCAGGACGGCCGCGGCCGTGCGCGACGAGCTGGACGTCGCGGGGCGGACGCAGATCGGCGGCTATCCGGCGGAGCTGACACGCCGGCTCGAAGCCATGGGCGACGAACTCGCGGCCATGGTCGAACAGCGCATCGCCGCCGCCGTCCCCGAATTCTCGGATGCTTCTCCCGGTGCGCAGGCGGATGCCGGGGGCGGAGCGATCAGGCCGCTGCTGCCCGCGCCGCCGGGGCGCCGCCGTCGTGCCACGGAGGACCGGCTGATGATCCTGATGGGCGCGTCGGGCGGGCTGGGGGTGGGCCGGCTGGTGACGGCGGGCCCGCTGGCGGGCGGGCTGCCGGGCGGGGGCCCGTGGGCTGCATTCGCGTGGCCGGCCGCTCTGGTTCTAGGCGGGTTCGTCGCCTGGTGGATCGTGCGGGCCCGCGCACACCTGGGGGCCCGCTCGCGGGTGCGCCAGTGGGCCAACGAGGCCATCGCCGAGTTCCGGGCGGCCTGGGAGCAGCACATCGCGCACCGGGTGCTCGACGCCGAGTCCGAAGCGGCGCGCGCGGTGGCGGAGGCGCATGCGCGCGAGACTCGCGAGATCGACCGGCGGCTGGCGGACATCGACGGCCGGCTGGCCCGGTTGCACGGACGGTTCCCGGGGCCTGTGGATGAACGGACGCGTGGCGTGGGGCGCGGCAGTACCGTGACGGTCGAAGGAACGAGGCCGGCGGGGAGCGAGGGGCCGGCGGGGAGCACGGGTCCTGCCGGGGGCGCGGGGGATCCAGTACGCGCGGTGAGCAGTGAGGGGAGAGGAGCACGGGATGTGGCTGGGCAATGAACTGCCGGAGGACGGGCTGGAGGGCGGCGAGGAGTTCGCCGCGGTGCATTCCGGGGCCGACGGGGTCTCGACGTGGCCCGCGTCCGAGGGCGGGGCGGCGGGCCCGGGGGACGTGCTGGAGTACGAGCCCCTGCCGTTCGACACCATCACCGCGGTGGACATGGACGGCGACGGCGTCCTGGAGACGATGATCGTCCACGACGGGGAGCAGATCACCGTCTCCTACGATCTCGACGGCGACGGCGATACCGACTACGAGACCGTCTTCGACAGCGAGGGGCACGCGGTGTCGTGGCAGGACCAGCAGGACCCGGACGGGACGTGGCATTGGCGGCGGGTCTCGGGGTGAGTCTCGGGGTGAGTCGGCCGCCGGGATCCCGGGCTGCGCAGTCATACATGCACGCGGCATCATGTATGCATGACGGATATCACCAGCCCCCGGCTCGAGGGCAAGGTTCTCGTGGGGCCGGAGCGTGACCGCGTCCTGAGCTTCTCGGAGTTCGGCGTGCCGCACGCGCGCCCCGTGGTGTGGCTGCACGGCACGCCGGGCAGCCGCCGGCAGGTCCCCGTGGAGGCCCGCGAGTTCGCGGAGCGGGAGAACGTCCGCATCATCGGCATCGACCGTCCGGGCATCGGCTCGTCCACCGCGCACGTGTACAAGTCGTTCCACGAGTTCACCGACGACCTGGCCATCGTCGCCGACAACCTGGGCCTGGACGAGATGTCCGTGGTGGGCCTGTCCGGGGGCGGTCCGTACACGCTGGCCGCCGCGCGGTACCTGCCGGACAGGGTCCGCTCGTGCGCGGTGCTGGGCGGCGTGGCGCCCACGCGCGGCGAGGACGCGGTGGACGGCGGGCTCGCCGGGTTCGGCGCGATGGTGGCGCCGCTGGTCTCGCTCGGCCGGGTGCCCATCGGCATGGCGCTGACCTCGCTGGTGCGCGTGGTCAAACCGTTCGCTTCGCAGATCATCGACGCCTACGGGTTCCTCTCGCCGGAGGGCGACCGCAACCTGCTGGCCCGCCCGGAGTTCAAGGCGATGTTCATCGACGACCTGCTCAACGGCAGCCGCAAGCAGTTCTCCGCCCCGTTCTCGGACATCATGCTGTTCTCCAAGGAATGGGACTTCCGCTTGGCCGACGTGGACAAGCCCGTGCACTGGTACCACGGCGACGCCGACCACATCGTGCCGGAGACGCACGGCGAGCACTGCGTGCGGATGCTGCCGCGTGCCGATATGACGCTGCTGCACGGCGAGAGCCACCTGGGCGGAATGGGCGTGGCGGAGGACATTCTCGCCCGCGTGCTCGCGGACTGGGACCGTCCCTGACCATCACGCGGGGCGGGTGTGCTGAACTGCGGCGATGCGCGTGCGGGCTGATCGTTTCCACGGGGGTCGTGCACGGTGCGGGACCCGATTCGGAGAAAATTTGCGAACGGCGTTAACCTCGTGTCAGGACTCCCGGCGCCCGTGTCCCTCGGGCCACGTGCCGGCGGCCCCTGGGGAGGGGGCGGTGGCACGCGGCAGACGAGCATTCGGGTAGCACCCCAACCGACGGGGCGCAGCCGAGTTCGCGCCCCCGATTTGCACCGACCGGCCGGGAATCCCGGCCTCGGCGTACCCGGCGGGTGCGGACGAGGCTCCGGCCCCACTCCAGGAGAGGCTGATGACCGCAGCGACGATTCCAGGTTTGAACTCAGCGGACGACAACCCGCCCACCCGGCATGCCGAAATGCTCGCCTGGGTGACCGAGGTTGCCGAGCTCACGCAGCCGGACCGGGTCGTCTTCGCCGACGGCTCCGACGAGGAGTGGGAGCGCCTCACCGGGCAGCTGGTCGACGCCGGCACGTTCACCAAGCTGAACGAAGAGAAGAAGCCCAACTCGTTCCTCGCGCAGTCGGACCCCGCCGACGTCGCCCGCGTGGAATCCCGCACCTACATCTGCACGCAGACGGAGGAAGGCGCCGGCCCCACCAACAACTGGATGGACCCGGAGGAGATGCGCACGCTGATGCGCGGCCTCTACGAGGGCAGCATGCGCGGGCGCACCATGTACGTGGTGCCGTTCTGCATGGGCCCGCTCGCTGCGGACAAGCCCAAGCTGGGCATCGAGATCACGGACTCGCCGTACGTCGTGGTGTCCATGCGCATCATGACCCGCATGGGCCAGGACGCGCTGGACAAGATCGGCACCGACGGCGAGTACGTCAAGGGCCTGCACTCGGTGGGTGCGCCGCTGGATCCCGGCCAGGCCGACGTGCCCTGGCCCTGCAACGAGACCAAGTACATCACGCACTTCCCGGAGAGCCGCGAGATCTGGAGCTACGGCTCCGGCTACGGCGGCAACGCGCTGCTGGGCAAGAAGTGCTACGCGCTGCGCATCGCGTCCGCCATGGCCCACGACGAGGGCTGGCTGGCCGAGCACATGCTGATCCTCAAGTTGATCTCCCCGGAGGGCAAGGCCTACTACGTGGTGGCCGCGTTCCCCAGCGCCTGCGGCAAGACCAACCTGGCGATGATCGAGCCCACCATCCCCGGCTGGCGCGCCGAGACGCTGGGCGACGACATCGCCTGGCTGCGCTTCGGCGAGGACGGCCGCCTGTACGCGGTCAACCCGGAGGCAGGGTTCTTCGGCGTGGCGCCGGGCACCAGCATGGCGTCCAACCCCAACGCCATGAAGACGGTCGAGGGCGGCAACACCATCTACACCAACGTCGCGCGCACCGACGACGGCGACATCTGGTGGGAGGGCATCGGGGGCGACAAGCCCGCGCACCTCACCGACTGGCACGGGAACGACTGGACGCCGGAGTCGGGCGAGAAGGCCGCCCACCCCAACTCGCGGTACTGCACGCCCATGTCGCAGTGCCCGATCCTCGCGCCGGAGTGGGACGACCCGCAGGGCGTGCCGATCTCCGCGATCCTCTTCGGCGGTCGCCGCAAGGACACGGTGCCACTGGTGACGCAGTCGTTCGACTGGCAGCACGGCACCTTCATGGGCGCCACGCTCTCGTCGGAGCAGACCGCCGCCGCCGAGGGCAAGGTCGGCAACGTGCGGCGCGACCCGATGGCGATGCTGCCGTTCATCGGCTACAGCGCCAACGACTACCTGGCGCACTGGGTGAACGTGGGCAAGCAGGCGGACGCGTCCAAGCTGCCGGAGATCTTCTACGTCAACTGGTTCCGCCGCGGCGACGACAAGCGGTTCCTGTGGCCCGGGTTCGGCGAGAACTCGCGGGTGCTCAAGTGGATCATCGAGCGCATCGAGGGCAAGGCCGACGCCGAGAAGACCGCCATCGGCTACGTGCCCACCGCCGAGCAGCTCCACCTGAAGGGGCTCGACGCGGACATGGGCGACATCGACGCGTCGCTCAAGGTGGACGTGGACGAGTGGAAGAGCGAGATCCCGCTGATCGAGGAGTGGTTCGACAAGCTCGGCGACGTGCCCTCGTCGGTGCGTGACGAGCTCGAGGCGCTCAAGCAGCGGCTGGGCTGACGACGAGCTCCGCATGACGACGATGCCCCGCCCGGAAACGGGCGGGGCATCGTGTGTTTGACGGTGGGTGCGGCGCCCGGCTGCCGGTCAGCGCCTTTCGTGGTCGGCGGGGATCGTGCCCAGCCGTCCGGCCTGGAAGTCCTCGAACGCCTCGAGTACCTCGGCCTTGGTGTTCATCACGAACGGTCCGTACATGGCGATCGGTTCGCGGATGGGCTCGCCGCCCAGGATGAACACCTCCATCGCTTCGGTGCGCGAGTCCTGCGTCTCGTCGGCGCGCAGCGTCAGGTGGTCGCCCTCGCCGAACACCGCGAGCCGGCCCGTGGTGACGGGGTGGCGGTCGGCGCCAACGGAGCCGTCGCCGGCCAGCACGTAGGCGAGCGCGTTGAAGCGCTTGTCCCACGGCAGCTTCACCTCCGCGCCCGGCGCGATGGTCGCGTGGATGAGCGTGATCGGCGTGTACGTGCTGCCGGGGCCCGAGTGGCCGTCCAGGTCGCCGGCGATCAGGCGCAGCAGTGCGCCGCCGTCGGGCGTGGACAGCAGCGTGATGTGCTCGGAGCCGATGTCCTGGTATCGCGGGTGGGCGCGCTTGTCGTCCGCGGGCAGGTTCACCCACAGCTGCACCCCGTGGAACAGGCCGCCGGACACCACCAGGTGCTCCGGCGGGCGCTCGATGTGCAGGATGCCTCCGCCGGCGGTCATCCACTGCGTGTCGCCATTGGTGATGGATCCGCCGCCGCCGTTGGAGTCCTGGTGGTCGAAGATGCCGTCCATGATGTAGGTGACGGTCTCGAAGCCGCGGTGCGGATGCCAGTCGGTGCCCTTGGGCTCGCCGGGCGCGTACTGGACCTCGCCCATCTGGTCCATGTGGATGAAGGGGTCGAGGAACCGCTGGTCGACGCCGGCGAACGCGCGGCGCACGGGGAACCCCTCGCCCTCGAAGCCCTGGGGCGCGGTGGCCACGCCCAGCACGGGGCGCGGGCTGTTGCCGGGGCCGGCCACGTCGTCGGGGATCTCGCGGACGCGCGGCAGGGCCAAGGGGTTGTCGACGGTGATGGCGGGCATTGCGGGCTCCTCGGGTCGCAGGACGGACGCAGCGGATCGTGTGTGCCGCGATCCAATGTAGTTGATTGCGCAACTACCTGTTGCCCGATACAACGTGTGAGCATCGGCGCTATTCCCGGCCGGGATGACGGTTCGCCGTCCCGGGGATGAAATGCTGCACTGGAGGGCGATGCCTTCGCGCGGCGCGCGCCGGAACCGGCCGCGGCGTCGCCGGCAGACCCGACAGACTTGAACGAAGAACTGAGAGGCCGCAGACGATGGCAGACAGCACCGAGACCGTCGAGCATCCCGCCGGGACGGAAGCCCCCGCACCGCCCGTGCTGGTCGAGCGCGAGGGGCGGGTCCTCGCCATCAGCCTGAACAGGCCCGGCAACGGCAACGCCATCGACATGCCGCTGGCCGACGCGCTGGCCGACGCGGTACGCCAGGTCGACGATGGAATCGGTGCGGTGCTGATCCTGGGCGAAGGCAAGCACTTCTGCCTCGGCGGGGATCTCGAGGAGTTCGGCGCCGCCGAGGAGCCGGGGCCGTTCCTCGACGCCCTCGCCACGCGGCTGCACGAGTCCGTGGCCGCGCTCGCCGAACTCGACGTGCCGGTGGTCATCGGCCTGCACGGCGGCGTCGGCGGCGCCGGCATGAGCCTGGCGGGCATCGGAGACGTGGTGGTGTGCGGGCGCTCGGCCAAGCTCCGCCCCGCCTACCTCGCCGTGGGGCTCACCCCCGACGGCGGGATGAGCTGGACGCTGCCGCGCACCATGGGGCGGGTGCGCTTCATGGATCTGGCGATGACCGGATCCGTCCTGCGGGCCACGGACGCGCTGTCGATGGGAGTCGTCAGCCGGGTGGTGGACGACGACGAGGTCGTCGGCGAGGCGTCACGGCTCGCCTCCCAGCTGGCCAACGGTCCGACGGCGTCGTACGGGCGGCTCAAGACGCTCGTGCGCGACGGCGAGCAGCGGGACCTGCGCTCCCAGCTCTTCGCCGAGGCGACCGCCATCGGCGTCAGCGCCGGTTCCCCTGAGGGACGCGAAGGCGTCGCTGCGTTCCTGGAGAAGCGTTCCCCCAAGTTCCAGGGCTGACCGAGCTGCCGACCCTGAGTGGTTCGGGTTGCCCGAACCGCTTGCCGATCAGGATTTCATGGGTGATGATAACCGCCAAGAAGTAGTGAGAATCACTGCAACGCGGCCGGTCGGGGGCTCGGAGCAGTCCAACGGCAGGGGATCGTCATGAGGATCGGGAAGCTCAAGAAGGTCGGAGTCGGCGTGGTCGCGGCCGCGACGCTGGCGGGCGGGGCGGCGGTGGCCGCGCCCGCGGTCGCAATGGCCGACGCGCCGACGGTCACCGTCGAGCAGGACGTCAGCGACCTGACGGTGACCACGAAGGACACGGTCGGCAATCAGCTGTGCCTGCCGATCCTCGTCAGCGGCGAGACCGCCCTGGAGGTGGGCGTCGCCTACGCCACCCAGGACTGGGGCCGCATCGGCGAGCTGCTCACCAGCGGCGGCGACAACGTGAAGTTCGGTGCGGCCGCGTCGGGCGTGCGGATCCCGATCATCGGCACGCAGCCGCTGCCGAACCCGTCGACCACCGAATGGACCCCGGCCGACGGCGTCTACCTGCTGATGGGCACGTGCACCGAGGTCAGCGGCGGCAGTATCGTCGACATCATCCGGGCGATCGCCGCGGGCGACTTCTCCGCCCTCCTCGGCGACCTGGCCGAGAACCTCACCATCCAGCCGGTGATCGTGCCCAACGGCATCGGCAGCATCGCGCCGGCGGCCGGATTCGGCAGCCTGGCGCTCCAGGCGGGCAGCACCATCATCGCCGACCAGATCGGCGGCTGACCGGGTCACTTCAGTCACGACTCGCGCCCCGCTCCGGTTCGCCGGCACGGGGCGCGAGCCGTGTGCGGGTATCCGTATGCGGAAACCGCCGGATCGTTGTCGCTTCCGGCGGTTTCCGCAGGCGCTCGCGAGGTGTGAGGCGGGGGACGAGAGGGCGCCGCGCGAGGCGTCCGGAATCATGGGGCGCATGGGGGAAAGACGGGGGAGGGTCCGCGTGCGGGCGGGCAGCGGGCTGAGCGATCGGCGGTTGCGCGAACATCAGGTGCGGTTGCTCCGGGGCGTGTACGCCGATCCGGGCACGCAGCGTACGGCGCGCATCATGGCGGAGGCGGCGTGGCTGTACGGGCGCGGCCGGGGGGTGCTCGGCGGACGGTCGGCGGCCGCGGTGCTCGGCACCAGATACCTCGACCAGCGCAGGAGGCGGGAGAACCCGGCGCACACGACAGCGCCCTACCGTTATCGCGAGCACGAGTGGGATGCGTACGAGTATCACGACCTCGAGCCCCCGGTATTGATCCGGCCGCGCTCCGCCAGCACCCGGCCCACGCCGGGGATCACGGTCTGGACGTCGGATCTGCCCCTGGACGAGGTCGCGGTGGTGCAGGGGATGCGTGTGACGACGCCGGCGCGCACGGGGTTCGACCTGGCGCGGCACCCCGCCTCTGCGGACCGGTGCTGGGACGCGCGTGGTGATGAGGACTTCATTCGGCGGTTGATCCTGCTCGACGCCTTGTGCAACGCCACCCGCATCGACGCCGCCGCGATCGCGCAGGTGGCGAAGGCCCATCCGCGGGCGGCCGGCGGCGACCGGCTTCGCGCCGTGCTGAGCCTGGTCGACGGCGGTGCGGCCTCACCGCCGGAGACGCGCCTGCGATTGCTGCTCGCCAGGCGCGGATACCCGCGGCCGAGTACTCAGTATCCGGTCCTCAACGAGTACGGACAGTTGCATGCCCGCATCGACCTGGCGTGGCCGCAGTGGAAGGCGGGCATCGAGTACGACGGCGACTGGCACCGGCGCTCCGAGGACAAGCGTTCATCCGATATCGCGCGGTATGCGGAGTACCGGGATATCGGCTGGGACGTGCTGCGCGTGGACAAGCACCTGCTGGCCATGCAGGCGACGCTCCTGGGCTATGTCGACAGCATGTTCGCGCGGGTCGGCGCCGCCTGGTGATCTGCCGTCCCGCCTCGCCCGCCGGCCGGAGGTACGTATGCGGAAACCGCCGGATCCCGGGGGATTCCGGCGGTTTCCGCATACAGTCGCGCTGTCGGGTCGGGTCGGGGAGCGGATCAGGCGCTGGTGTAACCGGCGGGCATGAGCACCGACTTGATCTCGCAGAACGCGTCGATGCCCTCGGGCCCGCACTCGCGGCCGATCCCGGAGCTCTTGTACCCGCCGAACGGCGAGCCCGGGTCGAAGGCGTACCAGTTGATGCCGTAGGTGCCGGTGCGGATCTTGCGCGCCACCTCCAGGCCGTGGTCGACGTCGGTGGTCCACACCGAGCCGGCCAGGCCGTAGTCGGAGTCGTTGGCGATGGCCACGGCGTCGTCCTCGGTGTCGTAGGGGATCACCGACAGGACGGGCCCGAAGATCTCCTCGCGGGCGATCGTCATGGTGTTGTCGACGTCGGCGAAGATCGTGGGCGCCACGTAGTAGCCGTCGCCGAGGTCCGCGGGCCGCTCGCCGCCGAGCACCAGCCGGGCGCCCTCCTGCGTGCCCTTGGCGATGTAGGCCTCGATCTTGTCGCGCTGGGTCTGGTTGATCACCGGCCCGATCTGTGTGGCCGGGTCGGTGGGGTCGCCCACCTTCATCATCGCCTCGACGATGCCCTTGAGCGCCTCGACCACCTCGTCGTAGCGGGAGCGGGGTGCCAGGATGCGGGTCTGCGCCACGCACGCCTGGCCCGAGTTCATCAGGCCGCTCATCGCCAGCATGGGGGCCGACGCGGCCAGGTCGGCGTCTTCGAGCACGATCGCGGCCGACTTGCCGCCGAGCTCCAGCGAGCAGCGCTTGAGCTGGTCTGCCGCCGACCGGCCGATCTTGCGCCCCACCGCGGTGGAACCGGTGAACGTCACCTTGTCCACGTCCGGGTGGTTGACCAGGTACTCGCCTGTAGTGGCGCCGCCTTGCACCACCGACAGCACGCCCTCGGGGAGGCCGGCGTCGGCGAAGATCTCGGCGATGGCGTTCGTGGACAGCGGCGCGTCCGGCGCGGGCTTGAGCACCACGGCGCAGCCGGCCATGATCGCGGGGGCAAGCTTGTTGACGGCGAGGAAGATCGGCACGTTCCACGCGGTGACGGCGGCGACGACGCCGACGGGCTCGCGGATCACGCGCGACTCGCCGAACATCCCGTGGCGCGTCTCCTCCCAGGCGAATGTCTCCGCCAGCGCGGCATATGCGTTGAGCGTGGCCAGCGACGGAGTGATCTGCATCATGTCGACGCCGGCGTGCGTGGCGCCCATCTCCGAGGAGGTGAGTGCGATCAGGTCGTCCTTGCGCTCCGTGATCAGCTGGGCGGCCTTGGTGAGGATCGCGGCGCGCTCGGCGGGGGAGGTGCGTCCCCACGCGCCGTCGTCAACGGTGGCGCGGGCGGCGGCGACTGCGGCGTCGACGTCGGCATCGTCGGCGGCGGGCACGCTGCCCACGTGCTCAAGGGTGGCGGGCGAGGTGACGTCGATACGCTCCGAGCCGTGGGGGGCCACCCATTTTCCGCCGATGAACAGGGTGTCGTAGTCGGTCATCTGTTCTCCTTGTGTGTGGTGCGTGCCCGGCCGTGAGCGCGTCCGGGAGATATCTATCACATAGAGTAGAACCTGTTACAGAGTTAAGCCAGGGCAGGGCGTTGTCACGCTTTGCGCAGCACCAGCACCAGGTTGCTGACCAGCACCTCGCGCACCATCGGCACCCGGACCAGCCACCACGCCCAGCGCGGGTGGTACCGCGGGAACGCGGCGAGCAGTTCGCCCGACGGCGCGGAGCGGGCCCAGGCGATCCCGTCGCGGCAGTGCACGGCGAACAGCGACGTGCCGAAGCGGTTCTTCGGCTCATGCCCGTGGATCCGGCGGTAGCGTCGCGCCGCGCCCTCGCCGCCGAGCAGGTAGTGCCAACGGCCCGTCTCGTGGCCGCCGAACGGGCCCCACCACAGGGTGTAGGACAGCACGACGATGCCGCCGGGTCTGGTCACGCGCAGCATTTCGTCGGCCATCCGCCAGGGCTCGGCGACGTGCTCGGCCACGTTGGAGGAGAAGCACACGTCGACGGCGCCGTCGCGGATCGGCAGCGCGGTGCCGGAGCCGCGGATCGCGACGCCGGTCAGGTCGATCTCGCGCGCGTGCATCTCCGACGGATCAGGCTCGACGGGGACGTAGCGGGCGCCGGCCACGCGGAAGGCGTCGGCGAAATAGCCGGGGCCACCGCCGACGTCGAGCACGGTGCACCCGCCGAGGCCCGTCCCCGTCGCGCCGCGGTGCAGGTCCTCGATCATCTCGGCCGAGTCCCGCGCGAGGGGGCGGTAGAACCTGTCGGGGTCGGACTGCTCGAAGCGGAACGCGCCGAGCAGGCGCACGGAACGCCGCAACGTGGCGCGTCGGGCGAAGCGGGCGGTGGCGGTGGAGATGCGCTTGCGCAGGGGCGATCGGGGCACGGGTCGAGGGTAGTGGTCCGCGGCGCGGGCTGTGTAAAGGTGATGGCCGTGGACACGCCGCCGGGCTCCAGGATCCATCGTGTGTCATTCAATGACAGTACTTTTTCTTTCCTGCTTTCTATCGGCAGTTTCGAATGCTTATAGTCAATGTGTTGAAGTCGCTGTCGGTATAGGATTGGGAGAAATCATGAACACGAAGACAATGGTGAGCGGAATCGCCGCTGCCGCAGCCATGGTGTTGATTGCGGCTCCGACTGCGGCGAGCGCGGCAGAGAGCCCGGACGTGACGCCTGCCGTCCACGTAAACGATGGCCGGCTGACCGCGGAAGAGGTTGGAGCGGTCACCGATGTGAAATTCGCGCCGGGTGCGATGGCCGATGACGAGCTATGCTTCGGCCCGCTTGTCTACGCGGGTCAACTCACGCAGGAACAGATCGACAAGATCAGCGAAGGTGCTGCCTCCGGCGAAGGTATGGATGGTGTCGATGCGTCGCAGTTCACCGCGGTGCTGCCGGATGGGCTCAAAGACGTGCTGGTGGAAGCCGGGTTCTACGATCCCATTGTTGGCCAGGCCGATGGCGATGAGAATCTCGCCGCGTTGACGCTCAGCTTTATGATGAGCGGAGTCGGTACGCCGAACGTTTTCGAGCAACAGGGCATCGACCTGCCGTCCGGGATGGTGCTCTCGGAGGACTCGAACACCTTCGCCTACACGCTTGATGGCAAGGAAAAGTACACGGCCGTCGGGGAGTGCTTCACTGCGACGAATGACGGCGAGGGCAACTCGACGGTGACCGGCATGGACATCTACGTCCGCACGATCGGATACGACGTCGGCGGCGGCACCGGCGGCACCGGCGGTGGCGACGCCGGCACAGGAAGCCTGGGGAGCCTGTTCGGGAGCCTTTCCGGTAGCAAGGGGTAGTACGGCGGAAGCTCCGCGGTGGCCCGGCGGCTTTGCCTGCCGGGCCGCCGCGCTTTCATGACCGCAGACACCGGTGCGGGTGAGTCGTCACAGTGGGGCTTGTCGTCGGCGCGTGTGGTTCTTAACGTTCGCCTGGTCGGAAGAGTCGTCGTGTGGGAAGTAACCGCAGTAAGGAGACCGGGCGAATGAAGATGGGGCGTACCGCAGGTGCAGCAGCAGCCGGGATGACGGTGGTGGCGACGGTGCTGGCGGCGGGGCCCGGTGTCGCGTCCGCGTCGCTCGCGGACAAACTCCCGGACGTCCAGATGCGCCTGGACACCGCCGAGCTGACGACCGCCGCAGAGGGTTCGGACACGGCGGTGGCCTTCGCGCCCCCGGCCGGCCCGGTGAACACCACCTGCTACGGCCCGTACGTGTATGTGGGCGAGCTGGACTCGAAGGTCAAGGAGATCGTCCAGGGGTTCATCGAACGCAAGCAGCAGGGGGACGGCGACTCCGGAACCGGTGACTCGGGAACCGGTGACTCGGGAACCGGTGACTCGGGAACCGGTGACGCAGGCACCGGGGACACGGGCGGGACGGGTGATGCGGGCACCGGAGGGGAGCCCGCACCCGCCGCGGCGCTCGCCGATGCCCCCGCGGCCGATGCCCCCGCGGCGGAGGACGACCCGCTCGCCGACGACGACACCGCGAGCAAGGTCTCCCCGATCGACCCCGACGCGGTGACGCGCGTGGATCCGGGCGCACGGAACACGCTCGACTACGCGCTCGGCGGCGGCGCGTACACGGCGCTCGGCACCTGCATCAGCGGCGGCACGGTGCCGGGCGGAGATGCGACGCCGGAACAGGGGCAGGACGGGGCCGGCGATGCCGACCCGAGCGTGCACGCCACCGTCTACCTGCGTGCCGTCAACTACGAGTTCGGCGTGGTGGGGCAGATGCTCGGCAGCCTCGACACCGGCAGCGTCGGCAGCCTGGCGGACCTCTTCGGATGATCGGTGCCGCCGGGACGCCGCCCGGGCCTCATGGCCGGGCGGCGGATCAGCCGTTATCCTGCATGCGTGTCCGTGCAGGAGTCCGGTGGAACCGCTGCGCCCGGAGCGGCAGACGATAGCGCCGTGACCGGCGTCGATCTCGCGATTGAGCGCGCGGGTGGCGCGGGGCCGGTACGCGAGGTGCTGCTGCTGTGCTGGCGTGATTCCGGACACCCGCAGGGCGGCGGCAGCGAGCGGTATCTCGAGCAGGTCGGCGAGCAGCTCGCCCGGCGCGGAGTGCGCGTCACCCTGCGCACCGCCGGATACCCGGGAGCACCCGCGCGGGGTCGGCTGGGCAGCATCGGGGTCAGCCGCGGCGGAGGCCGGATCACCGTCTATCCGCGCGCCCTCGCGGCGATCGCGCTGGGACGCATCGGGGTCGGCCCGCTGCGCGGCGCGCGGCCCGATGTAATCGTTGACACCCAGAACGGCATCCCCTTCTTCGCTGCGCTGGTGGCGGGCGCGCCCGTGGCCGTGCTCGTCCACCACTGCCACAAGGAACAGTGGCCGGTGGCAGGGCGCGCGCTGGGCCGGCTGGGCTGGTGGCTCGAGTCGGTGGCCTCGCCCCGGCTGCACCGGCGCCGCCAGTACCTGACGGTGTCGCTGCCGTCCGCGGAGGAGCTCGAGACGCTGGGAGTGGAGGGCGAGCGGATCGCCGTCGTCCGCGCCGGCCTGGACCCCGTGCCCGCGGCAGTGACCCCGGGCTGCGCGGTCAGCCGCACGGCGCACCCCAGCCTGGTGGTGCTGTCGAGGCTGGTGCCGCACAAGCAAATCGAAGACGCGATGTACGCGCTGGCGCGGCTGCGGCCGCTGATGCCCGACCTGCGACTCGACGTGATCGGCGACGGCTGGTGGTCGGAACCGCTGCACCGGCACGCCCGCGAGCTGGGTGTGGCCGATGCCGTCACGTTCCACGGGCACGTGTCAGAGGAGCACAAGCACCGGTTGCTGGCGCAGTCGTGGGTGCACGTGATGCCGTCGCGCAAGGAAGGCTGGGGGCTGGTCGTGGTCGAGGCCGCCCAGCACGAGGTGCCGACGGTGGGCTACCGCGGATCACGCGGGCTCACCGACTCGGTCCTCGACGGCGTGACCGGTCTGCTCGTCGACGACCGCGAGGAGCTCGTCGCCGCGGTGTCCGAGCTTGTGGGTGACGCCAACCTGCGTGCGGAATTGGGCCGGAAGGCGCGCACGCGGGTGCAGGAGTTCTCGTGGGAGCGGTCGGGCGAGGCGTTCCTGGGGGTGCTCGACGAGGTGGCGAAGGGGCGCCGGGTGAGCGGACTCGTGGGGGCGCGGCCGCAGCAGGAACGGCCTGTGCCCGTGATCGACCCGGCGCTCGCGGCGGTCCCGGTGCTGGCAGAGGCCTCGGCGCCCGCGGTCGATCCTGCGCGCTGAGGCGGGGGTCGCCGCACGCTCAGGCGCGTTGCGGCAGGCGCATGCGCTGCCGCAGGGCCGCGCCGCCCGTCAGCGCGGCCCCCGTGACCGCGGCGGCGAGCCACAGTGCGTGCCCGGCCCACGCCAGTCCCCGGTCGGCTGAGGTCGACCCCGTGGCGGCCACCGGCCCCGGTATTCGGTACAGGCTCACGTCCGGGTCCGAGTAGACCTGCTCGGCCTGGGCGAGGGTGGCGGCGCTGTCGCCGAGCGTCCCCGGGGTGCCGTGCTGCACCAGGACCCAGCGCACCCCCTCGTGGGCGAGCACGGCGGGTGCGGCTCCGGCCAGGAGCGCCTCCTCGGTGTCGCGCGCCCGCGTCCCCTCGCCGCCCACCGTGGTGTCACCGACGAGCAGGTCGCCGGTGACGAGCACGTCGGTCCGGAAGTACCGGGGCGCCGGGTCCAGCACGGGGCCGCGGGTCCACGCGAAATCGCGGAATGATCCGGCGGGGAGCGTCGCCATCGCGCCGTCGGACGGCGCCGAGTCGACGATCGCCGCCACCCGGTCCCAGCCTTGCGGGTAGTGCGCCGGCTGCAGCGCGCCCCCGACGCCCCACGCCAGCGACGGCAGCGCCGCGATGAGCACCGCGCTCGAAATGGCTGCGGCGGCCGCGTACGCCCCCACAGATCCGCGCACCTTCTGTGCAGCCGCGCGCCGATTCTCGCGGTGATCCCGTACAACGCGTGCGCGGATTCCGGGGAGTCGCCGCGGCAGCCGTGAGAGCGCGCGCACCTCCAGCGCCGCGGCCAGCGTGTAGCCCGGCATGGCGAGCGCCACCCACTTCTGCGCGTCGCGGAACAGGCCCGCGCCCGGCACGTTCTCCACCGCCCAGCGCGCGGCGGCGAGCCCGGGTGCGGTCGCCCCGAGCGCCGGCAGCACCACCGCGAGCACTGCGAGGACCACGACGGCCGCGATCACCGGGTGCGCTCGGCGCCGCCACAGCCCGCGTACACCGCACGCCACCAGCGCCAGCAGGATCAGCGTGCCGATCAGCGCGCCCGCGCCTGTGCGTGATGGCGGCAACGCCTGCGAGTTCCAGATGCCGCCGAGCCCGGCGAGGCTGCCCAGCGTGCCCAGGTGCGGCTCGGCGCGGGCGGCGAAGGCGTCGACCCCGGCCGGATCGGATGTGGATCCGGGCGCGGCCATCGCGGCGGTGATCAGCCAGGGCGCCGCCACCGCGGCGAAGCCGGCGACGATGACCGCGACGCGCACGGCCCGCCGCCACCCGCCGGGCAGTGCCGCGACCACCAGGGCGACGATGACGGCCAGAACCGCGCCGGTGGGGGTCAGCCCGGCGAGCGCGAGAGCGAGGAGGGTGACGCCGATCCCCGCGGCCGGGGCGCTGCGCATGCGCACTCCCGCCCACACCAGCCATGGCAGCGCGGCGTAGCCCGTGAGCAGGCTCCAGTGGCCCTGCAGGAGGCGTTCGGCCACGAAGGGGTTCCACACGGCCAGGGTCGACGCGGTGAGCCGCCCCGCCAGGCCGGCCGCGCGGAGCCCCAGCCCGCGTGCGGGCAGCAGGACGCCGACCATCGCCGACGCCCCCGCGCCGGCGGCCCACAACGCCAGCACGAGCACGGCCTTGACCACGATGCCGCCGTCCAGGACCGACGACAAGGCGGCCACCAGGACATCCTGAGGGACAGCGCGAGGCGCCGAATCCGACACGCCCAGCGCGGCGTCTGTGAAGAACGAGCGGGGGGCGCTCACTGCGTCGCGCAGCAGAAGGTACCCGCCGCCCAGCAACGGGCCGACGATCAGCAGCGCCAGCGCGAGCGGCCAGAGTGCCAGCGTGATCGTCGGCAGCGCCGCCCGCGCGGCGGCGGGCGCACGGCGGACGCGGACGGCGGCGGAACCGGTCGACGGAGCCTGCGCGCGCATGACCGAGAGACTACTGGCGCACGCTTCGCCGCCCGCCTGGGAGCATGGGAGCGTGACGGCGAACCGGCGGACCCTGACGGACGGGCGGCTGTCCCGCATCCGCGCGGCGCGGTCGCCGGGGGCGGGCGCCGCGGGCCGCAGCACTGTTGCGGGCATGACGTGGGTGACCGCGGGCGCGATGACCGCCAATGCGCTGTCCTACGTGCTCTACCTGGTGGCCGGGCGCCTGCTGCTGCCCGCGGGCTACGGGATGTTCGCAAGTCTGGTCACGGCGCAGATGGTGCTGGCGGTTCCGGCGCTGGCGTTGCAGGCCGTCATCGCGCGCGAGATAGCGCAGCGGAACACAGTGCAGTGGAACACAGCGCAGCGGAACACAGTGCAGTGGAACACAGCGCAGCGGAACACAGCGCCGTGGGCGGGGCGCGCGCTGACGTATCGGACCGCCGCGATCGTGACGGTGCTGGCGGCGGCCGCGACTCCGCTGCTGGCCGCGGTGCTCGACACGCCGGTGACGGCGGCCGCCGCGGCGATGGCGATGGCCCCGATGTTGGTGCTGCTCGCGGGTGAGCAGGGTGCGTTGCAGGGTCACGAGCGTTTCCCGGCGCTGGGCGTGGTGCTGGGTATCGCGGGTCTGGGCAAGGTGTTGCCGGCGGCGGTCGTGCTGCTCGCCGGCGGGGGAGCCACGGCGGCGCTCGCCGCCAGTACCGCGGGGACGGCCGTGGCGGTGCTGCTGGCGCGCGCGGTCGTTGCGCGTACCGGCGTCGACGATGCGGCGGACGGGACGGTGGAGGACGGGACGGCGGAGGACGGGACGGCGGCGGCCGCGGACCCCGGCCGCTCGAGGGCGGCGACGGCGTCGGTGCTGCGCGCCTCCCAGGTGCAGCTGGTGCTCATGCTGCTCACGTCCATCGATCTGATGATGGCCCGCGTGGTGCTGGCCGAGACCGACGCGGGCGTGTACGCGATGGGGTCGGTGGCCACCAAGGCGGCGTTCTGGTTGCCCGCGGCGGTGGGGGTGGTGCTCTATCCGCGGATGGCCCGGCCCGAGCATTCGCTGCGCGCGGTGCGCTTCACCCTGGCGGTTCTCGCCGGCCTGGGCGTGGGCGTGGTCGCCTGCGCCGCGGCGGCGGCGCCGCTGGTGCCGATCCTGGTGGGGGAGCAGTACCGGCCCGTCGTGGGGCTGCTGTGGTTGTTCGCGTTCGTCGGTGCCGCGTTCTCGGTGCTGCAGGGGGCCTTGCTGTCGGCGATCGCCCGCGATGCGACGCGCCTGGCGGCCCTCGCGTGGGCGGGGCTGGCGGCGGAGGGCGTGGCGCTGGCGTTCGCGTCGTCGGTGGCGCAGATGGCCGTGACCGCCGCGGTCTGTGCGCTGGGCACGACCGCGGCGGTCACGGTGGCGGTGCTGCTGTCGTTGCGGGCCCCCGCCGGCGGGGGCCGCCCCGTCAGTACGTGGGGATCTGCTCGGTGGGCGGGTCGTAGCGGTCGTCGTCCCGGCGGCCGGGCAGGCCGGCCCTGAGGAATCCGAGGATCAGCCCCGCCAGCAGTGCGATCGCACCGACGATGCCGGCGATCAGCGGGATCGTGAACGTCACCAGCTGGATGTCGTCCTGGCCGTTGCGCGCCTGCTCCAGCTGATAGTCGACGGTGTCCTGGTCGAAGGTCAGCCCGGTCTCGGGGCTGACGGACAGCGCCGTGATGCGGGCGTCGTCGTCGGCTCCTTGGGCGAAGTACTGGTTGATCACCTCGCGGCCCTTGACGATGACGCCGGTGACCGGGTCCACGTAAAGGTCGCGCTGGTTGGTGTAGAAGCGGTGCACCTCGACGTCGCCCTCGCCGGTGACGCCCAGCGCCTTCGCCGGGATGGTCAGCTTGTCCGAGGTGCCGCCCACGGTCTTGGCGAGGTCGACCGGCGCGATGTCCTGGGTGAAGTGGTAGACCTTCAACCCGTCGATCTCCTCCTCGCCGGCGAAGTCGATCGGGTGCGTGGTGCGCGAGGTCAGGTCGAAGTACGGGTAGGACTTCTTCTCGACGTTGAACGGGAACTTGTACTGCAGTCCGTCGCGCGGGACCGGGTCCATCTGCCCGCCGGCGTCCGTCCAGACGCCGTTGGGGCTGTCCGGGTTGTTGACGGGCATGGACGTGACGCGGTCCAGCGTGACCTTGTCGACGGAGGCGTTGATCAGGCGCGGATCCCGGGCGGTGGGCGCATCGGACTTGGGGGCCGGCTTGTCCATGCGCAGCAGCCGCTGCCCCGCCTGCAGGGTGATGACGTCTTCGTTGGACGGGTCCTGCACGGTGACGTTGCGGATTGCTTCGAGCTCGACGTCGTGCGCCACCTCGGGCGCGCCGGCCACGAGCGACGACGCGTCGAGCACCGCGCCCTTGCCGGTGGCGACCGTCTCCACGTGCAGGTCGAGCGGAGTCTTGAGCGCCTTGCCCTTGGTGTAGGTGGGAAGCATGATGGCCACCACCACCAGGAACACGCCGAGGCCGATCAGGATGCAGGCGACGATCCCCGCACTGCCGAGCCTTTTCTTCGCCATCCCCGCTCCTCGTGTTCCCGCCCGGCCCGGGCGGGTTGTCGTCGTTGGGCCCGGTGTCGTGCCCTTGACACTGTGGCCCCTGCCATTGTGGCTCCCGGCATGGTGCGCGCCGCGCAACGTGACACGGCGCGCCGCGTACGCGCTGCGCAGGATGAGCACACGTTGGACGTGAGACTAACAGCACGGTCGCGTCCGCCGGTCCGTCCGGTGACGCGCCGCGGGTCGGGAAACGCCCTGCGTCGGCCGCCGCCGGTTCCGGCGGGGCGGCATACTGGAGCGCGATGACGGCTACGGCGGGAGCTGAGGTGGACGCGGCGGGGATGGCGGCGCGCGGCGCGGCGGCCCGCGGCGGGTTCATCCCCGCGCTCGAGGGGATGCGCGCGCTCGCGGCGATCGGCGTGATGACCACGCACGTGGCGTTCCAGACGGGCAATGCGGTGGACACCGTCCCGGGCCGGGTCTTCGGGCGGCTGGACCTGGCGGTGGCGTTGTTCTTCGCGCTCTCCGGGTTTCTGCTGTGGCGCCCGCACGCCCAGGCGGCGCGCGGGTTGCGCCCGCGGCCCGCGACGGCCCGCTACTACCGCTCGCGCCTGGTGCGCATCATGCCCGCGTACCTGGTTCTGGTGGTCGCGGTCCTGTGGCTGCTGCCGGTGGGCGGGGCGGCGTCAGATTCCGCCTCGGCATCCGCATCGACGTGGTTCGCCAACCTGACGCTCACCCAGGTGTACGTCCCGTACGCGTTGACGGCGGGGCTGACGCAGCTGTGGAGCCTGTCGGTGGAGATGACGTTCTACCTGGTGCTGCCGCTGGTCGCGTGGTTGATGATCCGGCTGCGCGGGCGCCGGACCCGGCTGCGGGTGCCGATCCTGATCGCGGTGGGCGTGGCCGGTCTGTTCTGGGGCTACGTGGACCTGCCGGTGCCGGACGGCGTCAATACGGACACCTGGCTGCAGGGGCATGCGGCGTGGTTCGCGTCGGGGATGGTGCTGGCCGAAATGGCGGCGGCCGCAATGGCGGCGACAGCACGGGCCTCCGCACGCGCGACCGGGCAGGCTGCGGCGCCGGCGACTCCGCCGGCCCTGGAGCACGGGCGGCTGCGCAGGCTGATCGCGCGTCCGGCGCCGATGCTGGGCGTGGCCGTCGTCGCCTACGCGTTGGCGTGCACGGATCTGGCGGGGCCGCCGGGTCTGGTGCAGCCGGCGCCGTGGCAGTACGCGTGCAAGATCGGGCTCGGCGCCGTCATCGGATTCGCGTTGCTGGCGCCGTTGACCCTTGCGGCGCCCGGCGACGGACGCGACCGCGGCGCGCACCGGTGGCTGTCGGGCCCCGTGGCGCTGGCGCTGGGCCGCTGGTCGTATGCGCTGTTCCTGTGGCATGTCGCAGTGCTGGCCATGGTGTTCCCCGCCTTCGGGCTGCCGATGTTCGGCGGGCACATGCTGTTCGTGTGGATCGCGACGCTTGTGCTCAGTGTGCTGGTCTCGGCGGCCTCCTACGCCTTGGTGGAGGAGCCTGCCCGCCGCGCCCTGGTGCGCTGGGAGGCGCGCCGGGCCCACGCACGCAGGCGCCCGGATGCCGGCACGGCCGACACACCCGCCGCCGCCACGCCGATCAGCGCGAACAGCTGAGCCCACGGGGAATGCCCCTGGTAGGGCATCCCGGAGAGCCATGGCCCCGTCGCCAGCACTCCGATGGACAGCATGAGGCCGCCGCCGGCGACCACCGGCCATGCGCGTCCCGTCGCGAACGCGCGGGCGATCCGGGCCGCGATGCCGTCGCGCCGCCCGCCGCGGGCGCGGATCCGTCGCACCCACACGGGTGCCGTCGCGGTCGCCGCCAGGCCCGCGGCGGTCACCGCCAGCCCGGCCGGACCGGACACGGCGAATCCCGCAGCCAGCACGCCCGCGGCCCCCGCGGCCGTCGACGACCACGTGCGGGTCGCCGCGCCGAACCCGGTGCGTTCGCGGCGCCGGGCCGGGACCGCCGCGGCGAGGAACAGCAGTGGCAGCAGCGCGAGCCCGCCGAACAGGCCGAGCCGATACCAGTGGTCGCTCGGGAAGGTCAGCTCCACTGTGGTCGCGGCGCCCGCGGGTACGATCCACCCCTGCTGCCACCCGTCGACGACGATTGGCTGCAGTTCCGTGCCGGCCGCGTCGCGGGCCACCCAGCCGGGGTTGGTCGATTCCGGCACCACCAGGAGACGGTCGGCGGCCGCCGCGGGCAGCCGCATCACCCGGTGGTCGTCGCCCCAGTTCTCGACGCGTGCGGGCTGCGGCGCCGCCGATGCCGCGGCGGAGGCTTCCGGTGCCCCCGACGGCCGCGGCGTGAGCGTCACCGTGGACACCGTGAACGCGCCGCCGGGCCGCACCGTCAGGTCGTCCGGGCCCGCGGCGGGCTGCAGCGTCGCTCCGCCGCACACGGTCGCGGTGACCGGCGTGCCGTCCCGCAGCTGCCGGGCCGTCGCCGTGACGGACGTGTGGACGGCGCGTCCGTTCATCGTGACGACGGGGCCGTCGCCGCAGCCGACGGTGGCCGCCGCGTCCGGGTCCGCGGCGGTGCCGATGCGGTCGGTGCCGTGCGGTCCGGCGTACGCGGCGAGCTCCGCGATCCCGGGGGCCTGGTCCTTCCGGCGGCCGAAGGCCCCGTGCACCGGGACCTCCTGCCAGTCGGTGACCGACACCGTCACCGTGTCCGTGCGCGCGGGCGTCAGCTCGATGATCCCGTCGGCGGGCACGTCCCGCTGCTGCGGGCCGGTGCCCAGGTCCACGGTGACGGTGGTGGGCCGGGCCGGTATCGACTGCCCGTCCCGGCCGCCGGGGGCGGGGGCCGGCGGGGTCACGCGCAGGCTCGCGACCTCGTGCTCGCGGGGCAGGCGCAACGTGATCGTCGGCGACGAGGTGGCGTGGCGGGCAGCGGAATCCGCGGCGTACCAGCTGGTGGCGGGGTCGCCGTCGACGGCGGCGTGGGCGTTGCCACGCGGGTCGACGATGTCCGAGTCGGCCTCGGCGCGCACGCCGCCGGCCGGGGTGAGCAGCGCGTCCAGGTCCTGCCCGGGCCGTCCGCGCACGGTGAGTTCCGCGCCCAGCGGGACGTCCGCCGGGGCGTCGATGGTGCGGGTGAACTTCCCGGGCGATTCGGCCGAGCCGCCGAGCGTGGTGTCGCAGAGCACCCGGCCGCCGGTCGCCGCGCACTGCCTGCGCCCGGGGAACTCCTGCCCCAGGCTCCACCGGGTCACCCGGGCGTCGGGCGGCGGTGGCGGCAGCACCACCTCGCGGTGCACGTCGACGGGGCCGTCGGGCGTGGTCAGCGACACCTCGGACAGGCCGAACTGGCGCCCGGCCGTGCCGTCCGCGGTGCGCACCGCCTCGATCCGGATCCACTCGGTGGTGCCCGGCGGGATCGGCACCGTCACCTCGGCGCCCGGCTCCGGCACCTCCGCGCCCATGGTGCCGCGGGCAGTCTGCACTTCGATCGCCGTGACGGGCGGGCCCACGGCCATGCGATCGGTGCGCAGCGTGAGGGTCCCCGAGCGGATCGGCGCGTCCAGATCCATCCGCAGCCACTGGCCCACGGCGCTGTCCGCCCCGCCGCTCACCCAGCTCGTGGTGTCGTCGCCGTCGAATGCGGCCGTCGTGCCGCTCGCCGGATTCACGCCGCCCAGCTGCGTGGCGTCGGCCGCGGAGCCGGACGCCGTGACGGTGGCCCCCACCCAACGGCCCTCGACGAGGCCGGCGCCGGGCACGGGGTAATCGGGCGCCACGTTGGGCGTGCGGCGCGGATCGGTGGCCGCGCGGATGCCCGACGTGCCGTCGGTGACCCGCCCGTAGTCCTGTTCACGCGCGGTGGGGGTGTCGGTGACGGCCACGCCGGGCGGGTCGAGGCCGGCGGCCCGGGCGTCGGCGTACAGCACGACGGGGACGGGGCGCGCGCCCGCGGGGCCTGCTGCCGCCGGAACGGCTGTGCCCGCCGGATCGGCGGTGCCCGCCGGAACGGCTGTGCCCGCCGGATCGGCTGTGCCCGCCGGATCGGCTGTGCCCGCCGGATCGGCTGTGCCCGCCGGATCGGCTGTGCCCGCCGGAACGGCTCGTGGGCGCGCCAGCACCTCCGGCCCGCCGGCCACCACCGGCACGTCGTCGAGTCCGACGGTGTAGGGCGCGACGGTGACCGGGTCGGCCCCCACCCGGTAGATCTCGATGGCGGGGTAGTCCTGGCGCAGGCCCGCATCCTGGAACTCGGTGACGGATTCCCGGCCCTCCGAATCGTCACCCGAATCGTCCGCCGGCACCTGCCGCGTCGCGGGCAGCGGGGGGTCGCCGAATGCCGCGGCGCGCGCCAGCCCGGGGGAGCCGTCGATCGCGGCGTGCACGACGAGCGGCCGGGGCGCCCGCGCCAGCTCGGGGTCCAGGTCGTTGCGCACCACCAGATACCCGATCCCCATGCGGCGGAGGGTCGGTGCGAGCGTGTCGGACGGGCGTCCGTCGGCGAGTTGCCGCTGGATCGCGTCGAGCGCGCGGATCGCGCCCGGCGGGGTCAGCGGGATTGCGTCGCGCACCGCCCACGGCGTCTCGGCGAGCGGCTGCAGCGGCTCGTCGCGCGTCATGCCCCACTCCTGGATGGCGAACGGAGCGCCGGGGACGACGAGAGCACGGGTCATGCCGGCCGCGGTGGCCTCGCCGGATCCCGCGTGTTCGGCGAGCCAATCGGCCGCCTGGTGCCAGTGGTCGGGAATCGCGGTATAGCCGCCGGGGGGCGCCAGGTTGCCCAGCCAGGCCGGGCTGGAGGCCAGCATCAGCGCGGCCGCCACCAGCGCGGTGACCGCCGTCATCGGCTCGTGCTCGGGATGCGCCAGCGCGCTGCGGGCCCTGCGCCACTGCACCGATCCGGGCAGCGGGACGCGGGCCAGCAGGTGCGCCAGCCCCAACACCAGCGGCAGCCGCAGCAGCGGTTCGAGCTTGTGCACGTTGCGCAGCGGCGCGCCGGCTCCGTCGAGGAACGCGCGCACCTGCTCGGCCACCGCGGAGCCGAGGGCTCCGTCGTAGCCGAGGGCCATCCCCACCAGGCCCACCAGCAGGATCGACAGCAGCCGCCCGCGTGCGGGCATCCGCCGCATGGCCAGGCCGGCGAGCCCCGCGGCCGCGATCAGGCCGGTGGCCAGCACCAGCATCGGCTCGCTGACCAGCTCCACACCGGTGGCGGTGGTCGGCGAGATGAAGGGGGTCCACGAGCTGGTGCCGCGGAGCAACTCCGGAAGCGCGGCGAACCGGGTGGTGGTGGAGGAGGATTCGATGAAGTCCAGGAACGGAGGGCTCACCCGCCCCAGCAGCCACAGCGGCACGAGCCACCACAGGCAGGCCGCCGCCATCATGGGCACCCACCAGGCGGTGAATCGACGCCATCGGGCGTCGGGCCGGTGCGCGATCCACCACAGTCCGGCGATGAGGCAGGCGAAGCCCGTGGCCACGGCGTTGACGGCGCCCATCAGCGCCACCGCCGCCGCGGACCGGGCGGCGAGCATGCGCATCGACGCGGGGCGTGTCCCGGGCGGATCGAGCGCCCCGCCGTCGAGTGCCCTGATCACCGGCAGCAGCACCCAGGGGGCCAGCATCACCGGCAGGGTCTCCGAGGAGATCGGTCCGATGGTGGTCAGAACGCGTGGGGCGAGCACGAAGGCCGCGCCCGCGATGAGGCGGGATGTGCGGCTGCCGATGCCCAGCGCCTCGGCCACCCGGACCACGCCCCAGAAACCCACGGCCAGCAGGAGGCCCCACCACAGTCGCTGCGTCACCCACGGGGGGATATGCGCCAGGTCGCCGAGCGCGAAGAACGCGCCGTGCGGGAAGAAGTAGCCGTAGGCCTGGTTCTGCACCTGGCCGAGGGGGGCGATCGAGGACCACTGGTGCGCCGCGCGCGCCAGGAATCCGAGCGGATTCGCGGTGAGATCCAGCTTGGTGTCCGCGACGATGCGGCCGGGCGACTGGCAGAACGCCAGCACCATGAGCACGGCCGACGCGGCCCACAGCCATCGGCGGGGGACCGGGGCGACGACGACGCCGTCCGCCGTGCGGGGTGGGGTCCCGGTGTGGCGTTCCGACCCGGCGCCGGAGGTGGATGCGGGGCGCCGGCGGCGCCCGCGCGGAAAGGTGATGCTCAGGACGCCCGGGTCAGCGGGTTCCGTACTGGACCTGGGCGTCCGACGGGTTGGACGATGCTGCGGTGTCGGGGCGCGAAGTGCCCTCGATGGCCGAGGTCACGGGGATGACCACCGCGAGAGCGACCGCCACGCCGATGACCGCGCTGACGACTGCGGGCACAGTGAACTTCATGAAGTCTCCTCGGGATCGTTGGTCCCAAAGTTATCACCCGGATCGTGCTCACGCCCCCAGCGCCCGGCGGAGCGTCCGCAGCTTGGCGTCGGTCTCGGCCAGCTCTGCGTCGGCCCGCGAGCCCGCCACGATGCCGCCGCCCGCGTGCGCCAACGCGCTGCGTCTGTCCGGCGACAGTTCCGCGCAGCGGATCGCCACCACCCACTCGCCGTCGCCGTCGTCGTCGCACCAGCCCACCGCCCCGGCGTAGAAGCCGCGGGGCTCCTCCGTCTCGCGGATCGCGTGCAGCGCGCGGTCGGTGGGCGTTCCGCACACCGCGGGGGTGGGATGCAGCGCCAGCGCCAGGTCGAGGGCGCTGGTGGACGGGTCGGCCAGCGTGCCGCTGATCTCGGTGCCCAGATGCCAAAGGTGGGGGGTCGAAAGCAGCGTCGGCGTGGGCGGCACGTCGAGCCCGCTGCACAGCGGGGCCAGTGCGCCGCGGATCCAGTCGACGACGAAGGCGTGCTCGCGGAGGTTCTTCCCCGAGTTCAGCAGCGCGCGGGCGGCCGGATCGCCCGCCCCGCCCGGCTGCTCTGGACCGCCCGACTGTGCGGCCCCGGGCGTCCGGGCGGCGGTTCCCGCCAGCGGGCGGCACTCGACGCGCCGCCCGCGCCGGCGCACGAGGGTCTCCGGGCTGGCGCCCACCAGCGCCCGCCCCGCGTAGCGTCCGCCGGCGGGGCTCAGGTCGACGGTGAACCCGTTGCCCGCCGTGTCGCCGGCCACCAGGCGGGCGAGCAGCGCCGTGCGCGAAATGGGGGCGTCGGCCTCCAGCAGCACGGCGCGCGCGGCGACGACCTTGTCCAGCTCGCCGTCGTCGACCCTGTGCAGCAGGCGTCCGATGCGCGCCAGGTGTTCCTCGGCGCTGGGGACGTAGCCGGTGACGTGCACGCGGAGCGCGTCGGCGCTCAGCTGCGGCGCGTCGGGGTGCGGCACCCACGCTCCGGCGGAGCGGGTGACCGACTCGGGGACGGTGAGGGCTGCGGGGGCCGCCGGGTCGAAAGGCAGCGCGCCCACCACCATCGCCGCGGCCCCCGAGCGGAGGGCCGCCGCAGCTGCGCGGGCATCGTCGAACGAGCGGGTGCGGCCGGTGGCGGACACCGTCCCGCCGGGGCCGGACAGCAGGAACCCCGCCGCGATGCCGGCGCGCCCGGGGGCGCTCGCGTCCCGGCCGCCGCTACCGGTATCGGGCACTCCGCCGGGACTACCGCCGGGATTGCGCAAGCCGGCTCACTTGCCCGGGGGGACGATCATCACCGGCCGGTGACTGTGACGCAGGACCTGGTCGGCCGTGCTGGAATGGATGAGCGAACGCAGACCGGTGGTGCCGCGGGTGCCCGTGACGATGACGTCGGCGTCGAGCTCGTCGGCGATCTCCACGATGGTGGTCCACACGGTGGTGCCGGACTCGATGCAGCGGGCCTCGGCCTGCAGGCCGGCGTCGGCGGCCAGCTTGAGGCCCTCCTCGGCCACCTCCCGCGCCTCCACGTGCGCGATGTCCTCGGTGTCGTCGTCGGGGAGCCAGTCCGGCTGCATCATGCCCGACAGCCCGGACATGCGCGCCGCCTGCCGCACCATCGGCTCCCACACCGTCACCAGGATCGCGCGCTCGGCAGCGAGGAATCGGCCCGCGTACCGGATGGCGCGCCGGGCGTTCTCGGTGCCGTCATAGGCGATGACGATGAGATCGGCCGGTTCGGTGGACATCGACTGTCACCTGCGCTTTCGGTCGAAATGAATGCGGCGTGCTCATCGACGAACCTACTACCGGCCCCGCGCACGCCGGGGCATTTCCGGGGTTCGCGGTACGGTGCTCGCAGCCGTGCAGCGCGACGAAGCCTGACAGTACGTGAAACGGAGCCTGGCAGTACGTGAAGGAGACGCGGTAATGGTGTTCGGCAACAGGCGTATCGGTGTGCGCAGGCTGGGAATCGCCGCGGTGCTCACCACGGGGCTCGTGGTGTCGGCGGCGTGCGGATCCGGGGATGCGGGCGACGGGACCTCCGCGCCCGCCACCACGGCCGCGCCGCAGGGCGGCGCCTCGACACAGCCGTCCGCGCCGACGGCCGGCGGGCCCGGAGGCGACGGGGCGCAGTCCGCCGACGCACCCGCGTGCGAAGGATCCGACCTGCTCGCGTCGTTGAGCACCCGGCAGAAGCTGGCGCAGATGCTGGTGGTGGGCGTCACCGGCACGCAGGATGCGCTCGACGTCGTCACCTCCGAGCAGGTGGGCGGCGTGTTCGTCGGCAGCTGGACCGACCCGTCGATGCTCACCGGCGGGGGTGCGGCGAAGGTGCACGACGCGGACATCGCGGCCCCGCCGCCCATGATCACGATCGACGAGGAGGGCGGGCGCGTCTCCCGGGTCGCCGACCTCATCGGCCCCGCACCCTCGGCGCGCGAGGTGGCGCGGACGATGAGCGTCGACGAGGCGTATCGGATGGCGCTCGAGCGGGGCGGGAAGCTGCGCGATCTCGGCATCACCGTCGACTTCGCGCCCGACGCCGACGTCAGCGCGCAGCCCGACGACGACGTCATCGGCGACCGCTCCTACAGCGACGACCCGCAGACCGTCTCCGACTACGCCGGTGCGGTGGCACGCGGGCTGCGCGACGCAGGCGTGCACCCGGTGATCAAGCATTTCCCCGGGCACGGCTCGTCCAGCGGCGATTCGCACAACGGCGCCGTGTCGGTGCCCCCGCTGGCGCAGCTGCAGGACAAGGACCTGGTGCCGTTCCGGCAGCTCATCGCCGAGCAGCCCGACGTGGGCGTCATGGTGGGGCACCTGGACGTCCCCGGGCTCACCGACGGCGTCCCCGCCAGCCTCAGCCCGGCCGCGATGTCGCTGCTGCGCGACGGCACCGGCTACGGCGCACCCCCGTTCGGCGGGGTGATCTTCACCGACGACCTGTCCGGCATGGACGCCATCAGCGACTCGTACTCGGTGCCGGACGCCGTCGCCGCCGCGCTCGAGGCAGGTGCCGACGTCGCGCTGTGGCTGACCACGGACCAGGTGCCGGCGGTGCTCGACAGGCTGGAGCAGGAGGTGGACTCCGGGGCGTTGCCGATGGACCGTGTGGACGACTCGGTGGTGCGGATTGCGAAGATGAAGGGGCTGCCGGTGTGCGGGTGACGGCGGCCGCGTGATCCCGGTGGCCGGGAACGCGCCCTACCGATCCCTACCGTGAAGTAAGTTGAATTGGGATTCTTGTGACGCAGATGGTGAGGAGCGGGATGGGCACGCGAGCGAAACGGTTGCCGCGGGCCGTGCGTGAACAGCAGATGCTGGACTCGGCCATCGCGGTGCTGGCGGAGTACGGCTACCACGGCACGTCCATGGACGCGATCGCGAAGCACGCGGAGATCTCCAAGCCGATGCTGTACCTCTACTACGGCTCCAAGGAGGAGCTCTTCGAGGCGTGCCTCGACCGCGAGAGCAAACGGTTCATCGCCGCCATCACCGAGCGCGCCGCGCCCGCTGCGGGCCCGCGTGAAACGCTCGAGTTCACGCTGCGAGCCGTGCTGGAGTTCGTCGGCGAGCACCGGAACGCCTGGCGGGTCATGGTGCGCGAGGCCGCCTCGTCCGGGACCTTCGCCGACGAGATCAACGCCAACCGCGCCAAGCTGGTCGAGCTCACGGCCGGCCTGCTCAAGGCCGGTACGACGGAGTGGCACGACGACGCCGAGTTCGAGCTGATGGCCGTGGCTCTCGTCGGCGCGGGCGAGGCGGTGGCCAACCGCCTGGTGGAATCGGACATCGACGTGGAGAACGCGATTGCCATCGTCACCGGGCTGGCGTGGCGCGGCCTGGCGGGCAAGAAGAAGGACTAGCCGCACGACGCAGCACCCCGCCCCCGTGCGGTCCACGGGGGCGGGGTGCTGCGTCGTGTGACGACCGTCCGCCGGCGGACGGTCAGCCCTCGGCGAGGGTGGCGGTGAGGAACGGGTACTGCTTCTTGGGGTGCCGCAGTTCCAGCGCCCAGCCGTCGTCGGATCGCCGCACGTACTCGTCGGCCTTGGCCGGCAGCACCATCGGCTTGCCGAAGCGCACGTCGTACACCGCGTGTTCCGGGACCCTGCCCTCCAGTGCCCCGAGCGCCGCTGCGGCACTCCACATGCCGTGCGCGATGGTCCGCGGGAAGCCGAATGCTTTGGCGCCCAGCGACGAGACGTGGATGGGGTTGCGGTCCCCGGACACGGACGCGTACCGGCTGATGATCTTCTGATCCGCGCGCAGCGTCGTGGTGGGCTCGCCCGGATCCGCAGGCGCGGCGTCCTTCTGCGCGGGGCGCTGGGACGCATCCTCGCCGGATCCGCCGCCGATCTTGAGGAACGTGCTGGTCTGCCGCCACACCGGCGCGCCGTCCGCGCTGATCTCGCTGACCAGCCGCACCTGCGTGCCCTTGCGGTGCGGGCCCAGGCCCTCGGCGTGGGTGCGCAGGTCAAGCGGCTCGGACGCCGATACCGGACGCAACTGCTCGATCCGGTTGCCCACGTGCACCATGCCGATCGCCGGCAGCGGGAAGTCGCGCGCCGTCATCAGCTTCATCACCGACGGGAAGGTGAGCACGTACCCGTAGGTGAGCGGCAGCGTGTCGGCCAGCCGCAGGCCGCACACCCGCGCGTACGCGGCCAGGTGGTCCGGGTCCACGCGGTAGCCGGGCAGCTCGAGGGTGCGCTGCGGCAGCGAACCGTCCCCGCCGCTCGGCAGCGGAAGCAGCCCGGCCGCCGCTTTGGCGTAGGAGGCGAGCATGCCGGGCTGTCCGCCCAGTCGCTCAGTGGAGGCCACGGCTCACGCCCCCAGCAGGCTCTGGCCGCACACGCGCACCACGTTGCCGGTGACCGCGGCCGAGGACGGGCTGGCGAAGTAGGCGACGGTCTCGGCGACGTCGACGGTCTGCCCGCCCTGCTGCATCGCGTTCATCCTGCGGCCCACCTCGCGGGTGGCGAACGGGATGGCGGCGGTCATATCGGTCTCGATGAAGCCGGGGGCGACGGCGTTGATGGTGATGCCCTGGCCGGCGTAGGCGTCCGAATGCGTGTCGACCAGGCCGATGACGCCCGCCTTGGAGGTGCCGTAGTTGGTCTGGCCGCGGTTGCCCGCGATGCCCGCGATGGACGAGACGTCGACGACGCGGCCGCCCTTGCCCAGCACGCCCAGGTCCACGAGCTTCTCGGTCAGCTTCTGCGGGGCGAGCAGGTTGACGCTGAGCACGGAGTTCCAGCGGGCGGCGTCCATGTTGGCCAGCAGCTTGTCGCGGGTGATCCCGGCGTTGTTGACGAGGATGTCGAGCCTGCCGCCCTGCTTCTTCACCGCCTCGGCGATCTTGTCGGCGGCGTCGTCGGCGGTGACGTCCACGGCGAGCGCGGTGCCGCCGACCTTGTTCGCCGTCGTGGACAGGCCTTCGCCGGCGGCGGGGATGTCCGCGCAGATCACGTGCGCGCCGTCGCGGGAGAGCACCTCGGCGATGGTGGCGCCGATGCCGCGGGCCGCGCCGGTGACCACGGCGACGGTGCCGGCGAGGGGGGCGTCCCAATCGGCAGGGGCGGTGGCGTCGGTGTCGTTGACGCGGATGACCTGGCCGTCGACGTACGCGGACTTGCCGGACAGCAGGAAGCGCAGCGTCGACTCGAGGCCGCTGCCCGCGGCCTTCGCCTGGGGAGAGGTGTAGACCAGCTGGCACGTGGCGCCGCGGCGCAGTTCCTTGGCCACAGAGCGGGTGAAGCCCTCGAGGGCCCGCTGGGCGATGTGCTCGTCGCCGGAGGTGAGCTCCGGCGTGGTGCCGATGACGACGACGCGGGCGCACGGCAGCAGCCTGCGCATTTCCGGCTGGAAGAACTCGAACAGCTGGGACAGCTCCGCGACGGAGCCGATGCCGGTGGCGTCGAAGACGAGGGCGCCGTACTTCTGCGCGTCCTGGGCCAGGTCGTAGTCGCCGAGCAGCGCGCGCAGCGGCTCCGCCAGCCGCCCGGCGCCGCCGATCTTCACCGGCCCGGGCAGCGCGGGCTTACCCTTCTGGTAGCGGCGGAGGGTCTCCGGCTGCGGGAGGCCCACCTTGTCCGCCAGGAACGATCCGGGACCGGAGTTCACCAGAGTGGAGTACAAGTCAGTGTTTGCCACGAGTCACCTTCTACGTCGGCCGGCAGCCCGGGCGATTCGCCGCGGGCCCGGTTGTCCTGTGTTCATGTTCGCTGTGCCGGTGAGGTGCGCCACCGGGTCCGGATCGAGGACCAGGTGGGCGCTGCCTCGGTCTCGACAGCACCTTACTCTTGGGTAAGAATACGCCATGGAGACCGACAACATCTTCTCGACCGCTGGGAGAACCGCGTGCCTACGAATCCCGACCCCACACCCGCCAAGTCTGCCCCCGGCAAGGGCGGCGCGTCCACGGGCAAGCAGCCCAAGCCCGCCAAGCCCGCCGCCGCCAAGCCCGCCGCCGCGGGCGCGCAGTCGCCGAAGCACCAGGCCGCCGATCCCGCGGCGAAGGCGCCGGGCGGCCGTTCCGGCGGGGGAACAGCGCCGCGCGCGCCCCGCCGGGTCGCTGTGATCGGCGGCAACCGCATCCCGTTCGCCCGCTCGGACCGCAAGTACGCGCACGCGTCCAACCAGGACATGTTCACCGCAGCGTTGGAAGGGCTGGTCAGCCGCTTCAACCTGCAGGGTGAGCGCCTGGGCATGGTCGCAGGTGGAGCCGTGCTCAAGCACAGCCGCGACTTCAACCTGATCCGCGAATCGGTCCTCGGCAGCCACCTGAGCCCGTACACGCCGGCCTTCGACCTGCAGCAGGCGTGCGGCACCGGGCTGCAGTCGCTGATCGCCGTGGGCGACGCGATCGCGGCGGGCCGCATCGAGGCGGGCGTCGGCGGCGGCTCGGACACCACGTCCGACGCGCCCATCGGCGTGGGCGACGACCTGCGCGAGTTCCTGCTGGAGCTCAACCGGGCCAAGACCACGACCGACCGCATCAAGCTGCTCGGCAGCGCGCGGCCCGGCATGCTGAGCCTGGAGATCCCGCGCAACGGCGAGCCGCGTACCGGCCTGTCGATGGGCGACCATCAGGCCGTCACCGCCCGCGAGTTCGGCGTCACCCGCGAGGCGCAGGACGAGCTGGCCGCACAGAGCCACCAGCGCATGGCCGCCGCCTACGACCGCGGCTTCTTCGACGACCTGGTCACCCCGTTCCTGGGGCTGACCCGCGACGACAACCTGCGGCCCGACTCGAGCGTGGAGAAGCTGGCCAAGCTCAGGCCGGTATTCGGCGCCAAGGGGCCGCACGCCGACGAGGCGACGATGACCGCCGGCAACTCGACGCCGCTCACCGACGGCGCATCCACCGCGCTGCTGGCCGGCGAGGACTGGGCCGCCGAGCGGGGGCTGGAGCCGCTGGCCTACATCGCCGACTCGGAGACCGCCGCCGTCGACTTCATCCACGGGCACGACGGCCGTACCCCCGACGGCCTGCTCATGGCGCCCACCTATGCGGTGCCGCGCCTGCTGGAGCGCAACGGGCTCACGCTCGACGACTTCGACTTCTTCGAGATCCACGAGGCGTTCGCGTCGCAGGTGCTGTGCACCCTGGCCGCCTGGGAGTCCGAGGAGTACTGCACGCAGCGGCTGGGTCTGTCGGGTGCGTTCGGTTCGCTCGACCGCAGCAAGCTCAATGTCAACGGCTCGTCGCTGGCGGCGGGGCACCCGTTCGCGGCGACCGGCGCGCGCATCGTGGCGACGCTGGCGAAGATGCTCGCCGAGAAGTCGCGGCAGGACAAGCGTCCCGCCCGCGGGCTCATCTCCATCTGCGCGGCCGGCGGCCAGGGCGTCACCATGATCCTGGAGAGCTGAGCCCGCCCGCCTGCGCAGCCCCCGCCCCCGCGCCGCGCGCCGATTCCCAATCGCGCGCGTGTCGACCCGGCGTGTCGAGTCAATCGGCGCGCGGCGCGAAGTGGGGCAGCCTCCGAAGGCTGCATGACCAGGCGAAACGACGGAATTCCGGACGAACGGCGTGTACTGCCTTCATCGTGCCATTGCGCATTGGTAGAACTCCTGGTTACAGTAACAACACGGCAACACCAGCGTCAGTCATGACGGAGCGGGAGGCACCACCATGAGCATCACGGCAGAATCGCGCACCGACGCCGCGGCCGAGCGGGCGCTTCTCGAGCGCCCCGCCGCTACTGCGTCGCCCGCCCGGGACACGGCGGCCGACGACGCGGTGGCCATGCAGGATGCCGCGTACGAGGAGCGCCTGCGGCTGCTTTCCGAGGGGTCGATCAACAAGAACTTCCAGCCGTACCGCGACATCGACTGGGAATCGCCCGAGTTCGCCGTCGTGCCGGGCGATCGACGCTGGATCCTGCAGCGGGAGACCGACCCGATGGGCGGTCACCCGTGGTACCTGGCGCAGCCCGAGGAGAAGCAGATCGCCATCGGCATGTGGCGGCAGGCCAACGTGGCCAAGGTGGGCCTGCAGTTCGAGAACATCCTCATCCGCGGCATGATCCAGTACGTCTTCGTGCAGCCGAACGGCTCGGCCGAGGCGCGCTACTGCACCCACGAGTGCATCGAGGAGTGCAACCACACCCTGATGTTCCAGGAGATGGTCAACCGTATCGGGATGGACGTCCCGGGGATGAACCGTTTCCTCCGGGGCGTCGGCAAGCTGCTGCCGCTGGCGGGGTCGTCGCTGCCGCTGATCTTCTTCATGGGCGTGCTCGCCGGCGAGGAGCCCATCGACCACCTGCAGAAGCGGATCCTGCGCGCCGGCGGCGACATCCACCCGGTGATGAAATCGGTCATGTCGATCCATGTGGCGGAGGAGGCCCGGCACATCTCCTTCGCCCACGAGTTCATCGAGCGCCGCGCGCCGCGCCTGTCCCGTGCGCGCAGGTTCGCGTCCTCGCTGGCCATGCCGGTGATCATGCGGGTCCTGTGCGACGCGATCGTGGTGCCGCCCAAGGAGTTCTGGGAGACCTTCGACGTGCCGAAGTCGGTGCGCAAGGAGCTGTTCTGGGACAGCGACGCGGCGCGTGACGAGCTTGCCGGCTACTTCGGCGACGTGCGCATGCTCGCCGGCAACGCGGGCCTGCTCAACCCGGCGTCGAAGCTGCTGTGGAAGGCGTGCAAGATCGACGGCCGCGCCTCCCGGTTCCGCAGCGAACCCCACCGCTGAGCGGGCCCGTCCACCCCCATCTCAGGGCCGGAGCAGCGTAGCCACCCCGGCCGGAACGGAACGATCGTCGTGCCACATGTCATCACGCAGCCCTGCTGCAGCGACGCTTCGTGCGTGTACGCGTGCCCGGTCAACTGCATCCACCCGACCCCGGACGAGCCGGATTTCCTCACCGCGGAGATGCTGCACATCGACCCGCAGGCGTGCGTGGATTGCGGGGCGTGCGTCTCCGCCTGTCCTGTGGACGCGATCGTCCCGGAGTCGAAGCTGGGCGACGACGAGCGGATGTTCACGCAGATCAACGCCGACTTCTACCGTGAGCAGCGCGAGCGGCCGGTGCTGGCTCCGGTGCTGCCGGCGGCGGAGGTGCGCAGCAAGGGCGGGCCTTTGCGGGTGGCGATCGTCGGCTCGGGCCCGTCGGCGATGTACGCGGCCGACGAGCTGCTCACCCAGCCGGGCGTCCAGGTGGACGTGTTCGACAGGCTGCCGGTGCCGCACGGCCTGGTGCGCCGCGGCGTCGCCCCCGACCACCAGAACACGAAGCGGGTGACGGGACTGTTCGACTCGATCTCGGCGCAGGACGGGTTCCGCTACTACCTGGGGGTGTCGATCGGCGAGGACCTGACCCACGAGGAACTGCTGCAATCGCACCACGCGGTCGTCTACGCGGTGGGGGCGTCGTCGGACCGCCGGCTGGGCGTGCCCGGCGAGGACCTGCCCGGCGTCGGGTCCGCGACCGACTTCGTGGCCTGGTACAACGGCGACCCCGATCATGCCGACGACTCCTATGACCTGAGCGGGCGGCGCGCGGTCATCATCGGCAACGGCAACGTGGCCCTCGACGTGGCGCGCATCCTCACCGCGGACCCGGAGGAGCTCGCCGGCACGGACATCTCGGATGCGGCGCTGGAAGCCTTGCGCGGCAGCGGCATCGAAGAGGTCGTGATCGCAGGGCGGCGGGGAACCGGGCAGTCGGCGTTCACCGTGCCGGAGTTCGCCGGCCTCATCCGCACGCCGGGCGTCGACGTGGCGGTGGGACCGGCCGAGCCCGACGGTCACGACGATCGTGCGCTTGATTCCGCCACCCGGGCGGGGCTGGCCGACGACGCGCTGCCGCATGCGGTGCGGCACAAGCTCGCGCTGCTGGACAATCTGCGGCTGGCGGCAGCCGGGGCGCGCCGGCGGATCTCGATGCGGTACCTGCTCTCCCCGACACGCATCGTTGCGGGCGACGACGGACGCGTCGCCGGAATCGAGTTCGCACGCAACCGGTTCCGGGGCGAAACCGACAGGGTCGAACCGACCGGCGAGTCGACCACGGTGGCGGCGGGGCTGGTGCTGACGTCCATCGGCTACCGCGGCACCCCCGTGCCCGGCGTCCCGTTCGACGACTCCACCGGGACGATCCCCAACGACGGGGGGCGCGTGCTCACCTCCCCGCCGGGCGACGTCCCCGCCGGCGGCACCGCGGGCGCCGGGCCCGGCGCCCGACCGGACGCGGTCCCCGGCACCTACGTGACGGGGTGGGCCAAGCGCGGGCCCAGCGGGTTCATCGGCACCAACAAGTCGTGTGCCCGCGAAACCGTGGGGCGCCTGGTGGACGACTTCAACGCCGGGCGGCTGGCCCCGCCGCGGATGGACGCGTCGCGGTTCGACGCAGTGGTGCGCAGCCGCCGCCCCGACGTCATCGACCGCGACGGCTGGCGCGCCATCGACGCGGCCGAACGCGCACGGGGCACCGACGAGGGGCGCGTGCGCCACAAGATCGTCGACCCGGCCGAGGCCGCCGCCGTGGCGTCGGCACCGGCCGCGGACGGCGCCGGGCGCCGGCGGCACGGTTGGGGAGGCTTCCGGCGGCGCATCCTGCGGTGAGGCGCCGCACGTCCCGCCGGATCCCTGCGGGGGTGCGCGGGTGCGTTATACGTTCGCACCTGCGGCGTTGAGCGCCATTGTGAGCGCAGACGCGTGCCGGGGTGTGTCGATGAGGATGGTGCGCCATGAGATGCGGCCGCATCACGTGCATAGCGGGCATCGTGTTGTTGCCACTCGCCGCGTGCACGTCCACGACGGCCGGTTCTGATCGTGGATCCCGCTCCGCCGGGAGCGTCCCTCAGCGGCGGGTGCTGGAGATGAAGGCGGCGATCTCGGCGCGCGTGCTGAGCCCCAGCTTGGTGAGCACGTGGGAGATGTGGGTCTGCACGGTGCGCGGCGAGATGCCGAGCCGTTCGGCGATCTGCGGGCTGGTCATGCCCTGCGCCACCAGCCGGGAGACGCGGTTCTCGGCGCGGGTGAGGCTGCCTGCTCCGGGTGCGGCGACCCCCGCGGGGCCCGGCACGCCGCCCGAACCACGGCTGCCCGGCCAGGAAACGCCCGCCCCGGCGCGGGGGACCTCGATCCCGGACTCGCGCAGCCGCGTGTGGAGCCTCTGCCCGGTGGCGACGGAGCCGATGCGCGACGCCAACGCCGCAGCGCGCTGCGCGATACCGAGCGCCGCCGGCGCGCGGCCGGTTGCGGCGGCCAGGCATGCGGCCTCTTCCAGCGCGGCGAGCTCGCCCAGCTGGTCGCCCACCGACTGGAACTCGGCGGCGGACCGTTCGGCGGCGGCCTGGTCCTGCGCTGCGACCGCGGCGGTGAGCGACGCGGGCCCGCGCAGCGCGGGCGCGTCGAATCCGGGCAGCATCGCGGCGGTGCCGTCGGCGATGGCGGCGACCAGGGCGTCGTCGCCGGCGAGCCGGGCCTGCCGGATGAGCATGGGTGCCCGGTGCACCATCCAGGCTCGGTGGCCGTCGTCGGCAGAGGCGGTCCACGTCTGCCCGGCGAGCTCGGAAACCGCATCGCTCTCGCCGAGCGCCAGGCGGGCCTCGGCTTCGGCGACATCGACGTCGCGCAGGCCGAACCTGTCGGGGAAGCCGCATTCGCGCCACTGCGCGATCAGCATGAGCGCTGCGGGGGCGGCGCCGCGGTGCACGTCGATCAGCGCCCTGTCGGCCACCGCCGTGGACATCCACCCGGATTCGATACGTCGGGCTTCGGCGAGGGAGTCGTCGAGGAGCATCGAGGCGATGTCGAGCTCGCCGCACGCCATGTGCGATTCCGCGATGACGCTCTGCCGGAACGGGCCCAGCCACCGGTTGACCAGGCGGTTGTCGCGCACGCTGTCCACCGGTGCGCGGGTCAGGGTGTAGGAGGGCCCGTAGGCGAACCGCGTCACCCATAGCGGCCACGCGGCGGATTCGGGACTGTCCGCACCCAGCCAGCTCTGGCTTGCGGCGTTGGAGTCGAGCACCGCGTCGAGCAGCGCAAGCGCACCCACGCAGTCGCCGGCCAACGTCAGGCCTATCGCGCGGGCCGTGCGGTAGCCGGTGAGCCCCGGCGGGGCGTCGTCGATCTCCGCGAGCGCCGTGAGCGTGCCGCCGCGCGGCGGGTTGCCGGTCATGGCGTCCAGCCACGTCTCTATCTCGGCGAGCCAGGCCGCGGACTCGCGGGGCAGCGGCTCGTCGTGCATCGCGCGCAGCACCGTGCGCGCCCGCTCGACACGGCCGCCGAGCGTCGCGAACGACAACATCGAGAACAGCAGCGTCAACCGTTCCGTCGGCTCGGTGTGCGACGGGAGGGCCCGCTCGGCCAGCTCGTAGGCCTCATACAGCCGCCCGGCGTCGGAGAGCATGGTGACGCGGGCCAGCACCGCGGGAAGGCCGGCGGGGGTGGTGATGGTCCGGGCCCGCGGGCGCGGTGGCCGCGGCAGCTGGGCGCCGATCTGCAGGCTCGTCTGGACGCGCAGCACCGAGGCGGTCGCGTCGACCCCGACCCCGGACTCGCCGTGGGCGCGGACGTCTGCCGCCGCGCCCACGGCGGCCAGCATCAACTCGCGGATCGTCGGGGCCAGCCCCGCCCGCACGGCCTCCGCGGCGACCCGCGAGCCGAACCGGATGTGCTCGCCCTCCCACACGAGGATGCCGGCCCCCACCGCCGCGTCGATGCCGCCGACGAACTCGCTCGGGTGCTGGCGGCGGGCCAGGCCGATCTCGGCCGCGGTCACCGCCTTGTTCCACACCGCGACGAGCCTGACGGTCTGCAATGCGTCGGGGTCCAGCAGGCTGAGCTGGGTGTCGACGCTGCGCGAGAGGATCTCGACCATTTCGTCGTGCTCCAGCCGCGCGTCGACGGCGCCGCTTCCGGGCACCGGGTGCAGCCGCTCACGGAACCGTACCCAGTCGAGAATCCGGTTGGCATGGGCCGGGTTGCCGCCGGTCTGCATCAAAGCCGCGGCGAGCGTGGGGCCGGGCGGGGCGCCCAGGCGCGCGCGGGCGAGCGCGAGGATCTCGTCGTCCGTGAGTGGTGCGAGGACGATCTCGCGCACGGTGGGGGCGCCGGCCAGCATGGTCAACGCGCCGCGGGCCGGTATGCCGCGCCGGGCGATCACCATCGCCGGCCGCACCTCCGCGTCGGTGCCCGCGAGCCGGGTGAGTACCGAGAGCGAGAGGCTGTCGGCCAAGTGCGCGTCATCGAGCAGCACCGCCAGCGGGCGTTCCCGGGCGAGTTCGGCGACCAGCGCGAGTGCGTGCCGGATCGGCCCCGGCGGCGCCGTCGAGTGCTCGTCCTGGACGCCGCCGAACGCGCGGTCGACGGGCGACTCCAGTTCAGGGAACAGCTGCGCGAGCACCGCCCCCGGGCGGCCGGTGGAAGCCGGCTCGCCGGACGCGAAGCGCAGGTCGACGTCCGGTGCGTCCGCCAGCCCGGCCAGCAGATGCAGCAGGTGGGTCTTTCCCGAGCCGCCGCTGCCCGTGATCAGGAACGCGGCGGGCCCGCCGCCCGGCCCGTCCGCAAGTGTCGCGCCGATCCCCCTCAGAACGGTATCGAGGATGGTCGCACGGCTCTCCTCCTCGATCCCCATGCGGACATGGTACGGGGGCGGTCGGCCTCTTACGGGGTCTTGGCCGGTTCGGTGTCCCCTCCCGGCCGGTTCCGGCGGTCGCTGCGGACGGGATGTAACGCCGAACGTGCGGCGACCGACAGACAGGACGGCCGCGTGATCCCGTCAACCCCGACCGACGGGCTCACGCGGCCTACTCGTGCGCCCGGACCGGTACCCCTATTACCCTGGGCGGAAGCGTCGCGGCAAGCGGCTCTGCCCCGGCCACGGCCCCGGCCCCGGCCCCGGCCCCGTCTTCAGCCGCAGTGCGTCATGGGACCGGTTGAAGCATGGACGTTCACCTTCGATCATGATGGTGGGTGTCCCGCCCGGCCGAGTATCCGGATCCGGGCCGACGATCGACTGAAGGAGCGCGATGACCGGCGAGCAGGATCCGGCGCCCGGGCCCCGCGCGGGCGACCCCGGCGACACCGTCGGCGGCCGTAGACGCCTGCGCATCATCGCCTCGGCGATCGGCGGCGTCGTCGTCCTCGCCGCCGTAGCGTTCGGGATCGACGTGGCGATGACGTCGGGCGAGGTGCCGCGCGGCGTGCGCATCGCCGGGGTGGAGGTCGGCGGCCTCGAGCCGGAGGAGGCCGCGGAGCGGATACGCGCACGTGCCGAGGACGGCGGAACCCGTGCGGTCGCCGTGCAGGCGGGCGACGCCAACTTCGAGGTCGTCCCGGCCGACGCGGGACTCGGCATCGACGCCGAGAGGAGCGTCGCCGCCGCGGGCACCGGTTCGATGAATCCGTGGACCCGGTTGACGTCGCTGTTCACCACCCGGGACGTCCCCGTCGTCGGCCAGGTGGATCAGGACGCGCTCGCGGCCGCCGTCGACGGCATCGCCGAGGAGGTCGACCGTCCGGTGGTCGAGGGCGGCGTGGCCTTCGAGGGCGGCGAAGCGGTGCCGACGTGGCCGCAGTCGGGTCAGACGCTCGACGCCCCGGCGGCGGCCGACACCCTCATCGAGCATTGGGCCGACGGCGCGCCGGTGGTGCTCCCCGTGCAGGTGGAACAGCCGCGGACGGACAGGGCCGACGTCCAGGCCGTGCTCGACGGGTTCGCCCGCGCCGCCGTGGCCGGGCCCGTCACGGTCACCGGGGAGGGCGCCGACGCCGTGCTCCCTCCGGAGCGGATCGGCGAGATCATGCGGATCGAACTGGACGACGAGGGCGCGCTGGTGCCCCGGTTCGACGCGGATGCGGCGCAGCGGGTGTTCGGCGAGCAGCTCGCCGGCACCGTCACGCCCGCACGCGACGCCACCGTGCGTCTGGGCTCGTCGGGTCCGGAGGTGGTGCCCTCGCAGGACGGACGCGACATCGACTGGGCCGCGACCCTGCACGACTGGCAGGCGCTGACCCGCGACGGGCGCACTCTGCCGGCCGTCTACGTGGACGATCACCCCGAGCTGACCACGGAGGAGGCCGAGGGACTGGGCATCGACGAGGTGATCGCAGAGTTCACCACCAGCGGCTTCAGCTACGCCTCCGGCGTGAACATCCGGCGCGTGGCGCAGGAGGTCAATGGTGCAGTGGTGCTCCCCGGCGAGACCTTCTCCCTCAACGGCTACACCGGCCCGCGCGGCACCGCCCAGGGGTACGTGGAGTCCGGGATCATCCTCAACGGGCACGCCGACGAGGCCGTGGGCGGCGGCATCAGCCAGTTCGCCACCACCCTGTTCAACGCGTCGTACTTCGCGGGGATGCAGGACGCCGGCCACCAGGAGCACAGCTACTACATCTCGCGTTACCCCGCGGGTCGCGAGGCCACCGTGTACGAGGGGGCCATCGATCTCAAGTTCACCAACCCGTCGTCCACCGGGGTGCTCATCCAGGCGTCCGGCGACTCGGATTCGGTGACCGTGCGCATCTGGGGCACCAAGACCGTGGACGTGGAATCGGTGAACGGGGGGCGTTCCAACTACACCGACCCGGAGCGGATCACGCTCAGCGGTGCGGACTGCTCGCCGTCGTCCGGGGCGCCCGGCTTCACCACTTCGGACACCCGCATCATCCGCAGCGCGGCCACGGGCGCGGAGATCTCCCGCAGCACCGAGACCACGGTGTACGACCCGTCGCCGATCGTCAGCTGCAAATAGGCGGCGTCAGCTCCTGCCGAGGGCCTCGGCGATCGGGGTGGCCCCGGTGTTGAACTCGATGGTGCGCCGGATGGTGTCGTCGCGGTGGAGCACCTCGGCGGTCACCGCGGCCACGTCGGCGCGGGGGACCTCGCCCTTGGCCATCGGCGACCGCGGCCCCTCGTCCGCCTCGATCCGGCCGGAGCCCGGCTCGAGCGTGAGGCGGCTCGGCCCCAGCACCGTCCAGTCCAGGTCGGTGCCGCGCAGGTGGGCGTCGGCGGCCGCCTTCGCTTCGGCGTAGGGGAAGAAGCCGTTGTCCGAGGGGACGCCGTGCTCGGGATCCGCGCCGAAGTACGAGACCATCACGTAGCGGCGCAGCCCGGCGCGGGCCGCCGCGTCCATCGAGCGGATGGCCGCGTCCCGGTCCACCGTGTAGGTGCGTTCCGGATCGCCGCCGCCGGCGCCCGCGGCCCACACCACCGCGTCGAACCCCCGGATCTCCTCCGCGATGGCGTCCGCATCGAGCCGCTCCACGTCCGCCACCAGCGGCCGGGCGCCCGTCGCCGCCACTTCCTCCGTGTGTTCGGGGTTGCGGACGATGGCGGTGACCTCGTCGCCGCGCTCGACGAGGAGCGGATGCAGCAGCATCGCCACCTTGCCGTGGCCACCGAAGACGACGACGCGCGCCATGTCGATCACACTCTTCCTACTCGGCTGCGGAGCTCGTGGCGCCGACCCTACCCGCGGCCGTCGGCGCCCAGCAGCGGTCCGCGTGCCCGGTACACACGACGAGCACCGATTCCCGGCGGATCGCGCGCAACGGGTGCTCGGATCGGCGGTATCTGGGAGCGCAGCGGTGCCAGGGGTGCAGCGGTTCCAGTCTCACACGGCGATCGGCGGGTGCAGGCGCTCGATGGTCCAGCGCCTGTCGCGGCGCGCGGCCAGCGCGCTGACGGCGATCGACGCGACGAGCACCCCCGCGAGCACGGCGACGGAGGTCCACAGCCGCCCGTCGATGTGGCCCAGCGTGACCTGGCGCAGCGCGTCGACCGTGTAGGTCATCGGATCGAACGGGTGCAGGAACTGGAACGGCCGGGACGTCGTCTCCACCGGGTACACGCCCCCGGAGGACACGAGCTGCAGCATGAGGAACGCCAGCGTGACCACGCGCCCCACCGAGGGGCCCAGCACCACGTTGAACATCTGGATCAGCGCCAGGTACGCCGCGCCGATGAGCGTCAGCACGCCGAAGGTCGCCGCCGGGTACGCCGGGTCCAGCCCCAGGGCGAACCGCACCACCAGGAACATCACCACCGACTGGGCAAGCACCACGCACAGCGCGGGCAGGTAGGAGGCCAGGACCACGCGGACGGCCCCGAGCCGGCCGGCGAGCGGGCGCAGTTGCAGCGGCCGCAGCAGCATCCAGATGATCATGCCGCCGACGAACAGCGCGAGCGACAGGAAGAACGGCGCGAAGCCCATGCCGAACGTCTCGGCGTGGGTGATGCTGTTTTCGGACAGCGCGACGGGGGCGCCGATGGTCGACGACACCTCGCGGCGCTGTTCGTCGCTCCAGTCGGGAACCTGACCGGCCCCTTCGCCGAGCCGGTCCGCCAGCTCGTCCGCGCCGCCGCGCAGCTGTTCGGTGCCGCCTGTGAGGGTGCCGGTGCCGTCGGTGAGGGCATGGCCGCCGTCGGAGAGCCGCGCCAGCCCGCCGTGGAGTTCCGTTGCGCCGCCGGTGAGCCGGTGCCCGCCGTCGGAGAGCTGCGTCATCCCGGACTGCAGCTCCCCGCCGCCGGCTACGAGAGCGCTGATGCCGCTGCGGTATTCCGAGGACGGGTCGCCGAGCTCGTGCGAGAGTCGCGCGGCGCCGTCGCTGAGCCGGTGCAGCTGGTCGAGGGCCCCGGGGGAGAGCCCCTGCGTGGCCAGGGTGTGCTGCAGCCCGTCGAGTGCGGCGACGGCCTGCCGGGAGACGGGGTCCGGGTTGGCGCGGAGCATGTCCGCCACCTGTGCCACGGACCGCGCCGCGTCGGTCTGCGCCTGACCGAGGGGGTCGAGCATGCCCACCACCTGGTCCACGCCGGCGCTGATCTGGCCGGCCCCCGCCCCGAGCTGCTCGGTGCCGGCGCTGAGCCGGCCGAGCCCGCCGGTGAGCGCCTGGACCCCGCCGGCGGCGGTGTCGATGCCCTCGGAGAGGGTCTGCGCGCCGGTGGACAGCTCCCCGGAACCCGAGTACGCGGTGTCGATGCCGTCGGACAGCGTGTGCGCGCCGTCATCGAGCTCGCCGGCGCCGTCATCGAGCTGCGCGGCCCCGTCGGCCAGTCGTTGCGCCCCGTCGGCGGCCTGCGTGAGCCCTTCACCGGCGGACTGCAGCCCGACGAGGACCTTGTCCACGGCCTGGCCGCTGATGTTCTGGCTCACCGCCAGTTGCAGCTGGTGCATGGCGTTCTGGCCGATGATCGTGCCGAGGTAGTTGTTGGCGTCGTTGAAGAGCACGTCGATCTGCGCCTGGTGCGGATCGGCGGACATCGGCGAGCCCACCGCCGCGCTGAAGTCCTCCGGCAGCTCGACGGCGAAGTAGTAGTCGCCGTCCTCCACGCCCTGCCGGGCCGCCTGCGGCGAGACCTGCCGCCAGTCCAGGTCCTCGCGCCGGAGCAGTTCGTCGGCGACCTCCTGGCCCGCGTTGAGCGGCTGCCCCTGGACCACCGCGCCCCGGTCGCTGTTGACCAGGGCCACCGGCAGTTTGGCGACCTCGCCGAACGGGTTCCAGAAAGCCCACAGGTACAGGGCGCCGTAGAGCAGCGGCATGAAGACGATGGCGACCAGCGCCACCTTGGGCATCCGGCCCTTGCCGAAGCGCTTGAGCTCGGTGCCGATCGCGAATCCGGCGAGCATGGATCAGGCGCCTTTCTGCCGGGGTGCGGGCGCGACGGCGTCCGGCACGTGGAGGGTGTGCGGCGGTGCGGGATGGGGCAGCGGGTTGATGGCGGAGGCGACGACGGTGCGGTGTTCGCCGACGGCGGCCAGCCTGCGCGCCAGCACGGCCTGTTCGCCGAGGTCGCGGACCTGCTCGAGGTCGTCCACCAGGAGCACCCGCGCGTCGGAAGCGGACAGGGCCAGGGCGATCCGGAGCAGCAGCAGCTCGAGCTCGCCGAGGTCCTGGATGTAGGCGGCGGGCGAGGGCGGCGCCAGCTCCCCGAACACGGGCAGCGTCAGGCGCGAATAGGCGCCGTCGTCGAAGCGCGGGGCGGGCCGGTACCAGGGGGAGTTCCAGGCCAGCTGTTCGCGGACCACCGCGCGCACCCGCACCGCATCGTCGATCTCGTCGATGTCGCGGAAACCGGCGAGGGCCGTGGATCGGCGGATCTCCGACGGGCGGCGCGCGCCGAGCACCGTCAGGGTCCCGGCATCCACCTTGAATCGTCCGGCCAGCGCCAGCAACAGCGCGGTGCGCCCCGAGCCGGAGGGGCTCTGCAGGATGTGCAGCCCGCCCTCGGCGATGCGGAGGTCGACGGGGCCGAACACCGGTCCGTCGGGCCCCGTGGCGTGCAGTCCGTCCGCGGCGATGGCGACGGGCCTGGCGGGGGCTTCGGGGATTTCGGTGGTGTCGGCGGTATCGGGCTGTTCGGCGGACACGCCGGCGTCCTTTCGATCACGTGGGTGGGGCGTCGGGCGTGAAGATACCGGCCGGCCCGCCGGTTCGCTCGGCGTGCGCCGGACCCGAACGCGGCCCGGCGACGAGGTCGCCGGGCCGCGGGGGACTATCGGGTCAGTGGCTCAGAATGCGGCCTCGTCGAGCTCCATGACCTCGCCGTCGGTGTTCTCGACGATCTTGCGGTTGGCCGTGAGCTCCGGCAGCACGTTGCGCGCGAAGAACTGGGCGACGCCCACCTTGCCCTCGTAGAACGCGCGGTCCTTGTCGGCCGCGTCGCCGTCGAGGGCGGCGAGGGCGACCTCCGCCTGGTGCAGCAGCCGCCAGCCCACGAGCAGGTCGCCGAAGGACATCAGGAACCGCACCGACGCCAGGCCCACCTTGTACAGCTCGGCGGGCTGCTCCTGGGCGCCCATGAGCCAGCCGGTCATGGTGGTGACCATGCCCTGCACGTCCTCCATCGCGGTGGCAAGCTGCACGCGCTCGCCCTTGAGGCGGCCGTCGGCGTCCGGGGAGTCGATGAACGCCTTGATCTGGCCGGCCACGTGGGCGAGGGCCGCGCCGCGGTCGCGCGCGATCTTGCGGAAGAAGAAGTCCTGCGCCTGGATCGCGGTGGTGCCCTCGTAGAGCGAGTCGATCTTGGCGTCGCGGATGTACTGCTCGAGCGGGTAGTCCTGCAGGAACCCCGACCCGCCGAGCGTCTGCAGGCTGTCGGTCAGGTACTGGTAGGCGCGCTCCGAGCCCACGCCCTTGACGATGGGCAGCAGCAGGTCGTTCACGCGGTGGGCGGTCTGGGCGTCGGCGCCCGAGGTGAACTCGGCCATCGCCTCGTCCTGGTGGGCGGCCGTGTACAGGTAGACGGACCGCATGCCCTCCGCGTAGGCCTTCTGCATCATCAGGGCCCGACGCACGTCCGGGTGGTGCGTGATGGTCACGCGCGGCGCGGACTTGTCGGTCATCTGGGTCAGGTCGGAGCCCTGGACTCGCTCCTTGGCGTACTCGAGGGCGTTGAGGTACCCGGTGGACAGCGTGCCGATGGCCTTGGTGCCCACCATCATGCGGGCGTGCTCGATCACGTCGAACATCTGGGCGATGCCGTTGTGGACCTCGCCGACCAGCCAGCCCACGGCCGGGACGTCGTGCCCGCCGAAGGTGACCTCGCAGGTGGCGGAGGCCTTCAGGCCCATCTTGTGCTCGACGCCGGTGACGAACACGCCGTTGCGCTCGCCCATCTCGTTGCCGTCGAAGTCGAAGTGGAACTTGGGCACGAAGAACAGGCTCAGGCCCTTGGTGCCGGGGCCGGCGCCCTCGGGCCGGGCGAGCACCAGGTGGAAGATGTTCTCGAACAGGTCGTCGGAGTCGGCCGAGGTGATGAACCGTTTGACGCCCTCGATGTGCCAGGTGCCGTCGTCCTGCTTGATCGCCTTGGTGCGGCCGGCGCCCACGTCGGAACCGGCATCCGGCTCGGTGAGCACCATGGTGGCGCCCCAGCCGCGCTCGACGCAGGCCTCCGCCCACTTCTTCTGCTCGTCCGTGCCGTTCTCGAACAGCACGCCGGCGAACGACGGGCCCGCCGCGTACATGAAGGCGGCCGGCTGGGCGCCGAGCATCATCTCGTTGAGGCTCCACCCGAGCACGCGGGGGGCGGGGACGCCGCCGATCTCCTCCGGCAGGCCCATGCGGTAGTACTCCGCGTCCCACATGGTGCGGAAGGACTTCTTGAAGCCCTCGGGCAGCGTGACCTCGTGGGTGGCGGGGTCGAAGGTGGGCGGGTTGCGGTCCGCGTCCGCGTAGGCCTCGCCGAGGGGGCCCTCGGCGAGCTTGGCGACCTCGGAGATCATCGTGCGCGCGGTGTCCTCGTCGAGATCGCCCCAGGCGCCCTGGGACATCGGCTCCTGGACTTTCAGGTCCTCGAAGAGGTTGAACTCGATATCGCGGGTGTTGCTCTTGAAATGGCCCATGTCTTCGCTTCCTCGTGACAAGCCTTGACTCGGCTGGCAGGCGCCCCGGCCGGCGGGTGGTGGTCCATCCGATAGTGCCCGGTGGCGGTGCGCCGTGCGGTGGTGTTCGTCGTTGTCGAGTTGTGGAGTGCCGTTCCGCGGGCGGTGCGCCTGCGGAATGCGGGTGTCGGTGCTACGCGTCGACGTCGAGCCGGAGGTTCGGCGCCGTAGGCGGGTCTGCCCGGTGTGAGCCGCGCACATCCACTCTACCGACGAGTAACTTACTGCTCAGGCTACTCCGTTTCGTCCGGTGCGCAAACATGAGGGATTGCTCAGATTGCGATTGTGGTGTATAGGCGCGTTGTCAATGGCGAACCGGCAGGCCACGGGGATGACGGCGGCGCAGCTTGGGCCGGCGATGTGCGCACTCGTGACCGAAAGAACACTGCGCTGAGCCGGCAATGGGACCTGTGCCGGATGCGGACCTCCGCGGGTCACGGCTTGCGCGCGAAGACCAGCGTGTCGATGGCGGTGCCTCCGGAGGTCTCACGGAACAGCTCGCGTGCGAAGCCCACCTGCATGTCCTCGTCGAGAAGCGCGGTGATGTCGTCGGGAGTGAAGAGGATGTCCGGATCCTGCGGACCGCCGACGCCCTCGTCGATGTTGCGGCTGTGGTGCCCCAGCACCAGCAGCGCGCCGCCCGGGGCCAGGGCGTCCTGCGTGCGCCGCAGCAGTCGCGGACGCTCATCCGACGGCAGGTGGATGTAGCCGACCAGCATCAGGTCGACGCCGGTCCCCAGGTCCGCGGTGGTGAGATCGGCCTCCGTCCAGGTCAGCCGCTCGGCCACCGCAGCCGGGGCCGCCGCCGCGATGCGCCGGGCCTTGTCCAGCGCCACGCCGGAGAAGTCGATGCCCTCGACCGCCCAGCCGCGGGTCGCCAGCCACAGCGCGTTGCGGCCCTCCCCGCAGCCGAGGTCCACGGCGCGGCCCGCCGGAAGGCCGGTGGCCAGCTCCACCACCACCTCGTTGGGCGGAGCGCCCCAGACGAGTTCCTGTGCGCTGTAGCGATCGTCCCACTCGTGTGCGTCCATCCCCCGAACCTAACCGCGCGGCCTAGGCTGAAGGCGGTGTCGTAGGCGGCGGCGCGTCGAAGCCGCTTGCCGACGGCTCTCCACGGACAGGAACGGAGGCGATCGCAATGGGCGACGACCAGCGAGGCGATGCGGGCCAGGGCACGTACGTGGAGGAGGGCGCGGCCTTCACGCGCGACGAGAACTACATCAGCGACCGCATCACCGCCGACGGCGCATCCGGCTGGCCGGTGGAGGCCGGGCGCTACCGCCTCGTCGCGGCGCGCGCCTGCCCGTGGGCCAATCGCACGCTGATCGTCCGCCGGCTGCTGGGGCTCGAGGACGCGCTGTCGCTGGGGCTGTGCGGACCCACCCACGACCAGCGCAGCTGGACCTTCGACTTGGACCCGGGCGGCGTCGACCCGGTGCTGAAGATCCCGCGCCTGCAGGACGCGTACTTCGCGCGGTACCCCGACTACCCGCGCGGCATCACGGTGCCGGCGATCGTCGAGGAGTCCAGCGGCAAGGTGGTCACCAACGACTTCAAGCAGATGACGCTCGATTTCTCCACGCAGTGGACGGCCCTGCACCGTGACGGCGCGCCGGAGCTCTACCCGGAGGGCATGCGCGACGAGATGGACGCGCTGATGCAGACCATCCACGTCGACGTGAACAACGGGGTGTACAAGGCGGGGTTCGCCGGATCACAGGAGGCGTACGACGCGGCGTTCCTGGCGCTGTTCGCGCGGCTCGACGAGCTGTCCGAGCGGCTGTCGACGCGCCGGTTCCTCATGGGCGACACCATCACCGAGGCCGACGTGCGCCTGTTCACCACGCTCGCCCGGTTCGACGCCGTCTACCACGGGCACTTCAAGTGCAACCGCACCAAGCTCACCGAGATGCCGGTGCTGTGGGCGTACGCGCGCGACCTGTTCCAGACGCCCGGCTTCGGCGACACCACCGACTTCCGGCAGATCAAGCAGCACTACTACATCGTCCACCGCGACGTGAACCCCACGGGGATCGTGCCGCTGGGGCCCGACACCTCGGTGTGGCTCACCCCGCACGGGCGTGAAGAACTGGGCGGGCGGCCCTTCGGCGACGGCACCCCGCCGCCGCCCGTGCGCGAATCCGAGGCGGTGGACCCGGCCGGACGCGCGTAGCGGCTGCGGGCGCCCGCCCGGTCAGCCGCCCTGCGCGATGATGTGGAACGCGGCCCCCGTGGTGTCGCGCACCCCGGCGAGCCGGCCGTGGGGCGAGTCGGCGGACGCACGGTCGCCGGTGCCGCCGAGGTCCCGGCAGCGCGCGGCGGCCGCGTCGCAGTCGTCCACCTCGGCCTCCCACCCCAGCAGGCCGGAGTAGAAGCGCACGGCGCCGTCGAAGTCGGAACTCATCGTGTCCACCCAGCACGGGGTGCCGGGCGCGTATGCGGCGGACATGGTCGCACGCTACCGCCGCCGCGCCATAGGCTGCACCTATGACGGGGACCTCGCGCGGGGCGGCGCCGACGGGGCGGCGCTCCGTCCTCGCGTGGTCGTCGTGGGACGCGGGCGCGGCGGCGTTCAACGCGGTGGTGTTCACGTTCGTGTTCTCGGTGTACCTCACGGACCAGGTGGGGGAGGACTCGCCGGGCGGCATCTCGTCGAGCGCCTGGCTGGGGTGGGGGCTGGGCGTCGCCGGGTTCGTCCTGGCGGTGACGGCGCCGATCATGGGCGGGCGAGCCGACGCGCGGGGACGGCGCAAGCGCTCGCTCGCCGTCCTCACCCTGTGCACGATCACGCTGATGGTCGCGATGTTCTTCGTCCGCGATTCCGAGCCGTACTTCTTCCTGGGGCTGGTGCTGCTGGCGTCGGCGTCGGTGATGGCGGAGCTGGCCAACGTCCCCTACTACGCGATGCTGCGGCAGGTCTCCACGCCCGAGACGCAGGGGCGGGTGTCCGGGATCGGCTGGTCGGCGGGCTACGTGGGCGGCGTCGTGCTGCTGCTGCTCGTGTACGCGGGTTTCATCACCGGCGACGGGGACACCCGCGGGCTGCTGGGGCTGCCGAGCGCCGACGGCATGAACATCCGCCTGGTGGTGCTGTTCGCCGCGGTGTGGTTCGTCGCCTTCGCGGTGCCGCTGTTCGTGGTGGTCCCGGAGGTGCCCGCGACGGAGACGACGCCGCCCGGGCGCGGCGTCCGGGGGCGGCTCGCGGACGTGGCCGGCGCCTACCGGGCGCTGTTCGCCGACCTGCGCGGGCTGTGGCGCACGGACCGGCGCACGCTCGGGTTCCTCGGCGCGTCGGCGCTGTTCCGCGACGGGCTGGCGGGGGTGTTCACCTTCGGCGCGGTGCTGGGCGTGGGGGTGTACGGCGTCTCGTCGTCGGACGTGCTCATGTTCGGCGTGGCCGCCAACGTCGTCGCCGCCGTCGGTGCGGTGGCAGGCGGCCAGTGCGAGGAGCGGGTGGGCGCCAAGCCGGTGATCGTGTTCTCGCTGGCGGCGATGATGGTGGTGGGCGTGGGGCTGCTCGCGTCGTCGGGGCCGGTGGCGTTCTGGGCGTGCGGGCTGGTGCTGTGCCTGTTCATCGGCCCGGCGCAGGCGTCGGCGCGGTCGGCGATGGCGCGGCTGTCGCCGCCCGGCGGGGAGGGCCAGATGTTCGGGCTCTACGCCACGTCCGGTCGCGCGGTGTCGTTCCTGGCGCCGGCTCTGTTCGGGCTGTTCTCGTGGCTGTTCGGCGCGGACCGGGCCGGCATCGTCGGCCTGCTGATCGTGATCGGCGCGGGGCTGGCGGCGCTGCTGCCGCTGCGGCTGCCGGGGCCGGGGGAGCGGGCAGCGGGTGATGCTGGCGGTTCGTAGCCGCGAGCGCCCCGGCGTTGGGTGGACTTTTGGCTGGAAACGCTCGGAATTTCAGCCAAAAGTCCACCCAACGCGGGTAGGTGAGGACCTGCCGGGATGCCCGAGGCGGGCGAGGGAAGCGCAGGGCGCACTACGCCGATCTCGCGTACAATATCCTGTACGTGATGGCGCTCCGGTGTGGAGCGGCGACGGGCGAGGCGGTGGGCAGTGCGGACGATCTCCTATTCGGAATCCCGGGCGCGGTACGCGGAGACGCTTGACAGCGTCATCGACGATCGCGAGGAGGTCATCGTCACGCGTGCGGGCCGCGACCCGGTGGTGATGGTGGCTCTCGACGAGTACGAGTCCCTCAAGGAGACCGCGTACCTGCTCAAGAGTCCAGAAAATGCGCGTCGCCTCCTCGCCTCCATCGAGCGGCTCGAATCGGGAGAAGGGGTCGAGCGGGATCTCGCCGAATGAGGCTGGTCTGGGACGAGTCGGCGTGGGATGACTACCTGTGGTGGCAGGCGCAGGACCGCAAGACGCTCAAGCGCATCAATGCGCTGATCCGCGATATCCAGTGGAACGGCAATGAGGGCATCGGGAAGCCCGAGCAGCTCAGACACGGATTCCAGGGTTACTGGTCGCGGCGGATCACCCTGGAGCACCGGTTGGTGTACAAGATGACCGGCGACGAGATCCGCGTCGCCGCGTGCCGATACCACTACGGGGAGTGAGGTTTCGAGTGAGCCACGGGGCAGGCCGCTCAGCCCACGCCGCCTGCTCGTCGACCGCTTCCTACTCCGCGATAAGCCGGCGGCACCGCTGCTCCAGGTAGGCCACGAGTTGCCAGAAGTCCTGGAAAGCCGGGTTGGTGGTCTGCCCGTGGTGGTAGCGGAAGTAGATCTGCTGCGCGATCACAGCCAGCCGGAACAGCCCGTACACCTCGTAGAACCGCCAGTTGTCGGTGTGCAGCCCGGTGGCGTCGAGGTAGCGCTGCACGATCTGCTCGCGGGTGAGCATGCCCGGCAGGTCGGAGGGCTGGCGCTTGGTCAGGCGCATCATCGGCTCGTCGTCGGCCTGCACCCAGTAGGCGAGCGTGGCGCCCAGGTCCATCAGCGGGTCGCCCACCGTCGCCAGCTCCCAGTCGAGCACCGCCACCGGGCGGAGCGGCGCCGGGTCGGTGTCCGACTCGGGCCCCAGCAGCAGGTTGTCCAGCCGGAAGTCGCCGTGGATCACCGCCTGGCGCACGTCGTCCGGCTGGTGGGCGTCCAGCCACTCGGTCACCGTGGCGAAGTCGGGGACGTTGTCGGTGCGGGCCTTCGCGAACCGGCGGGTCCAGCCCGACACCTGGCGGGCGACGTACCCGGGGCCGCGGCTGAACTCGTCGATGCCGGTGGCGGCCGGGTCGACGGAGTGCAGCTCCACCAGCAGGTCCACCATCCGGGTGCACAGGGTGCCGGTCTGCGCGGGGGTGAGCGAGACCTCGGCGTCGCCCCGCAGGATCGTGCCGTGCACGCGCTCCATCACGTAGAAGTCGCTGCCCAGAACCGCCGGGTCGGTGCACAGTCCCACCATCGCCGGCACGTGCGGAAACGCGGGTGCGAGCAGCTGCTGGATCCGGAACTCGCGGTGCATGTCATGGCCCGACGCCGGCTTCGCCCCCGCCGGCGGTCGGCGCAGCACCAGGTCACGGTCCGGATAGCGCAGCAGGTAGGTGAGGTTGGATGCGCCGCCCGCGAACTGGCGCACCTCGGGGGTGCCGGTGATCCCCGCGGTCGCGCCCAGCCACCGCGTCACCGCGTCCACGTCGAACACGTCCTCCTCCCGCACCCGCTTCGCGTTCGCGGGCACGTCCGCCGTGGTCTGCTCTTCGGTCACCGGGTCCTCCTGATCGGGCGGGCACTGTTTCCGTGCCGATACTCCCAGGTCGCGGAGCGGTGCGGTGCAGTTCCAACTTCAGGCGTCACGTGCGCCGGCCCCGCCCGCATCGGCACCCGCGGCAGCCGCGTCCACAGCGCCGGCCCCTTCGACCGGCGCGCCCGCCCGTGCCCGCCGCGTGCGCCATGCACTGAACCGCGCGGACACCTTCGGCGCGGTGCGGTCCCACCACCGGTCCACCGGCGGGCAGAGCCGCAGCACCGCCACGGCCAGCGCCCAGCCGATGAGGATGTCGAACACGTAGTGCTCGGCGGTGTAGACCAGGGCGAACGCCATGGTCAGCGCGTAGGCCGCCCAGATGAGCCGCCAGCGTTTGCGCACGCGCGGCCACATGAACATGGCGATGAGCGCGGTGAGGCCCGCGTGCAGCGAGGGGATCGCCGCCACCATGTTGGAGTTCTTCTGCCCGGATTCGACCACCTTGCGGGCGGCCATCAGGTGGGTGGCGTCCCAGCCGCGCGTGGAGATGCGCTCGACGTGCGGGTCGGCCCCGGGCTGGTGCGTGGTCATGGGGCCAAGCAGCCCGCCGTCGGGGGTGTCGGCCGGGTCGCTGAACATGCAGTCCGGGTTTGACGGGCCGTCCACAACCTGCTCGGCGGTGCACCGCGCCGCGGCCCATGGCGGTGCGGCGGGCACGAAGATGTAGCCGATCAGCGCCGCGAAGGAGATCGCGACGAACCGGATGACGTACTTGCGCCACGACACCCTGTCGCGCACCCACAGGAACGCGGCCACCACGTACGGGATGAGGAAGAACGACATGTAGACGGTGCTGGTGATGATCTCCCACCAGGGGATGTCCGCAGTCTTGAGCTGTTCTTGCAGCCACACGGTGGGCACGGTGCCGCCGAACATCCACTTGTCCACGTCCACGGCCAGGTGCCAGTGGGTGGGCAGCCCGATGATGATGGCCAGGTACCGGCTGAGGTCGTAGGCGGCCAGCAGCAGTGCGAACGGCAGCCAGTCGCGGATGACGCCCAGCAGCGGCCGGCGGCCGATGCTGACGGTGAGCAGCCCCAGGCAGATGAGGATCAGCAGGCGGTTGCGGTCGAAGGGGAACCCGAAGAACGTCAGCCACAGCACCACGACCACGGCCCACGCGGCGTAGCAGCTGCGGCGGATGCGGACCAGTTTGCGCTGTCGTTCGGAGTCCGGCGCGACGGCGTCGGGGTCGCGCGCGACGGCAGCGCCAGCGTCATCGGGCGCTGTGCCGTCGGGGACGGCGCCGCGCGCTGCGGGGACCGGCGTGGTCGCGCCGGCCGTCTTCGCCCGTTCGACATCCGGGTCGAGCTGAGTCACTCGACGCATCCTAAGCGACGCGCGGCCCGGCCCCGCGCCCGACTCGCCACCCGCACGGGCTCAGGGGGCGCCGAGGTTCATCTCGTCCGGGTGCAGGCCCAGCCGGGTGCCGTCGTCGAGTGCGGCGATCCGCGTCATGTCGTCGGCGGTGAGCGCGAAGCCGAAAACGTCGAAGTTCTGGGCGATGCGCTCCGGGTGCACGGATTTGGGGATGACTATCAGCCCGTTGTCCAGGTGCCAGCGGATGAGCACCTGCGCGGGGGTGACGCCGTGCTCCTGCGCGATGGCGCCGATGGTGTCGTCGCCGAGCAGGGTGTTCGGCTTGGATTCGGGCCCCCACCCGGAGCGGGAGGTGCCCCCCAGGGGACTCCAGGATTCGACGGCGATGCCGAGTTTCGCCGCCTCGGCGCGGATATCCTTCTGCGTCAGGTGCGGGTTGAGCTCCACCTGGTCGACGGCGGGGAGCATGCCGCCGCGGTCGACGAGCAGCTGCAGGTGGTGCGGCTCGAAGTTGCACACGCCGACGGCTTTGGCGCGGCCCGACTCGGCGATCTCCTCCATCGCGTCCCAGGTGCGCAGCAGCCGGTCGCGGTCCTGCAGCGGCCAGTGGATCAGGTACAGGTCCACGTAGTCGACGCCCAGGCGCTGCAGGCTCGCGTCCACGGCGGCGAGGGCCTGGTCGTGCCCGTGGTCGGCGTTCCACAGCTTAGTGGTGACGAAGACGTCCTCGCGCGGCACCGACGACGCGGCGAGCCCACGGCCCACTGCTGCTTCGTTGCCGTAGGCGGCCGCGGTGTCGATGTGCCGGTACCCGGCGTCCAGGGCCGCCCCGACGGCGCGCTCGGTCTCCTCGTCGGACGCCTGCCAGACGCCCAGACCCAGCTGCGGGATCGACGTTCCGGAATTGAGTGCGATCGCGGGAATGCTCATGTTCGCCAGCGTAAGCATGATCGGCGGGACGCGCCGTCGATGCCGGATGCGGTCAGTCGCCGCGCACCTCGGTGGCGCGCTGCTTGCGCAGCAGGAACCGCTGGATCTTGCCGCTCGGCGTCTTCGGCAGTTCGTCGACGAAGTGGATGACGCGCGGGTACGCGTGCGCGGCGAACCCCGTCTTGACGTGCGCCTGCAGCTCGCCGGTGAGCTCCTCGCCGCCGGTGACGCCGGCGCGGAGCACCACGTAGGCCTCGAGGACCTCGCCGCGCAGCTCGTCCGGGACCCCGATCACCGCGGACTCGGCGACGGCGGGGTGCGTGGACAGCACGCTCTCCACGTCGAAAGGCCCGATGCGGTAGCCGGCCATGAGGATGACGTCGTCGTCGCGCGAGGAGAAGTAGAAGTAGCCCTCGTCGTCGGTGCGGCCGGCGTCGCCGGTGAGGTACCAGCGGCCGTCGTCGGCGAAGCGTTCGGCCGTCTTCTCCGGGGCGTCGTGGTAGCTGCGGAACCACATCAGCGGGCTCGCGGGCACGTCGATGGCGACGCGGCCCACCTCGCCGGCGGGCAGCACGTCGGTGGAGTCCTCGGCGAGGACGGCACCGGTCCACCCGGGGAGCGCGTGGCCCATGGACCCTTCGCGCAGCGGGCGCCGGATCGACTCGTGCCAGCCGTTGATGATCATCATTCCGTGCTCGGTCTGCCCGTAGTGGTCGCGCACCGGGATGCCGAAGATCTGCCGGGCCCACTCGATGACCTCGGGGGTGAGCGGCTCGCCGGCGGACGATGCGCGGCGCAGCGGCAGGCTTGCGGGCAGCACGTCGGACTTGGCGCGCATGGTCCGGTAGACGGTGGGCGCGGCCGCGAAGTTGGTGACGCCGAAGTGTTCGATCACCCGGGCGCTCAGCTCCGGGGAGAACCCCGACGACAGCAGCAGGCTGCGGCGCCCGACGGCCAGCGGCCCGAGGATCCCGTAGTAGAGGCCGTAGGCCCAGCCCGGATCCGCCGCGTTCCAGAACACGTCCGATTCCTGCACATCGAGCCCCAGCTCGACGTACTCGTGGAACGAGGCCAGCGAATACACCGGCACGGGCACGCCCTTGGGCCTGCCGGTGGTGCCGGAGGTGAAGATCATGACCAGCGGCGCATCCGAGCCGGTGACGGCGGCGGGGCGACCCGGCTGCTGGGCGTCGACGAGCGTGGACAGGGCCAGGTCGCCGTCGCGGGCCACCGTGCCGGTGCCGCCGTCGGCGACGATGACCGCGGCGCCGCCGGAGTCCTCGATCTTGTCACGCTGGCCCGGGTCGGTGACGACGACTTTGGCCGCGCTGCCGGTCATGCGGAGCTCGATCGCGGGCCAGGCGAAGGCGGTGAACAGCGGCACGTGGACGGCTCCGAGGCGCCAGATCGCGACGAGGGTGTGGACGAGGTCGGCCGATTTGCCCATGAGCGTCGCGACCGCGTCCCCCGGCCCCACGCCCAGCTCGGCCAGCGCGGCGGCGCCCTGCTCGGAGCGGGAGCGCAGCTCGCCGAAGGTGATGTCCACGGAGCCGAGCTCCGCGTCGATGACGGTGAAGGCCACCGCGTCGGGGTCGTGCCTGTCGCACAGCAGGTGTGCGGCGGAGACGTCCGGCCCGCTGTAGGTGGCGATGAGCCCGTCGACGTACGCGGCCAGGTCTGCGCCGGGGTCGAGGACAGGGGTGTGCGGGGCGGAAGCGTCGGCCACGGGGACAGCCTCTCTACGGGATTGGGTTAATCGACGTTAACTGTAGTCCTCCGTGGCTGGTTTGTGTAGGGCGTCACGTTGCGGTCGGGCGCCGGCAGGAACCGGCGCCGGTGTGAAAACGGTGCCAGCGTGAAACGGCGTGGTCGGGCCCGTGTTCACGACACCGAGAGCGGCGGAAGGTCCGGCAGCACGGACCCGGGCGGCATCTCGGGCAGCGGCGGCACCGCGGGCATTCCGGCGGGCGTGGTGCCCTTCTCCGCCATGACGGAGACCAGCCTGGCGAGCATCTCGACGAACATGTCCGGCCTGAACTGGCCCGGGGCGAACGGGTCCGCGAGGTTTTCGAGCTCCAGCGGGTCGGCCGCCATGTCGTACATCTCGAACACCGGCGGCTCCTGCCATGCCGGGTCGAAGTACATCGAGAACTTGCGCGTCTGCTCACGGATGGTGCGCAGGTGGTTCGGCTGCTGCACCGTTGTCTGGCCGTCGGGCTGGCCGATGTTGTCGTCGTCGAAGGTGTAGTGGAGGACGTCCTGCACCGACGCGGTGGGCGACGCGGGGTGGGCGACCGCGTCGTCGATGATCGGCGAGAGGTCGACGCCGCGGAAGGCGAACCCGCTTCGCGCGTCGGCGGGGACGTCGGCGATGGTCGCGAGGGTCGGCATCACGTCGACCAGGCTCGACAGCGCCCCGGTCGTCACCGCGGACGGGAACAGCCGCGGATTGCTGACGACCAGCGGCACCAGCATCGTCTCCTCGTAGGCGTTGAAGACCTTCTGCCGCATGCCGCCGTGCGACATGCCCATCTCGCCGTGGTCGGCCAGGCGGATGATGATCGTGTCGTCGCGCAGGCCGTTGGCCTCGACCGCGTCGATGACCGCCCCGATGTGCGCGTCCACCACCTTCTGCACGTAGGCGTAGAAGTTGGCGTAATTCCGCGCGCGGTCGTCGCCGATGAGCGGGCCCAGCCCGATCTGCGAAGCCAGGTTGACCTGCGTCTGCGCGCGCGGCTTGTGGTTGAGCGCGAGGACCTCGCGGAACGTCGGCGGCAGCTCGATGCCCATCTCGAAGCAGCCGGGCGCGGCATCACGGTAGTTGGTGCCGCCGTCCGGCATCTCCTGGTCCCACGTCTGCGGGTAGGCGAGGATGTCGTGCGGGTTGGCGAAGCTGGCGATGAGGGCGAACGGCCGGTCGGCGTCGGTCTGCACGGTGTTGAGGAACTCGACCGCCTCGTCGGCGTACTGCTGGTCGATGTTGGCGGTGCCGCCGCCGAAGTGCTCGGGCGCGATGTCCTGGCCGGCCTCGGGCGGCTGCCACCCGTGGAACCCGAACCCCTCGATGTCCTCGGTGGAGGGATCGTATCCGTCGGCGCCCTTGCTCATGTGCCACTTGCCCCGGTAGTGCACGTTGTAGCCGGCGGCGGACAGCAGGCGGGCCATGTTGGGTGTGTCCGGGGAGAGCACCGGCTCCGCAGGCGACAGGGTGCCGCCCGAGGTCAGCGTGCGGAACACCCCGTGCTGGGCGGGGAAGACGCCGGTGAACAGGGTGCTGCGGCTGGGCGAGCACATCGTCGAGTTGCACGCGTTGTGGATGAACGACAGGCCGGTGTCCACCAGCCGCTGGCGCTGCGGGAGGTTCTCCGCCGACCAGCCCGCGGGCCAGTAGATGGGCTGGCGCTCCTGGTCGGTCAGGATGATGACGATGTTGGGGCGCTTGCGCACCGCGCCGCCGCCGACCGCGCCGCCGCCGACTGCGGCGCCGGCGCTCGGGGTGGTTCCGGGGAGCAGCGACGAGCCCAGGGTGGCACCGGCGCCGGCGGCGAGCAGGAGTCCCGCGCCGCCGAGGAAGCTGCGGCGCGGGAAGTCCGAGAGGGGGTGATCGGGTGAGTCGGGCGCCATCGAGGGCCTGCCTTCTTTGGGGTACGGCGCCGGGGCGCGGCCGTGACCCAGCGGTGAACGAAGGCGCGGGGCGGCGGTCGGCCAGGGCATTGACGCTGAGGATAGAGGTCGTATGACCTCCGCATGTGCGGAATCGCAATAAGTTGAACGGGTCGCACGATCCAGTGCTGACGTACGGCGGGATCACGCGTGGTCCCGGACGGGGCGGGGTGCGTCCACGGTGTCCGGGGTCGGCACGCCGTGCGGGCGGCGGTTCCGTATCGTTCTGTGCAGTCGCTGTTGCGGTGCTGTGAGGAGATGATGAGTGTGAACGCCGAAGAACTGAAGGCCGAGCTGAACCCCTACGACCCGCCGTCGAAGCCGCAGGCCTTCGTCTGGGCCGGGATCATCGGCGTGCTGGTGGTCCTCGCGATCGTGCTGAGCGTGCTGTACGGCTGGGGGACGTTCGACTAGGACGTCGACGCCGCGGGGCGGCCGGCCGGTGGGTTTCGGCCGGTCGCCGAGTCCGCGGCCGGTCGCCGCGCGCGGGCCGGTGGACCCGCCGCGGCGGACTGCCGAATCCGGAGTCCAGGGCTGGCAGGATGATCGCATGACCGAGCTTGGACCGTGGGGCGAAGAGTGCTTCGTGTGGCGGATTCCGCAGTCCGGGTTGGGGTCCGGGACCGGATCCGGGCGGGTGAGCGGCCCCGGCTTCGCCCCGCCGGCGGCGTGGTGGCGCGCCCTCGAGGCTGTCGCCCGCGATCTGCGCTGCCTGCGCGACGGGCGGGACGTGGACGTCGATCAGCTGGATTGGCGCCTTTCCGTGCATGACGACTACTTCGTGTCGATCGGGTGGGAGAGCGGACGGTTGGTCGGCGGATTCGGCGGCCGCACGGGGCTGACGATGGACGCCTCGTATGGTGAGGCCGCGGTGCGGACGGCCGAATCCGTGCAGGACCACCTCGCCGGATACGAGTTCGTGCAGTGGCCCAGCCGGGGGCGCCACCTGCTGGCTCCCCGCCTGCACGGCTCGCTGCCCTTCTGGTTTGACCCGCACGGTGACGTGACGGTCGCGCCGATCGGCGAACTCTGCGAGCCCGCTGGTCGGTGTCCCGCAGCCGAGGCGTCCACGTGAGCATCACACGGATGGAGGACCTGTCTCCGGCGCAGTGGATCGCGGATCGCACAGAGGCGTGGGACCGCCTGGTCTCCCGTGGCCCGTTCTGCTTCGACTGGTACGCGCGCCTGCGGCTCATCCCGGATCCGATAGTGAACGGGCAGCGCGAGAGCGAAGCATCGGTGAGCCCCGGTGCTCTGAGCGACGACGAACAGATCGGTGTCGTGCTGTCGGAGCTCGCCCGCTTCACCGGCACGCCCGGCGACTGCTATTTCCTCGTCTGGGAGGGATGGCCCTGCTTTCGCGCGGACGATCCCACGCCGAGGCTGGTGATTCCGAACCGGAACTACTTCCTCTTTCACGGTGCTCTCGCGGATGCGGAGAGCTGGGACGGCCGGATGGAGGAGTTGCTGGGCACCGTGGAAGCTCCCGCGCCGGCGTTCGTCTGGCCGGCCGACCGCGCCTGGTGCGTCACGTGCGACATCGACTCGCACTTCGCTTCGATCGGCGGTTCAGCGGACGCGATCGACGCGGTGCTGGCGCTCTCGGATGTGGACGTGGTCGGCGACGATCCCAGCGTGGAGCCACCGCGCTACCACTGACCGGGCAGCGCTCTGGGGCACGATGGGGCACGTTCGTGGCAGGAAAGCCGCGTTCCGGCTGCAGTTGAGGAGATCAGGGCGGGTGAAAAGGTGCCCTGACCAGTGAGAGCCGATGACGGGAATCGAACCCGCGTATTCAGCTTGGGAAGCTGATGTTCTACCATTGAACTACATCGGCATCTAGGCGATTTCTGCCACGTGACCAGCGTAAACGCATGAATCACACGGCTGCGTTGCCTGCAGGGACAGACTCTAGCAGATCCCCCGCGGAGCCCGTCCGCACCACCCCTCCGGCCCCCGTTAGGCTGTGCGGGTGCTGCTCTCCGACCGCGATATCCGCGCCGCGCTCGACTCCGGTCGGCTCGGCATCGAGCCCTATGACGACGCGCTGGTGCAGCCGTCGAGCGTGGATGTCCGGCTGGACGAGTTCTTCCGCGTCTTCAACAACACCCGGTACACCCACATCGACCCGGCGCAGCAGCAGGACGAGCTGACCACGCTCGTGGCCCCGGGCGACGGCGAGCCGTTCGTCCTGCATCCGGGCGAGTTCGTGCTGGGCGCCACCATGGAGTGCTGCACGCTGCCCGACGATCTCGCCGGGCGCCTCGAGGGCAAGTCGAGCCTGGGCCGGCTGGGGTTGCTGACCCACTCGACGGCCGGGTTCATCGACCCCGGCTTCTCCGGTCACATCACGCTGGAGTTGTCCAACGTGGCGAACCTGCCGATCACCCTGTGGCCGGGCATGAAGATCGGCCAGCTGTGCCTGCTGCGGCTGACCAGCCCGTCCGAGAACCCCTACGGCAGCGCGTCCGTCGGCTCCAAGTACCAGGGCCAGCGCGGCCCGACGCCGTCGCGCGCGTACCTGAACTTCCGCCGCTGACGTCGCGCCCGCCGCGGTACCACAGGGGCCCGGCGCCGCGCCGACACGTTGAAGACCAGGTGTTTCGCTACATCGCCGAGCCGTGTCCTCGCAGCGCAAGTATGGTGGCGGGGGAATTGTTCGGCGCGTCGGGACGCCTGTCACCAGGCCGGCCGTCGCTTGGGAGAAGGCCCCGCGCGGGAGACCGATCGCCGGAGGTGCAGGACAGGCCCGTCCGGCAGGCGAGGGGCCGGCGTGGACGGAGGGCACTGTGGATCGGTCGGAACGTGACAGCGGCCAGGCGCGTGCATCCGGCGAGTCCCGGATGAGTGCCATCCTCGGCGTCAGCATCAACGGCGACGATGTCCGCATGGCCCTCGCGGACGCGCCCATGTCCGGCGATCCGGCGGTGTACGGCGGCCGCGCCGTCCGCAAGCGCTCGGTGGAGATGCTCGACGCGGCGCGCCTGCTCAACGACGTCCCCTCCTACGGCACGCCGGAGGAGCAGGTGGCCTATGCGCTGCGGCCGTTGCTGGCCGGTCGTGCCGGTGAGGGCGCGGCTGCGTCGCGGATCGACCGCACCATCCGCTCGGTGGTGTTCGCCTACCACGACGCGGACCAGGCCAAGCGCATCACGATGGGCACCGACGCCGCAGGGCTCACCCACTACAGCCTGATGCCCACGCCCGTCGCCGCACTCGCCGAGCTGATGGCGACCCGGCAGGTGGGCTTCGCACGGCACGTCGCGGTGTGCAATGTGGATTCGTGGCGCTACAGCTGCGGCATCGTCGACGCCGACGGCGCGATGGTGGAGGAGATCCAGCGCATCTCCACCGACAAGCTCGCGGCCGCGGACGTGGACGTGCTCGAGGGCGTCGCGATGGTCGTCGATGCCGCGCAGCAGCTCAGCGGCGTGATGGCGGACCTGGTCGTGCTGGTGGGCGAGCGCATCCATGAGCAGTTCGACGCCGAGGTGGTCGAGCGCGAGCTGGGGCTCCCGGTGATCATCCCCGGAGGGCCGGAATCGGTTGTGGCGCGGGGCGCCTCGCTGCTGCCCAGCCGGGAGGCCGTCGGGGCGTCGGGTTCCGCCTCGGACGGCGACTGGGCGCCGGTGGCGGAGCGCTCCAGGCGCGGGCCGGACTGGACGTCGTCGGCGGCCGCCGTCGCGGGCATAGTGGGGCTGGTGCTGCTGGCGGGTCTCGCCGTCGGGGCCGTCGCTGCGAGCGGGGTGCTGGCAGGGGACGACACCGCGTCCGGCCCCCAGACTTCCCAGTTGCCCACGTCGCCTGCCGCGCCCTCGCCGGCATCGACGACGAAGGCGCCGGAGGTTCCCTCGCCTCGGCCGGTGACCACCGAGGCGCCCGCGCCCCCGCCGCCGGTGACGCAGCAGGCGCCGGCGCCACCGCCCCCGCCTCCCGCTCCTGAGCCGCCCCCGCCGCCGGTGACGGAGCAGGAGCCGCCGGCGCCGCCCCCTGTGCAGCAGGCTCCGCAGCCGCCCGTCCAGCAGGCGCCCGCGCCGCCCCCGCCGTTGGAGATCAACATCCCGGGTCTGCCGCCCATAGAGATCCCGCTGCCCGGGGCCTGATCGGCGACCGGGCAGAGGAGGAGGAGCGGCGCCTGCCGGGGCCGACTACTGCGAGTAGCCGGCCAGGAAGTTGCCCAGCCGCTCGATGGCCACCGACAGGTCGCGGGCCCAGGGCAGGGTGACGATGCGCAGGTGGTCCGGGTGCGGCCAGTTGAAGCCGGTGCCCTGGGTGACCAGGATCTTCTCGCTGGTCAGCAGGTCGTGCACCAGCTGCTCGTCGTCGTGGATCTCGTGCACTTCCGGGTCCAGCCGCGGGAACGCGTACAACGCGCCCTTGGGTGCCACGCACGAGACGCCGGGGATGGCGTTGAGGCCGCTGACGGCCGCGTCGCGCTGTTCCAGCAGCCGCCCGCCGGGGAGGATCAGGTCGTTCACACTCTGGTACCCGCCCAGTGCCACCTGGATCGCGTGCTGCGCAGGCACGTTGGGGCACAGGCGCGTGGAGGCCAGCAGGTTGACGCCCTCGAGGAACCCCGTGGCGTGGCCTTTGGGCCCGGTGACCGCCAGCCAGCCGGCGCGGTAGCCGGCCACCCGGTAGGTCTTCGACAGCCCGTTGAACGTGAGGCACAGCATGTCCGGGGCCAGCGACGCCAGCGAGGTGTGCTTGGCGTCGTCGTAGAGGATGCGGTCGTAGATCTCGTCCGCCAGCAGCAGCAGCCGGTGCTTGCGCGCCAGCTCGACGAGCTGCTCGAGCACCTCGCGCGAATAGACCGCGCCGGTGGGGTTGTTGGGGTTGATCACCAGTAGCGCCTTGGTGCGCGGGGTGATCTTTGATTCCAGGTCTTCGATGTCCGGCTGCCAGCCGTTGTCCTCGTCGCACAGGTAGTGCACCGGGGTGCCCCCGGCAAGCGAGGTCATCGCCGTCCACAACGGGTAGTCGGGCGCCGGGATCAGCACCTCGTCGCCGTCGTCCAGCAGCGCCTGCATGGTGATGGTGATGAGTTCCGAGACGCCGTTGCCCAGGAAGATGTCCTCGACGTCGAGCGGCGGGAAGCCGGGCTCCAGCTCGTAGCGGGTGACGATGGCGCGGCGGGCCGACAGGATGCCCTTGGACTCCGAATAGCCCTGGGCGTAGGGGAGGGCGGCGATCATGTCGCGCATGATCACGTCCGGCGCGTCGAAACCGAACGTGGCCGGATTGCCGATATTGAGCTTGAGGATCCGGTGGCCCTCGGCCTCCATGCGCGCGGCGTGGGCGTGCACCGGTCCACGGATCTCGTAGAGGACGTTCTGGAGCTTCTGCGACTGCTCCAGGGCGCGGTGTGCCGGGTAGTCCAGGGGTGCCGGTGTGGACTCGGGGCGCACGTTGTCTGAGATGCTCACCCGACCATCGTGCCACTGCGGCGGGTGCGGCGTGCGGCGCGGGCGTGCAGTGTGGCCGAGGGCTCGCCTGCGGTGGGCCGCCCCTTCCGCTGACAGGGACCGGCCCGGGGGCGGCCGATCGGCTGCCGGGCCTGTATCCTCACAGGTCGGAATTCTTCTTCGCGGCGCACGCCCGTCGGCCGGCCGCCGCGGGAGGACGATGCCGCCCCCAGCCGGAGCCCGGGGACGGCGGACGATCGGCGGGCGGCACCACCATGACCGAGGTATTCGAGCAGCTGTTGACGCTGAACGGTGCCGTCGTCTACGCGATCGTCGGCGCACTTGTGTTCGCCGAGGTCGCGCTGCTGGTGGGTTTCGTCGTGCCCGGTGAGACGGCGGCGATCGTCGGCGGGGTGCTCGCCAGCCTGGGTCACGCGGAACTGTGGCCGATGGCGGCCGTGGTCGTCGGAGCGGCGGTGCTGGGCGACCTCACCGGATTCGGGGTCGGCCATCTGCTGGGGGACCGCATGGAAGGCCGGCCGATGTCGCCGCGCCGGCGCCGCAGGCGTGAGCAGACCAAGGAGCTGATCGCTCGGCGCGGACCGCTCGCGGTGTTCGTCGGACGCTACATCGCCTTCGTGCGCACGCTGATGCCCACGCTGGCGGGCTCCTCGGGGATGCGGCTGCGCCCGTTCCTGCTCGCCGACGTCGCCGCCGCCGTCACGTGGGGCGCGGCCAACGTCGCCGTCGGCTTCGTCGTGGGCCGCTCCTACAAGGAGGTCGTCCGGTGGCTGGGGGCCGGGTCGGCTGTGGCGCTGACGGTGGTGGTCGTCGCGGCCGCGGCGGTGTGGCTCGTCCGGCGCCGGCGGCGCGCGGCGGGTGCCGATACCGCCCCCGCGGCGGTCGACAGTCCAGAATCATCGTGTGACCACTGAGCAGACGACGCCGGACGGCCGCGACGACACGGACGGCCACAGCATCGCCGAACCGGTCGACGACCGTTCCCACCGCACCCGCATCTGGTTCGCTGGAGCCCCCTACCTGGGCCTCGTCGGGGCGCTGCTGTTCTTCTGGGCATCGCTCACGCCCACCCTGCTCCCGCGTGGGCCGCTCTTCCAAGGCGTCGTGTCCGGCGGCTCCGCGGCCATCGGCTACGGCATCGGCATCCTCGTCGCCCTGTTCCTGCGGTGGCTGCTGGAGTGGGAGCCGCCCCGCCTTGTGCAGCGGATCGCGTGGTGGGCGCTGCCCGTGGTGGCCGTCGGCGGCACGACGTCGATCCTCGTATGGTTCGCGCACTGGCAGTCGCATCTGCGCACCATCATGTCCGCAGATGCGTTGCGGTGGTGGGCGTACCCGCTGACGCTGGCGATCGCGGTGCTGGTGTGGGCGGCGATCGTCGTGGTCTGCCGCGGGTTCCGGTGGCTCTCGCGGCTGCTCACCCGGCTGGGCCGCGGGTTCCTGCCCCGCCGTGTCGCCGCCGTCGTCGGCGTCGTACTGGCCGGTTTGCTGGTGGTGACCCTGGCCAACGGCGTGCTCGCGAATTGGCTGATGTCCGGGCTCAACTCCAGCTTCAGCGCCATCAACGACGAGAACGAGGCGGACAACGCCCCGCCGGACACGCCCCTGCGGTCCGGCAGCGCCGAGTCGCTGGTCACCTGGGACTCGCTGGGGCGGCTGGGCCGGAGGTTCGTCTCCGACGGTCCGACGGTCGAGCAGATCGAGCGCTTCACCGACCGGCCCGCCGTCGAGCCGATCCGCGTCTACGCGGGCCTCGCCTCCACCGACGGCGGCGTCGTCGAGCGGGCGCAGCGCGTGGTGGACGAGCTCGAGCGCACCGGGGCCCTGGACCGGGAGGTGATCGCCGTCGCGAACACCACCGGCAGCGGGTGGATCAACGAGGCGTCGTCCACGTCGCTGGAGTACATGTTCGGCGGGGACACGGCCATCGCGAGCATGCAGTACTCCTACCTGCCCAGCTGGTTGTCGTTCATCGCCGACCAGAGCCGCGCCCAGCAGGCCGGCCAGGCGCTGTTCCGGGCCATCGCAGCCGAGGTGCAGTCGCGCCCCGAGGATCAACGTCCGCGGCTGGTGACCTTCGGGGAGAGCCTCGGCTCGTTCTCCGGCGAGTCGGCCTTCTCCGGCGACCTGGACCTGGCCGCGCAGACCGACGGCGCGCTGTTCGTGGGCCCCACCAGCAACAACGAGCTGTGGCGCCGGTTCACAGCGCAGCGTGACGAGGGCTCGCCGGAGTGGCTGCCGATCTACCGCGAGGGCCTGACGGTGCGCTTCGTCTCCGACGCCGAGGACCTGAAGCGACCCGAAACCCCGTGGGAGGGGACGCGGGTGGTGTACCTGCAGCACGCGTCCGACCCGATCACGTGGTGGAACCCGGACACGCTGCTCTCCGAACCCGACTGGCTCGACGAGCCGCGTGGCGACGCGGTGCTGCCGTCCGCGCAGTGGTACCCCATCATCACCTTCCTGCAGCTCAGTGCCGACATGGCGGTGGGGACGGACGTGCCGGACGGATTCGGGCACACCTACGTGGCCGACTACGCCGACGCGTGGGCCGCCATCCTCCAGCCGCCGCAGTGGACCGACGACGACACGCGGCGATTGCGGAAGGTGCTGGCGGAGTAAGGGTCTCAGGCTTCCGGCGTCACCCGACGTCGTAGACCACGTCCACCTTCACCGTCACATCCTGCGAGCCGGGCTCCACGGGGGTCGCGGCCGCGGACCTGTCGGCCAGCCCGAGCGGCTGCGGCGGGCCGGACTGCGCGGCCACCTCGGAGATCGACCGGACGCCGCCCAGGTCCACGCCGGCCGCCTCCGCGATCTGCTTCGCCTGCTCCTGCGCCTGCGTGACGGCCTCGGCGCGGGCCTGGGCACGCAGGTCGCTGTCATCGGAGATGGAGAAGCTGGTCTGCCGCACGCGGATCGCGTCGCCCGCAGCGCCGGCGGCCGCGTCGATGAGCGGGCCCGCCTTGCTGATGTCGTGCACCGTGGCCGTCACCTCGTTGGTCACCTGGTAGCCGGTGATCTGCTGGTCGGGGCCGTGCTGCGGGCGCAGGTTCAGGTTGCTGGTCTTGATGTCCTCCGCCGCGATGCCCTTGCCCTTGAGCAGGTCGATCACCGTGTTCGCCTTGTCCGCGTTGTCGGTGAGCGCGGCGTTCGCCGAGGCGGCCTGCGTCTGCACCGCCAGCACCACCGTCACCGTGTCGGGGGTGCCGCTGACGGTGCCTGCGGCTTGGGTGCTGATGCCGGGGGCGGGCGCGTCCGGCCCTGCCGACGGTGCGGTGCCGGACGAGCTCGAGCAGCCGGCGGCGAGCAGGGCGGCGGAGGCGGCGAGGGCGCAGGCGACGGAACGGGAACGTGTACGCATCACTCCATGGTGGCTGATATTGCGTGGGCCCGGGCGGTGTCCGGGGCCGGATGGGCGCGAATCGTGGGGCGACCAAGCAGATACTGCGCGTCTGGGGGTCTGTTGGTGCAGTTCTTGCTTGGTCGGCGGGGCGGGGATGCGTGCGGCGGCCGTCCCACCGGAGTAGGACGGCCGGCCCGTGGAATTCCCCCCGCGCTCCGACGCGCTCGCGGCGCACCGGCGACAAGGTGGAGTGCATACCGCCCGGCGACGTCCGCCGGGACCGAAAGACGGAGGTGTGCACGATGATCGAAGTGGAGGGGCTCTCCCGCCGGTACGGGGAGACCATGGCCGTGGACTCGCTGAGCTTCACCGCGGAGGACGGACTGGTCACCGGTTTCGTCGGCCCCAACGGCGCGGGCAAGTCCACGACGCTGCGGATCCTCCTGGGGCTGGAGCGCCCGGACGGCGGCAGCGCCTGCATCGATGGCCACCCCTATGGTGCGCTCGACAGGCCGATGAGCAGGGTCGGGGCGCTTCTCGACGCCGGGTGGGTGCATCCGGGCCGCAGCGCCCGCGCGCACCTGCGCTGGCTGTCGCAGGTGGGTCGAATCGATGCCGACCGGGTGGACACGGTGCTGACCAGAGTGGGGCTCGACGGTGTCGCGGACCGGCGGGTGGGCGGCTACTCGCTGGGAATGAGGCAACGGCTGGGGCTCGCGGGTGCGCTGTTGGGGGAACCCGCGCACCTGGTGCTCGACGAACCGCTCAACGGGCTCGACCCGGACGGCGTGCACTGGATGCGCCGGTTCATCCGCCACTACGCCGAGTGCGGCAACGCGGTGCTCGTGTCCAGCCATCTGCTTTCCGAAATGTCCCTGACTGCCGATCGCCTCGTCGTCATAGGCCGCGGCAGCCTCATCGGGCAGTACGACACCGACGAGTTCGTGCGGTCCATGAGCGCGACCTCGATCCGCGTCCGCGTGGACCGGCCGGAGGTGTTGCGTGACGCGGCCTGCACCAGGGGATGGGCGGTGGAGGCGACCGGTGCAGGGGCGCTGGCGCTGTCGGATCCGGCCGGTGGCCTGGACACGCCGTCGGTGGGCCGGGTCTGCTTCGCGGCGGGGCTGCGCGTCGATGAGCTCACCGAGGTCCGCGGCTCGTTGGAGGACGCATTCCTCGCGGCCACCGGCGATGTTCTCGACTACCGCAGTCCGGAGACGGGGCACGCGGTGGACGCGCCGCCGGCCGCGGTGCGGACGGAGGCGGCAGGATGATCGCCAACGTGCACGGCGAATGGACGAAGACGATCACCACCCGAGCCCCGTTGGCGACCGCGCTGCTGGCGTTCGCCGCTCTCGCGGGCGTGGGTGTCGTGCGGACCCTCACCGCAGACGGAACGTTGTCGGCGACACAGCTGCTGGAGGGCGCCAGCACCGGCCTGCTCGTCGTGCTGGCGTTGGGCACTGTCGCGGCGACAGCCGAACACTCCCACGGGACGTATGCGATGACGCTTCTCGCCGATGCGGGCAAGGTGCGCTTCTTCCTTGCGAAGGCCTGTGCGTTGGCCGGGATGTGCGCTGGTGCAGCGGCTCTGGGTGCGACGGTGCTGTCCCTCGTCGGGGCAGCGGCGCCGAACGTCGAATTCGAATGGGCGGCGGGCGATATCCGGCCGGTATGGGTCGTGGTGCCGCTGTGGGCGCTGTGCGGGGTGATCGGCGTCTCTGTCGGCACTCTGGTGCGGCGTACGGCCCCCGCCGTGGCGCTCGTCGTCTTGTGGCCGGCTGCGCTGGAGCCGCTGGCGGCAGGGATTCCCGGCATTGGGGACAGGATCGCTCCGTGGCTTCCGTTCCGCAATGCGGTCGAGCTCTATCAGCCGGGATCGCTTCCTGCGGATCTCGCGCATGGGCCGTGGACCGCGTTCGCGGTGGTCGCCGTATTCACCGTCGTGCTCGCCGCTGCCGCGGCGAGCGTGGATGCGCTGCGGAACCGGTGAGCACGCAGCGGCCCGGCGGAATGCGGCGCCAGGAGTGCGACGACGGCAGCGCGTCGACCTGGGTAATCCGCATTATCCTGAGGAAGCGATGACAGTGACACCTCTGGACCCCGAGTCGGCGAACGGTCGCCGCCGGGTGCTCGCGGTCGACGCCGTGCTCGCCGCGGTGCTGCTGATCGCCACGCTCTTCCTCACTGCGGCGCAACAGTCGAGCAGCAGGGGAACCGTCGCGCTGGTGCTGGCGTCGTGCGCGGTGGGCTCGTTGGCTCTGCGCCGTCTCCGGCCCGACGCGACGGTCGCCGTCATCGGCGTCTGCGGGGCCGCCGTGCTGGGGTTGTACCTGGCGGAGTCGGACGGGGCGGCGACCGATGAGTACAGCGGCGCCGCGCAGGGGATGCTGCTGGCGACGCTCGCGGGGCTGTATGCGGTCTCCGCGTACGGGCGCCCCCGCACGGCACTCGTCACACTCGGTGCCGCGTTGGCCGGCGGCCTGACCTTCACGGTGGCGTCCATACCGGCCGGCGAGGATCGGATCCGGCTCATCGCGATGAACGTCGTGGTCGTCGGAGTCCTCCTCACCGGGGTCTGGTCGATGGGGCGCGTACGGCGCGGCAGGCTGCGGGAAGTCCGGATCCTCGCCGAACGCAACCGGGCGTTGCAGGCGGAGAAGGATGTGTCGGAGGAGCGCGCGGCGGCGGCGGAACGCAACCGGATCGCCCGCGAGATGCACGACATCGTGGCGCACTCGTTGTCCGCGGTCATCGCGCAGGCGGACGGGGGACGCTATGCGGCCGTCGCCGATCCAGAGGCGGGCCGACGAGCGCTGGAGGTCGTCGCCGCGACTTCCCGCGACGCGCTGACCGACATGCGCGGCCTGCTCGGCGTTCTGCGCGGGGACGAGTCGGACGACGGCCGCGCGCCGCTGGGGGTGCGGGACATTCCGGCGCTCGTCGACGCCGAACGCGTTCACAGGGCCGACGTGGCGCTCACCGAGTCCGCGGATCCCGGGCACCTGCCGCCCTCGCTGGGACTGGCGGTGTATCGGATCGTGCAGGAGGCACTCACTAATGGGCGCGTGCACGGAGCACCCGGCAACAGGACCCGGGTGTCCGTGTCGGGGGAGGGCGGGCTCCTCACTGTGACCGTCGAGGACACGGCACCGGCGGGGTGGGCGTCGCGGACGTCGCCGATCCCACGCGGCGGCCGCGGCATCCTGGGCATGCGGGAGCGTGCCGCAATCCATGGCGGCACGCTCGAGGCGCGTAGGACGCCCGACGGTTTCCGGGTGACAGCGGTGATACCGATCCCGGAGGAGCATGCTTCGCGACCGGAATCCGCCGCCGGTGTCGGCGAGGAGGGAGTCGGCATGGAAGGCGTCGGTGAGGAAAGAATCGGCGTGGAGGACACAGTGGATGGCGCGGGCAGCAGCCGGGCCGCCACGCGAAGGCCGGAGGGGCGATGACGATCAGGGTGGCGGTGGTCGACGACCAGCAGCTGGTGCGCGCGGGCTTCGCGATGGTCATCGACTCCCAGCCGGACATGGCGGTGGCGTGGCAGGCGGGCGACGGGCGGGAGGCGCTGGGCCGGTTGTCCGCGGACCCCGTCGACATCGTGATCATGGACGTGCAGATGCCGAGGCTTGACGGCATCGAGGCCACGCGGCGGGCGCTCGCAGCGGATCCGGCGCCCCGCGTCATCGTCCTGACCACCTTCGACATCGACCGGTACGTGCTCGACGCGATCACGGCCGGTGCGTCGGGGTTTCTCCTCAAGGACACCGATCCTGAGCAACTGCTGGCGTCGATCCGGACTGTCGCCGGCGGCGATGCGACGCTGTCCGCCCGCTCCACCCGCAGGCTCCTCGACCACGTCCGACGGGGGCTCGGTACGGGCTCCACGCCGGAGCCGGCGCTGGTGGAGGATCTGACCGCGCGGGAGGCCGAGTTCCTGCGCCACATGGCATTGGGGCTCAACAACGGCGAGCTGGCGGAACGGCTGTTCGTCTCCGAGGCCACAGTGAAGACGCATGTGGGCCGGATCCTCGCCAAGACCGGGAGCAGGGATCGAGTGCAGGCGGTGCTCACCGCGTTCCGGGCGGGACTGGTGACTGCGGCGGACTTGCGGGGCTGAGGCCGCCGAAACGACGGATCCCCGCCGCGGACCAGTGCGGTCCGGCGACGGGGATCCGGTCGTGCTGTCAGCTCAGCGCTTGCCCGGGGGCTTCGCACCGCCCTGCATGCCGAGGCCCTTCGGCTTGACGCTCAACGTCGGCTTGTCGTCGTCCGAAGCCTGCTTCTCCGGCGCCTTCTCCACCTGCGCCTTCTCCACCTGCGCCTTCTCCACCTGCGCCTTCTCCACCTGCGCCTTCTCCACCTGCGCCTTCTCCGCCGGCGCCTTCTCCACCTGCGCCTTCTCCGCCGGCGCCTTCTCCACCTGCGCCTTCTCCGCCGGCGCCTCGGAGGTCGCCTCTTGTTCGGGCGCGGCCTGCGGCTCCGGTACGCCCTCGGCCGGCTTCGCGGCGGGCTTCGGCGCGCCTGCCTTAGGCGCACCCGGCTTCTTGGCGCCCGGGGCCATCGCGGCCCCGGCCAGCCCGAGGCCCTTGGGCTTGACGCTCAGGCCCGCGGGCTTGGCGGGAGCCTCGGTGGCCTCCTGCGTCGGCTCCTCGGCCTCAGGCGCCTTCGCAGCCTCGGGGGATTCAGCCTCGGGCGCCGTGGGTGCGGCGGCCTTCGGGGCGCCCGGCTTCTTGGCGCCGGGTGCCTTGGCCGCGCCTGCCATGCCGAGTCCCTTGACCGCGGGCTTGGGCGCGGCCGGGGCCTCGGTGGCCTCGGACGCTGCGGCTGCCTCGGGTGCCTTGGGTGCGGCGGCCTTCGGGGCGCCCGGCTTCTTGGCGCCGGGTGCCTTGGCCGCGCCTGCCATGCCGAGCCCCTTCGCCGCGGGCTTGGGTGCTGCGGGCGCCTCGGTGGCCTCGGACTCCGGAGCAGGCTGCTCGGCAGGCTTCGGCGCACCGGGCTTCTTGGCGCCGGGTGCCTTGGCCGCGCCCGCCATGCCGAGCCCCTTCGCCGCGGGCTTGGGTGCTCCACCGGGCGCGGGTGCCCCTCCGCCGGGCTTCTTGGCGCCGGGTGCCTTGCCCGCACCCGCCATGCCGAGCCCCTTGACCGCGGGCTTGGGCGCGGCGCCGGACGAACCGCTGCCCGAGGAACCGCTGCCGCCGGTGGACGGCGGGCCCGC